>NZ_QTMM01000007.1:0-313545 GCF_003635445.1 Parabacteroides sp. AF17-3 | reverse complement strand
GGTTATCACGCAGATAAAATTCCCAGTAATACTCTTTGTTGTAATCTTCCATGTTAGTTACATTTAATATTAATAATAGTGTTTATTTAGTCCGGCTTTGTAGCCGGATGTTGTTTTTGAATCGTGTTATTTCCTTAAATACACCGTCGGCACCGGCTAGTTCCGTTCCTGGATACAGCGGGTGGTGTGAGCATCATAATCTCTCATTCCTCCAATAATGACACTAGATACACTGATAGCTAAAACTTTATTACTTTCCCAAACAGTCATATAGCCATTCGTCCCTACATAATTTAATTGAGCCTGATTTGGCGGGTAACCGGTGAATCGTCCATAAGTTCTGTTTGAGGTATCATCATACTTCAGCAGTAATCCGCCATTAGCTGTGGCATTGTTAAATATATCAGGCAAAATGCTCGTCTGATTATAACCGACAAAGACTTGTATTACCGAACTTCCGGGGATTCTCCAACCTGCCGGGCAAGGATCGTTGAATGTTTTCGTTGTACCCCATTGTGGCAGCGGATTATCCGAACACCATTGAGAACCGTTATTCCTGGCTATCGATATGGGATTCATATAGGCATTCCGAAGAGAGGTATATCCCAAATCAGTTGGTATAATCCAGGATATACCATCTTCTTTGTAACGGTTCAGCATGTGTTTGGGCGGATAGTCTTTGTTTAGGGTAAATTGATACACGCCAGGTAAAGTAGTGAATGTATAACTACCGGGGAACGGGTCCTTACGACCTTTCTGATAATGAAATCCGTTTGCTTTTGACATGTCGAGTATAGAAGAAGGAACTTCTGTATAACCGGCATAGGCTCCCAGATTACGATCCATCATAACGATTACCTCGGTATCTTTTTTAAGTCTTAGCTTTCGTTTATTTACCGGTTCCAATACAGTTTCATTTCCGGTATCCGAAGGTCGGTAATCCGTAACCCACACATGCCAACTCCATATAATCTGGTTATTTTTATTATAAGCAGCAATAAGCCCGCTTCCCCCTGTGGTGTTCGGAGCAACACGACAATAGATAAGACCGTTTTTCAAGTCAACGATATTGGTATGGTCAGTTTCAGAGTTAGCTACTCCCATAACAGGGTCACCTACATCGCCGTTTTCTTTCGTCTGCCAAAGCAGTTTTACATAGGCAATATCACCTTCCGAATCTATCCAACCTTTTAGCGTTGTATTTTCAATATCCTTATCATTCTGTCTGAACATCAACGGATCGAAGCAGAAAGCTCCACCGGGAGCTACCATAAAACAATTGGCTGTCGGAACCAGATTGCTGTTGTTTTCGGATGCCGCTATCGGGTCGATAATCGTTACACGGCGGTCATTGACTGGTAGGTTAGTATGATTAATCTTTATCGTATAATTATAATCTGTATTCCCATACAAATTGAAGTCGGTCGATTCCGAACCACCTAAATAGACACGGTAACTGAGTTTCTTTTTTGTTTCAGAAGTGTTGGATGCAATAAAATCAATATACGAACTACCTGTCGGAGCATTCGATTTGATACGATATACTTGAGAAGTGGCTGCCGGGTTCGAGCCGCGCACATTAGCAGGTATCCAACAAGAATAAGTTCCGCTACCTATTTGGGTATTTGTTAATTGTATAGTTGTATACTGATCCAATAAAGAGGGGTATGTTTTATCTGTTCCATCTGGCATAACCACTACTTTATAATCGAGCGGGATACTTTGCAACAGGATTTGTTTCAACTGATAACCACTGTATGAATAAGTCCAGTCCAGCGTCAGCCGGGTTGCCAGCCGACGGAGCAACAGGCGGACGTCTTTACCTTCAATACTTTTGATCGTATTATCTTCTACGCAGACGTGTTCCAGATGCAGAACGTAAGGCATCTGGTTCATATGCTCCTGATTGGACGGATTAAGTTCGGATATGGCAGAAGCATTAATACTTTTGGTTTGGGCGGATGCCAGATTGCCGGTACCCAGTGTGGTACTTGTGTTACCTTTTCCCCAGGCAACAATCACCAGTTGGCAATCGGGGTTTGCTGTTAGAGTCAGGCTAATTGCGGAACCGATCTCTTGTTCCGCAACTACATTCGACATGCCACCGATGCGACCGCCGGAACGATCATACTGCTGTATTTCCAGCTTATAGAGTTTATCCGGTTTCAGGGAACTCTCCGTTCCTTTCGTTGCCATTGCCGGTTGGAGAGTGTAACTGAAAGCGGTAACACTTGATTTAGTTTCCGATGGTGCAGACAAAGTATATCCGTCCGCTTCATCTGCCAAACCTATATTGAGTGTTACCTCCACCGTCTTTCCTTCCGACGGATTCACCGCCGGACTATCGATCCGTTCCTCGCAACCAGTGCCTATTAATACCAGTGATAAGAGTGCCATAATTACTCCTTTCGTTTCTAATTTTTGTCCTATACCTGCCATCCTTTTATCATTAATTTACTACATCAAAAGCGCCGTTTTAACAGTTTGCCAGAATCTCTTTCTTTTATAAGAAAGAGAGTTGGGACTGACGCTTTCTGTGTAACCGCTGTTTTTCAGTGTGTTACGCGCAAAGTAAATCAATGACCTTTTTCATCTTTCAGGATGACGTTATTTCAATTTTATCAAATTGTAGCAAAATAGTACTCCGAAACCTTGCCCCGGTCGTTAAAAGTTGCTACTTTAGCCGCCAATAATGCTTGATAATCTAGCATTTTGACACGGCTCTCTTTCTTATAAAAGAAAGAGATTTTTCTCTCCTCTCTCTTCCCGTTGAGTTTCATATTATCATTCGACTCTCCGATTTCTATTTTTACCACATTTTTCATACTCTCTCTTTCCTTTTTTTACGCACATTAACAATGTTATTCTTGAATACACCGGACAGGCCAGCCATAGGCAGAATTAGCAATAATGTTCACTTCTACCATTGTCGGATGAAATCCCATATAATAACGTTCGGCATCAGCCCCCCATATATGACCATACTTTCCAGCATAACTTAATTTCCCGTTATTTATGCAATGCCGTTCGGCATTTGCAGATACCCATACGGAGTTATGGATCGTCTTGGTTGCTATAGACGCATCCCCTATCAAAAATAAACGTCCTCCTTTCGGATTGTTATTATCCGGTACGGAGGTATTACTGCCATACCAATTATTATAGTAATAAAGGAATTTACTGTAGTCTGCTTTTTGTACAGAATTAACAATATCTCCATTTGACGTCTTTCCGAAATTGGTATAAATTGAATTTATCTGAATATTGTTAACTGATATTGTTCTGTCACTGGCAAATAAGTTAGGAATTTTCCATCCTTTCGGGCAAGGATCGTAAATCGTCTTTTTTCCGGGAGCCATACCTCCGTCAGCATTCCAGAATTTAGCCCTGCCGCTTTCCGTATTCCATATTCCGTTTGAATAATAATAAAAAGTTGAAGGATTAGCAATAGCTGTACTCATAGATACTTGTGCCTTTATATTAGCTACTCCAGTGGAAAAACCATCCCCATCATAGATAATATCTGTTTCTTTATTTGTTCCGTCGGCAGAAGGGAAAAATGGGTCTTTACGTCCCCATTGATAAAGAAGTCCAAAGGTATTGACAGCATCCATTACCGTAAAGTCATCACCTATGGTAATACCAGGGAAGCCGCCTTTGCGTGCTCCCAGGTCGCGATCCATCATTACTTTAGCTGCATATACGCCTCCTTCCTGAAATAAAGGGGAATCATATTTATGTACTGTTCCTTTAGAAGAAGATATCTGAGCCGTTGCATATTCCGAAAAACTGTTGATGCGTGCCGGCACATAGTCAGTAATCCAAAGATGCCAGCTCCAAACGATTGTCGAACCGCTATAAGCGGCTATTACTGCATTGCCACCATTGGTAACAGGTATTTTTACGTGAACCAGGGCAGTCGATGGATTATCGAGGTTCTCGTAATTGACCAAATTTTTATGATTATCGTCTGATACTACATATCCCATTACAAGGTCACCACTGGTTCCGGCATCTTTGGTCTGCCAAAGGACTTTTACAGAAGTGATAGTCTTGGATATTGTTCCTCCGCTAGCCAGATAGGTGTTCCAGCCATCTGTACCGGCTTCGTGTTTATAGGGGTTGAAACAGATGTTCGTACCCGGAAGCATCATGAAACAGTTAGCGGTTGTTTGTTCATTGGTACTTTTAACCGGTGTCTGGTCGAGCAACTGGATACGCGGGTCGTTGACATAATTGGCCTGATTAATTTTTACAGTCCAATGATAGTTCTTATTTTCCAACAGGTTGAAATCATCCGTTTCGTTACCACCCAGATAAACACGGTAGTAGAGACGTTCTTTCTTTTCGCTGTTGTCTACTACAAACTCGGCATAGGTAGCCGCTGGATTGGCATTTGTCTTATTCCGATAATAAGGGGAATTGGAATAGGGAGATATGCCTCGGGCGTTGGCGGGAATCCAGACGGTTTGCGTACCTTTGGCGTCTGTCAATTCTGTTCCTGTCAGACGGTAAAAGTCGACAAACTCGGCAACGGAGGTCGGATAGACATCGCCCCATTTATCAGTTTTCTCTGTTTGAGGGACCAGGCGGTAATGCGCCGGTACCTGGCAGAGTTTGACTTCTTTCAGGGTGTAACCTTTATTGGTCATTTCCTGAGTAAAAGTCCAGTCTAACTGAACTTTTACCGCCAGCCGTTTGAGCAGCAGACGAACGTCTTTGCCCGTCGGACTTTCGATTTTACCGGCGGAGGTGATATTGACATTTTCCAGCAAAAGATAATAGGTCATATTGGCCAGACCGTTACCGGTGGCATTGGTAGCAATCTTATTGATATTACTTTTTTTAGCTTCCACTTTCAAATCCTGCACAGCAGATAAAGTTTTACCGGACAACGATTCGAAATCAGTAGAAGCTCCACGGGCGACCAGCAGTAGCTTGCATCCGGTGGCCAGGGTCAGGCTGGCGGTAAAAGTAGAACCGATAGTGACATTCCCTAATGCTTCACCGCCAATCTTGTTTCCACTTTCATTATACTGCCAGATTTCCAGATTGTAGAGTTGATCGGGAATATCCATACCAGACTTAGTCTGTACATCGGCGACAGACACGACCTCAAAGGCCGAACCGCTGTAGCTGCTACTGCCTGCCTTACTGGTTGGCGAAGCGCTTGTACCTGTCCCATCCTCTTCGTCGGCAATACCGATATTGAGTGTTACCTCCACCGTCTTTCCTTCCGACGGATTCACCGCCGGACTGTCGATTTTATCCTCGCAACCAGTGCCTATTAATACCAGTGATAAGAGCGTCATTATAACTCCTTTCGTTTCTAATTTTTGTCCTATACTTGCCATCCTTTTATCATTAATTTACTACATCAAAAGCGCCGTTTTAACAATTTGTCAGAATCTCTTTCTTTTATAAGAAAGAGAGTTGGGACTGACGCCTTTCGTATAACCGCTGTTTTTCAACACATTACACTCTGCAGTAAATCAAAAAACTTCTACGCCCAAAAGGATGGCGTTATTTCAATATTATCAAATTGTAGTAAAATACTACTTGAAAACCTTGCTCCGGTCGTTAAAAGTTGCTACTTTAGCCGCCGATAACGCTAGATTATCAATCATTTTGATACAGACTCTCTTTCTTATAAAAGAAAGGTATTTTCACTTTTTTCTCTTCCCGTTGAGATTCAAACTGTCGTTCAAACTCTACGTTTTTTATTTTTACTGTATTTTTCATATACTCTCTTTCCTTTTTTTACGCACATTAACAATTACATTCAGACACACGAAAAAGCAGCGCAACACCCGACAGGGTGCTGCGTAACTATTGGGTGCATCTGTTATTTTTTACAGATGCGATTGATAAGATTCAGGGGGAATGTTAGAGTTGCTCGATCTCTTCGGAAGTAAGACCGGTTGCCTTTGAAATATCTTCTAAAGACAGACCTAAGGATTTTAAGTTTTGAGCTATTTCTCGGCGTTCTTCTTCACGACCTTGCTTTATACCTTTTTTTATACCTTTCTCTTCGCCTTTGATTTCGCCATCTTCAAAACTGGCATCAATGGCAGAAAGCAAATCGCGTTCGACAGCCAGACTCAGTTCGTACTCCAAACGTTCGTTGGCAGACATACGTTCTATTTCCACGATGCTTTTGAGCTTCTGGAATAGTTGGTTGTTGAGTTCATCCGGTAAACGTTCCATTATTTCGATATTATTTAAGACATACAACCATTTTAAGTAAATGGTCTTGCATTCCGACAAAGGTAATACAAATTTCGGCATTTCTAAATACACTTCGTTCAGCGTTTCGCTGAAAGGTATTTTCAGTTCACGGTCCATCCGTACCACATCCCAGCGGTATTTATCCGGATACCCGGGAGACATCACATAATTAAGGATACAGACAATATATACCTTATTTATATTGTAATCCCAATGTTTCTTACGCTCTTCTTCCGTCAAATGTGACAGTTTTTCACGGCCTACAATAGACTGTTGCTGGATAGCAAACGAAGCATAATACAGGATACGGTCGGAAAAGTATTTCTGACGGGTCTTCTGCATCTCCACAATAAAGAACTCCCCCTTCTCATTCTCACAAAAAATATCAAATACTGCACGACGCTGATCCTGCTTCAGGCCCAGCATTTCGACATTGCGAAAAGTGATGTTGATGATTACTTCGTCATGGAGAACTCCATTTAGAAAACTGATGATTAAGTCTTTACTGACTTCACTCCCGAAAATGAGTTTAAACCCGTAATCCGAGAAAGGATTAATAAATTTGCTCATAGTTATAAGTTTTTAGTTGCGCCCATAGTGAGCGTGCGACAAATATATGCATTTATTTTCATAAGATGCAAGATATATGCTCTAAAAACATACGAACTGCTATACATTATATATATGATCCTTTTTCAGTCTACGAAAGGGCCTCACTCCCCTTTTTTATCTTATCAATCTCATCATGTCAAAGAACTCGTTTTTCCCCGGTTGCTGGCAGGTCCGGGGAAATTACCTTTGTATTTTTACTTACCCTTTCTCGAAAAGGAGAAGAAGGCAATATTTGATGCTATTTCTGTTCCTGAATGCAACGTATTGTATGTGCATCACATTTATTCATATTATCCCTCATAGAAGCTCCCCAGTTTGAGTCAATATTACTTTTTACATTAAAACAACTACCCTGATGAATATTACTCCCTTCTTCTCTGGTCCATACAAATCCCCACTCTCCTATATGCCTGAAAATATCGGTAGTAACTCTATAGCCAGCCATTCTATAATAAGTGGTATTTCCAGAACCTTTTGCTTCATAATACAGCACATAACCACCGTCTGACTGTGAGGTAGATTGACTCATTGCATTACCCGTTACCCAAGTATTGAAATTAAAGTTCCCTGATTGAAATAATGCCTTATAATTATTTCTTGAAGCAATACGCCAACCAACCGGACAAGGATCGTGAATTGTTTTATTATTATTAGAGTCATTCCATGAGTTTGCGGTAGTAAATGCAGAAGTTATTCCCCAATAATAAAAAACGGTTGGATGCCGATAAGCCTCCTGAAGTGACACATTTTGAGTTACACCTTGTTTTACAATATATGATAAACCATCCGGACCATATTGATTCAACATATCCGGAACAGGTGAAGGTTCGCTTACCCCTGAAACCTCACTCCTTATACTTGCTGAGTAACTGCTGGGAAAAGGGTCTTTTCTTCCCCATTGATAATGAAATCCATTTGCTTTCGACATCCCTAACGGGTCAGAAGGCACATTCGTATAACCGGCCATAGCTCCTAAATTACGATCCATCATAGGAAATTGGTCACTGTTATAAATATATTTTTGTTTTCGTTTATATTCCGGCGTAAGAACCGTGGCATTCCCTTTTGCATCAGGACTATAGTCTGTGACCCAGATATGCCAGCTCCAAAGAATATTTCCTGTTCCATTTGCACCATCATAAGCGGCAATCAGTCCACTACCTCCTGTCGTATTTGGAGCGACACGACAATAAATACGGGCATCCGTAAAACTTTCACCATTCTTTATATCAACAATATTTGAATGATCGGCTAATGTATTAACCACTCCTAGCACAGGATCACCTACATCACCATTTTCTTTCGTCTGCCATAATACTTTAACAGATTGAATCTTTATAGTAGAACACCAGTCATGTAATTGTTCATTAAGTTGCGTTTCTCCATTTATATAAAATGTATACGGATTAAAACAGAATGCACCACCGGGAGCCACCATGAAACAGTTGGCAGTCGGCACCAGATTGTTATTATTCTCGGATGCCGCTATCGGATCGATAATTGTTACACGGCGGTCATTGACAGGTAAGTCAATATGACTGATCTTTACCGTATAATTATAATCCGTATTACTATACAAATTGAAGTCTGTCGATTCAGAACCACCCAGATAGACACGGTAACTCAACTTCTTTTTGAGGTCAGAAGTATTGGCTGCAATAAAATCGACATACGAACTACCCGTCGGGGCATTCGATTTAATACGGTATGTCTGGGAGGTTGCTAATGAATTCGTTCCACGCACGTTAGCCGGAACCCAACAAGAATAATTTCCGGTACCTATTTGGGAACTCGTCAATTGTATAGTTGTGTATTGGTCCAGTAAGGAAGGATATGTCTTATCATTTTTATCTGGAGCAGTCACTACTTTATAATCAAGAGGAATACTTTGCAAAAGGATTTGTTTTAACTGATAATCACTGTATGAATAAGACCAGTTCAGCGTCAGCCGGGTTGCGAGTCGACGCAGCAACAGGCGGACATCTTTACCTTCAATACTTTTAATCGTATTGTTTTCTACGCATACATGTTCCAGATGCAGAACATAAGGCATCTGGTTCATATCCTCCTGATTGGACGGATTTAACTCGGATATAACGGAGGCTTTAATACTTTTAGTTTGGGAGGATGCCAGACTACCAGTACCCAAGGTAGTGCTAGTGTTACCTTTTCCCCATGCCACGATCACCAATTGGCAGTCGGAGTTTGCTGTCAAAATCTGACTAAAAGCGGAACCGATTTCGTGATCAGCAACATCATTTGCATTCATGCCTCCTATGCGATTGCCGTTCTGATCATACTGTTGTATTTCCAGGTTATAGAGCTTGTCAGGTTTCAGGGAACTCTCCGCTCCTTTCGTGGTTACTGCCGGTTGAAGTGCGTAATTGAAAGCGGCTCCATTCGATTTTGTTGTCGATGGTGCAGACAAAGTATATCCGTCTTTTTCGTCGGCAAAGCCGAGATCGAGCGTTACTTCCACTATCTTTCCTTCCAACGGATTCACCGCCGGACTGTCGATCCGTTCCTCGCAACCTGTGCTTATTAATACCAGTGATAAGAGTGTCATTATGACTCCTTTCCTTTCTAATTTGTGTCCTATACCTATCATCCTTTTATCATTAATTTACTACATCAAAAGCGCTATTTTAACATTTTGTCAGAATCTCTTTCTTTTATAAGAAAGAGAGTTGGGACTGACGATTTCAGTACAACACTGTTTTTCAACGCATTACACACTGCAATAAATCAATAAACTTTTACACCTTTCAGGATGGCGTTATTTCAATTTTATCAAATTGTAATAAAATAGTCCCTCAAAACCTTGCTCCGGTCGTTAAAAGTTATTACTTTAGCTGCCGATAACGCTAGATTATCAATCATTTTGATACAGAATCTCTTTCTTATAAAAGAAAGGTATTTTCCTCTTTTTTCTCTTCCCTTTGAGATTCAAACTGTCGTTTAAACTCTCCGTTTTCTATTTTTATCGTTTTTTTCTGACTCTCCCTTTCCTTTTTTTACGCACATTAACAATACGGGGGTACTACTAAAAAATGCACACCAAAAGCTGTACAACTCCGGCTAGGAATTGTATAAAAAAAGCCCCGGCAAACAACTACCGGGGCTACGATTCTCTTATATATTTTAAGTATTAAGCATGCATCACCAATAACGGTGTATCGGTATGAAATAGCATCTTACGTGCAATCGACGGGTTGAACATACGTGCCAGAATATTGCGACGATATGTGCTTAATGCAATCATGTCGATTTGTTCATCGCGGACAAACTTTTCGATAGCCAGCAACAAATCGCCGTCGGCCAGTACCGTATGGGTAATGTTTGCATCCGGATATTGTTTCAGGAAATATTCGCGGACACCAGTCAGACGTATTTCGTTCCATTCGTCTTTACTTGTCGATATATTGAACAGATGAATATGAATATCATATCCCTTCACCAGGTCCATAAATTCATCGAAAGCCACCAGGTCGCGCTGGTTGAAGGAAGTAGCGAATGCAATATTTTTGGCTTCGCCAAAATCATTGAAGCGTATGTTTTCCGGAATTGCCAAAACAGGTACTTTGTTCACTTCTATCACTTCACCGGTGACACTGCCGATCAGATCCATATCTTTCTGGCTCTTTCCACGCGTACCCATGACAATAAGCGTAGGATGATATTCCTTACAATATGCGAGAATCTCTTCTTCAGGCAGACCTTCCCGTAATACATAATTATATTTTACCTTAGGCAATTCGCCAGCCTGCATCTTACGGTTGATCAATGTGCAAATGTTCTCCATATCAATTTGTACACGTTTCAACACGTTCTGTACAGACTCTTCTTCATTTACCTGGTAAGCCAACGTGTCTCCCATCGGAATTGCCGAAGGAAAATATGGGCTGAAATAAGCATGCATGATCATTACTTCCGCACCTGCATGATAGGCATAATTAATCCCCAGTTCACAAGCCTTAATGGAATAATCAGAAAAATCAACCGGGATCAGGATCTTTTTCACCTGCGGGGCTGCAACTTCTTCCTGCGTATCCTCACTGAGCCACTTACTGTCCTCTATTATGCGCAAGGCATGAGGCAGATCACTTTCCTTAATTCTCACACGCACTCCTGCCGAAACGACCGGTTGAATCTGATTTACATTATGTATATAAACTTCAATTCCTTCCGTTTCAAGTATTGTTTTGAGAATCTGAGCTTTCTCGAACGTGTGAATAGCTAATGTTACTAATTTATCTTCCATACTCGTGTGTTTTTATAGATTAAACAATCGGAAAATGCTAATATCACTAATAAAAAAAATCCCACAGCGTTTTTGTTTAGTCAGCTATGGGATTTTTTATGTACTGTAAAATTCTTTACGCCTGCTGTGCTTCAGATACATCCTCTGTTTCCGCCAGTATCTGTAAAGCACGTTCAAATATTGTTGTATCATCCAGAACTACCAAACCACCATCTGGTCCGGGTTCGATATGTATCCCACAGCTTTTACCATCCTTATAATTATATCCACCAAAATAATTACGAACAGTTTCAACTGATAAACCTAACTCATCTGCAATACGATGAGTACTACCGTCAGGCAGACGGTCTTTAATTCTGCGCAATTCATTAAAAGTGATTGTCTTTGTCATGGTTTCCTTATTTTGAAGGTTAATACTTCGTTTATTAATTAATGGCACTAACTTAAGCAATATAAATCAGAGGGACAAATTATTTCGTTAAAATAAACCTTTTAGCAAACATGCTTTACGACATGTGTTATATTTAACTGTAACTGCTTATTTTATCTTAAACAGGCAACTAATTGAACATTAAATACTGCTATTATTAAAACAGCAATGAAAATCGCATATACGATCAGACGCTTCTGCCCGACCGAATATAGCTCACTGGCATTACTGTTTGTACCGGTAACTACCGGACGGACTTTGACATATAGCCAATATACCAACCAGCCAAAGAATACTCCTGCGATCGCTCCGGGAACAATATCCGAAATGAAATGGACCCCCAGATATATACGGGTATAAGCGGTAAGAGCAGCCCAAAGGAAGATCGTCCATGTAAACAGCCGGTAACGGAACAACAATGACATAAAGGTCGCAAAACCGAAAGCATTAGCAGCATGGCTGGAAATAAAACCGTATCGGCCGCCCCGGTAATCAAAGACAGTTTTTACCTGATCCATAAAATCCGGATGATGTGTCGGCCGGAAGCGGGTAAAAATGGGTTTGCACACATGTGAAGCAAACTGGTCACAAAGAGTTATTACCAGCACTATCGCCAGTAATATCAGGATAGATTCCCGCCATTTCTTCTTATACAGCAGTACGACCAATATAAAAAAGGCTAACGGCAGCCAGACTGCCTTACCCGAATACAACCACATAAAGCGGTCAAGGAAAGGAGAATCGCTGCCGTTAAGCATGAAGAACAAATCCCGTTCGTAAACTAATATTTTTTCTACCATCAGATTGTTTCTATATCTTTTGTCGGCATCCAGCCAACATTACCATCTTCCAGTGCTATTTCACTCCAGTCGCCTAATGTACTTCTGACAGACACTTTTGTTCCTTCATGCAGAACAAACAAATCCGTACCACTTGCATCCGGAGAACTTTTCACTGTTACTGTCGGAGCAAAAACAATAGCATGTGTACGGTTTACCAGTTCGCTCTTCTGATTTGCGGCAAAGATATTTGTCATAATCACGCAAAGCAAAAGTAGCACACCGATATAGAAACCGACTTTCTTCAGGCGAATCTGCCTTGAAAAGAAAAACAGGATCAAGCATCCGATGAATAAGATGAAACAAACGATTCCCATTTTAGCCCAAGAGTCAGCTGCTCCCATATTCTGAATGGATTCGAACCATCTGCTCAGGAAAAATCCGTCTACCGGTTCAATCTTGTCAACAGTCTTCTGACGTGCCATCTGTAAGTTGAAACGGACATCGGCGTCACCCGGATCAAGAACCAGCGCCCGCTCATAATTCAATATTGCAGAGGCAATCTTTCCTGCTTTGTAATAAGCGTTCCCCAGATTATAATAAATCTCCGGTGAGTCGCCATTACTTTTCAGTATTCCTTCATATAACTCGATTGCTTTTCCATAATCTTCTTTGGTATACGCAGTCTCAGCTTCCTTTATCGCTGCATCCTGCGCATAAGCAGTCCATGCCAGACACTGAATCAATAGAAAAAACAATATATTTTTAATCTTTATATTCGTTTTCATCTTATTGCTTTTTAATTGTATTCTCCATCTTACCAATGGCATCTACGGTTAACTCATATAACTTATCCATAGCATCCGAAGCCTGAGCCGGCGCATAGCGGGCAAATTCGCAGGTGTTCAGAATATCCATAAACTCATTTGTTAAGGTATCATCCACACCAAATTTGGCCAATTCGGTTTCCACATTATCTTTGGTCAGACTTGCCTGAGGAATATTCAGTTTATCACTCAAATATCCCCACAAAGCCCGGAGAACTTCATCATAGAACTCTTCTTTCTTGTTTTCCTTCATCAGCTTGCCGGCATTCTTCAATCTCCTGACAGCGATTTTATTTGCCTTTTTAGTACGAACCAATGCTATGTTGGCATTTTCCTTTACTTGCTTGCGATAAATAAAGAAGAAGACAATAAACAGGATGGCCGGTACCAGATAGCACATGTAATACATGAACGATCCAAAGAAAATATCGTTGTTGGCAATGAAATTGAAATCTTTCACTTTCAGGAAACGGATATCTTTACCCAGATACTTCACACTCTCTTTATTGCTGAAATTAGACACGACCGGAGAATTACTGCTTCCCCCCTCGCCTTGTTCTACATGAAGCTTGTAAGGATCGGACTTCAATGTCTTATAAGTACCTGATTTAGGATCGAAATAAGAGAAAGAGATAGCCGGTATCTCAAAATCTCCGGCATAACGGGGAATAGCCATGTATTCGATCGTTTTGCTTCCACTTACTCCGGCAGTTGTCGTTCTGACATCTGTTTCCTGTTTTGGGTCGAAAGTATCGAAATCATTCGGGAAAACAACTTCCGGATTCTTGATCAGTTTGATATTTCCGTTACCGGAAATCTTCACTTTAATAGTAACAGCATCATTTGTCTTTACATTATTGGAATTAATATCCGATGTCATGGTGAAATTACCTACCGCACCGGAGAACGATGCCGGTTTACCGGAAGGCAACGGCTTCACATCTATTGTAGCAGGACTCGATACCAATGCTTTCCGTACTCTGTCGTACATGTCATCGAAACTATCAAAAATGCTGCTTATTTTCCGTTGGGTCGGAATACTGATAATAGCGTCGAACTTACCGCTTTCTATTGTCAGTTTTCCTGAACGTTGCGGATAAAGGACTGTTTGTTTCAAAACAACGGTGAAATAGTTACGACCGTTATAATGTTCCTGCGACCATTGCTTTTCCTGCGGCAACTCTATCTCCTGAGCAAGAAATCCTTCAAACTCCGGAAATTTTACTCCTTCCAGTCCGCACATGCGTGCTGCATATAATTTGAAAGTGACCAGAAAACCTTCCTGTTCATACACATTCCGGTTTGAAACTTCCATTCTCACAAAATAATCATCCTTGCCTATACCTGTTCCGGCTTGTCCGCCATTTGCTTCGGCAGCCTTGTCCGGAGGAAGTACTTTTACACTTAACGAGTTGGATGTGTAATTCGCTCCTTTTACCTTGATAGAAGCTGCCCCGATATTAAACGTACCCTCTTTCTTCGGCATCAGGATATAAGTAAATGTGTAAGCTACCTCCGAAGAAACATTTCCATTAATAATCTGAGTACTCGAACTTGTGGCAAGAGACGGCCCCATCAGTACTTCGAAATCCGTAAGTTCGGGTATCCGCAAATCGCTTGCCTTCGCTTCAGCATTTACGGTATACGCCAATCTGAATTGTTGCCCCATCACAACAGCATTCGGAGCGACTGCCTTAAAGGTCACATCAGCGGCCTTTGCCATCACCCCGGCTGTTAGAAATAGAACGAATAAGAAAGCTAATCTTCTCATTATATTGTTGTTTTTTCTGTTTTCTGTATCAATTACCACTCTTTATCTGTTTTGCGACGTTGTTGCTGTTGTGCCTGTGCTTTCTTTACTTTCTCCTGCGTATCCTTTTCATCCTGCAGGAAGGCATCGAGCATCTGCTGCGCATTGTCCCGACTCATCTGTTCATTTTGCTGCTGTTCTTGCTGAGTCTTATTTTCTTTCTTGTCGTCTTGCTGTTGCTGCTGCTGGTCTTGTTGCTGTTGATCGTCCTTATTTTCCTGATCTTCGTTCTTGTCCTGGTTCTGCTGATCCTGGTTTTGATCCTGATTCTCATTCTGTTGATTTTCCAGCAACTTCTGGGCTAATGCCAGATTGTAGCGGGTCTCGTCATCAGCCGGATTCAAACGCAAAGACTGTTTGAATGCTTCCACACTTTTGTCATACTCTTTATTCTGCATGCTAATGTCGCCCAGATTATGGAATATATTTGCAAGACGGGCTTTTCCTTCTTCAGTTTCAGCCATCTTTTCAGCAATACCGGTCAGCAACTGGTATTGCTCAGCTGCTTCAGGAAACTTTTTCTGTTTGTATAAGGCGTTCCCCAGATTGTAAGTTCCTTCAACTGAACGGGGATTTACTTCCAGACTTTTACGGTAAGCAATTTCCGATTCGGTAAACTTTTCGTTGCCATACAACTTGTTTCCTTCACGTACGTTCTTACGTTCAGCCTTTTGGGCAAACACCGCTCCCGAGCAAAACAGGAGCGCTCCCATCCATATCATTGATTTTCGTATACGTCTCATCTTATCCATTGAATTAAGAGAACAATTTTACTTTTCTGAAAATTCGGTTCTTCCTGTCTAAGGTAAGGAAGTCTACGATCAACAGGATCAATGCGATCCATGCCAGTGTCTGAAATTGTTCGTTGTATTCGGAATAGACTTTGCTGTCGAGTTCCGATTTATTCATCTTCTCTATCTCTTTCTGCAATGCTTTCAATGCAGAGTTGGTATTGTCGGCACGGACATACATGCCATGTCCTGCGGCTGCGATCTCCTGGCACATTTGTTCGCTCAACTTCGTGATAACGACGTTGCCGTCTTTATCCTTCATATAATTGTTGGCTCCTGCGACAGGAATAGGCGAACCTTTCGGATCACCCATGCCGACAATATTCACATGAATGCCTTTTTCGGCAGCGGCGGCAGCGGCTTTTACAGCATCGCCTTCATGGTTCTCACCGTCCGTGATCAGGATAATTGTCTTATCGGATGTTTCACTGGGAGTGAATGAACGCATAGCCAGATTGATAGCCGAACCAATAGCCGTACCTTGTGTCGACACCATCGACGGGTTGATGGATGACAGGAACATCTTTGCCGAAATATAATCGGAAGTGATCGGCAGCTGGGTGAAAGCGTCACCGGCAAAAACGATCAACCCCATCTTGTCATCCTTAAAACCATCCGTCAGTTTCGACAACATCTGTTTAGCTTTATCCAGACGGTTGGGTGATACGTCTTCGGCCAACATGGAGTTGGAGACGTCCAGGCAAACCATTATTTCGACGCCCTGGCGTTTTACGGTTTCCAGTTTAGAACCAAACTGCGGTCCCGCAATAACAAAGATAACCATCGTGATGGCTCCGAACAATAGCCAAAACTTCAGATGCTGGCGTTTGGGAGATACCTCCGGCATCAACTCTGCCAACAATTCGGGATTACCATATTTCTTTATTGCTTTTTTCTTCAGGATGATTGCATATACATAGAATGCGATCAACACCGGAAGGATGAAAAGCAAGTACAAAAAGTCCGGATGTGCAAAACGAAACATAAGCCTTTATATTTACGGTATATTTCTTAACAATGTATTTCTCAATAAAATCTCAACCAAAAGCAAAGCGAATAACAACAAGGCCCAGTTCTTATATTCCTCCTGTTTCTTGCTATATTGCTGAACGCTGATCTTGGTCTTTTCCATCTTGTCGATCTCCGAATAGATTTCTTTCAGACTGGCATTATCCGTTGCACGGAAATACTGTCCGCCGGTCGTTGCCGCAACCTGTTTCAAGGTCGCTTCATCGATCTCGACTGGAATATCCTGATATTGTACCCCGAATGCCGTTTGGAACGGATAAGGAGCCATACCTTGTGTCCCTACCCCGATCGAATAAACCCGGATACCGAATGTCTTGGCAATCTCTGCAGCCGTTACCGGAGCAATCTCACCCGCATTATTCACACCATCGGTCAAGAGGATAATCACTTTTGATTTAGCCTGACTGTCTTTTATACGACTTACTGCATTAGCCAATCCCAGGCCGATGGCAGTTCCATCCTGGATGATTCCCGGTTGAATGTCCTTGAACAGGTTTAACAACACCGTATGATCAGTCGTCAGCGGGCATTGTGTGAAACTTTCAGCTGCAAAAACAATCAACCCGATATTATCGTTCGGACGACCGTTGATGAAGGAAGCCGCCACATCTTTGGAGGCCTCCAGGCGGTTCGGTTTCAGGTCCTGTGCCAGCATACTACTGGAAATATCCATTGCCAGCACAATATCGATACCTTCTGTCGAGGTGTTTTGCCAGCTATTCGTCGACTGCGGACGAGCCAGTATGATAATAAGTACCGCCACTGCCGCCATCCTTAATATAAAAGGAACATGTCTCAGGTATACTTTCCATGAAGTTGCTCCCGGTGCATCGAATGCTTCCGAAGATGATACCTGCAAACTAGCCTGACTTTTGCAGAGCTTCCAGATATACCATCCTATCATCGGGATAAGCAGCAATAACAAATACAGATATGTAGGATTTGCAAATACCATTTTATTCTTTTGTTATATTAGAATCGTTTGTTTCAGTTGCTTTCCCATCCGTCTCTGCTTCGGGAACGGCAACTTCTTCAATCTTCGTCTGATTAATAAATAAGTATGCATTCACCATACTCAGATCATTCTCATCAGGCAGCGGATTCATTTTTGCGAATTTCACGAAATCAGACAAATTAAGTATCTGTTTCAGATTTTCGTAAACCGAATCAGCTTCGTGCTGCTTGCGGATAATGTCCAGGATTTCGCCGGAAGTCATTTCCATCGCATTGATATCGAAGCGGTCTACGATATAGCGACGCAATGTCTCGGTGATTAACGTATAATACTCCTTGCTACGACCCTGCTGCCAGAGTTTCTGCTGCTTGATCTCATCCAGTTCCTTGATAGCCTGCTCGTGAGGCGGGAGCTTCGGTTCCGGTTTCTTGAACGGGATAAGGGATTGCTTGTTGCGTATACGTTTAATAATATAGGCAATCACGCAAATCAGGAACAGAGCCAGCAATATGCCATAGATAAGCGGATAGTAGTCTGCCAGCACGAAAGGCGGTTTCCATATATCCTTTATATCATAAAACTCTTCCGGTTTATCCACATTCACAGGAATGGTCGAAACTTTCAGGGCCACCTGGTTTGAATAAACAGTATCGACTCCGTCGATTACTTTGAGTGGCGGCAACAGATACAATGACGAATCGAAAGAAGTTATCAGAATATCCTGCTTGATCAGCAGGCGGTCGTTCTCGATAACCGACGAATCCGCTTTGGAAAGGCTCAGCACTTCTACCCCACGCATCAATGTGTCGTTGGGGATCACTATCTGAACCGGTTTGTCCTTGTCTGTCGTAACCGTCAAATGTAAAACAGTCTGTTCTCCGATCAGGATGGCAGCCGAGTCGATCTTTACATCGATCAATGTCTGCTGTGCCACCATCTTCCCTCCTGCCAGCAGGAACAGAAGAAGGAACAGAAAGCTTTTATTTATTATTTTCTTTTGCATGCTTAACTACGTTTATCAAAAAGAGCAATCAATGCCTTCACATAATCATCTTCCGTACGAATAGAAACCGAATCCACCCGGCATTTCTTGAACGAATCGCTCATGATAGTCTGCCGGCGGTTCCACCATTCCTTATAGGCTTCGCGAACACGGGCGGAAGAACTGTCGATCCAACGTTCTGCACCGGTTTCAGCATCTTTTATCTTCATCAATCCGACAGACGGAAGTTCGGTTTCGCGACGGTCGTACACCTGGATAGCCACCACGTCATGTTTACGGTTGGCAATCGTCAGGGCATCCTTAAAACCGTCCTTGTCGATAAAGTCGGATATCAGGAAAGTCGTACAGCGTTTCTTTATGGCGTTGGTCAGGAATTTCAAAACCTGAGCGATATCCGTCTTCGTATCCTGTGGCTTGAAGTCGATCAGTTCGCGAATGATATAAAGAATATGTTTTTTCCCCTTCTGAGGCGGAATAAATTTCTCGATCTTATCAGAGAAAAACACCACACCGATCTTATCGTTATTTTGTATAGCCGAAAAAGCCAGTGTCGCAGCGATCTCCGTAATAACCTCTTTCTTCATTACGTTCACGGAACCAAAGTCTCTACTACCCGATACATCGATCAGCAACATCACGGTCAGTTCGCGCTCTTCTTCGAACACCTTTACATAAGGGCGCACATAGCGGGCGGTCACGTTCCAGTCGATATCGCGGATATCGTCGCCGTATTGATACTCGCGCACTTCGCTGAACGCCATACCACGGCCTTTAAAGGCAGAGTGGTATTGTCCTGCAAAAATATTGCGGGACAAGCCGCGGGTCTTTATTTCAATTCGCCGAACCTTCTTTAATAGTTCACTTGTTTCCATTTTTCTTCAATTTGTGCTTTCAAAACTGATGTAAAACCGTTTCCCAAGTTGGGAAAGCATTTTACAAGGGTGAAAAACCGTTTCCCAAGTCGGGAAAGCATTTTACAAGGGTGAAAAACTGTTTCCCAAGTTGGGAAAGCATTTTGCAAGGGTGTAAAGTCGTTTCCCACGCCGGGAAAGCATTTTACAAGGGTGCAAAGTCGTTTCCCAAACCGGGAAGGCATTTTTCACCAGTAAAAAAGCATTGCCAGAACCGAAGGTTAAGGCACCTCTACCTTATTAAGGATTTCGCTGATCACCTCTTCAGATGTCAGGTTATTCGCTTCCGCTTCGTAGCTCAAACCGATACGGTGGCGCATCACGTCGTGGCATACGGCACGGATATCTTCCGGAATCACATAACCTCTGCGTTTGATAAAAGCATAAGCACGGGCAGCCAGCGCCAAATTGATGGAAGCACGGGGAGACGCACCGAATGCAATCATATTGGAAAGGTTTGCCAGGCCATGTTCCTGCGGGAAACGGGTCGCAAACACGATGTCGACGATGTAGCGTTCGATCTTTTCATCCAGATATACTTCACGCACCACTTTACGTGCTTCCAGTATCTCGTTCTTTGTCAGGATCGGTTTGATATCCGGTTTGATGCCGGAGATATTCTGACGGATGATCAGTTTTTCTTCCTCTTTCTTCGGATAGTTGATGATCACTTTCAGCATGAAACGGTCTACCTGCGCTTCGGGCAGCGGATAAGTACCTTCCTGCTCGATCGGGTTCTGGGTTGCCATTACCAGGAAAGGTTCCGGCAACTTATACGTGTTTTCGCTGATTGTCACCTGACGTTCCTGCATGGCTTCCAACAGTGCACTCTGTACTTTGGCCGGTGCACGGTTAATTTCATCCGCCAACACAAAATTAGCGAAGACCGGGCCTTGTTTTACCTGAAATTCTTCGCTTTTCTGACTATAAATCATTGTACCGATCACGTCGGCCGGCAGCAAGTCCGGCGTAAACTGTATACGGCTGTATTTGGCATCGATCAGTGAGGCCAATGTTTTAATGGCAAGTGTTTTAGCCAAGCCGGGAACACCTTCCAGCAGGATATGCCCATCTGAAAGCAGACCGATCATTAACGATTCAACCAAATGCTTCTGTCCAACAATTACCTGGTCCATGCCCATCGTAATCATGTTTACAAACGAACTTTTACTCTCAATCCGTTCGTTCAACTCACGAATGTCTACTGTCTGACTCATAGATTTTTTTCTTATTTATATTGTTATTGTTTCTGCTTGTTTTTATAGTTGCACAAAATTAGAAATGTTAAATTCGTATCCTTCACTTTTGCAGTTAAATAATACTAACCGAAGCGAGAACTATTTTGTTTTATTTTACTTAAAATCGTGGATTTTAGTTACAATTTTCCGGACAATATTTCTGTCTGACGTGCAGCGGCTTTCTCTACGGAAGCACGGCTATGTTTGTCTATTCCGTACAGTTCCGGTGCAGGCACCTGTATCTCAGTACCTACGGGGACATTGTTCGGATCCTTGATGACTGATTTATTATATTCATACAGGTAAACCCAGAATATTTTACTCCCATAATATTCAAGAGAGATCAAGGTCAGACGGCTTCCCGGTTCTATTTTTACTTTTGCCAGTATTTTAGGTGTTTGTGCCGCAGGCTCGACTACCGGCGCTACGGATTCGACGGAAACAGTATCCTTCTCCTCTACCGTTTCAGGTTCCGCTTCTGTTACTTCGGGTTCTTCCACACGGGTCGTATCCTCAGGAACAACAGCAGTTCCCGGCAACGACATACCGGTCAGGACAGTCGATCCCGACGTATCAGATCCCAGGAATAAACTCCGGTTAAGATACAGGAAGATACCTGCTATTGCAACAATGGCAACGACACCGACGGATACCAGTATTTTGATCCAGGAAGAAGCCGTCGGCTCCTCGTCTTCAATCTGAAACCCGTCCATGCCAGGATAATTGGCAACTGAAGGTTCTTGCTTCGTTTCTTCTTTTAACTGGTCTGAAGATGTATTTTCCGGTTCGGTTTGCTCAGGAATATCATTTTCTGCCGGAGAGGGCTCGTCCGGGACTATCGATTCTTCGATTACTTCTTCCGGTTCATTTTCTGCGGGTTCTTCGACCGGCTGCTCAACCTCCGGAAGTTCTTCAGAAACACAGACATCATCTGTCGGCTGCAATGGCTCCGGTGTTTCAACGATCACTTCTTCGCTTTCCTGAAGGATTTCTTCGACAGATTCATCTTCCGCTTCTTTGTCTTCCACCGTATTGGATACGTCCAGATCGGTAAAGTCAACATCTTCGTTCAATTCCGTAGTTTCAAAAAAAGAGAACGGTTTATTTACCAGTTCACGTAATTCTTTATCAGGGAGGAAGGAAAACTTATAATGTGCAGGTATCAGGAAACGCTCGCCGGTATTCACATGGATACTCTCCCGTTTTTCTACCAAAACGATTTTAAAACTACCAAGCCCTTTTATTTTAGCTACTTTATCGGTAAAAACTCCTTGTGATACGATGGCAATAAACTCTCTCAGGAACTGCTCGGCGCTATTCCTATCCTTTCCGGTACGCTCGGCCAGTAAACCGGCCAGATCTTGTATTGTCAGCCGACTATTCATTGTCGCTCAATTCTTTTAGTTTGGATTTCAGGGTCGCCCCCGGCTTAAAGACAGGAACCAGTTTGGGTGGGACCAGATAACGTTTTCCACTTGCAGGATTAACAGAGATACGTTCCGCTTTCTTCTTGACTTCAAACAGCCCGAATCCCTGTAAATAGACAGCATCATTATCCGCCAGTTTCGAACCGACCACAGCCCCAAAAGCGGCTAACATTTCTGTTACCTCTTTCGACGTCCATCCCAGTTTTACAGATAATTCTGTAATCAGCTCCTTGTTTTTCATACTTGCTTCATCTATAGATTCAGCCACGATATTAGTAATTTTTTTGTAAACAGACAAACTTCTTAATGCTTTTTATATCAAAGCAACACTTTTCCGTAAAGGTCGAAAGCCTGTGATTCTTCGATATTTACGTTGTAAAACTCTCCCGGTTTCAATGAGTGCTCTTTAAAAACAATCACTTCAGGATCTACCTCCGGAGAATCGAATTCGGTACGACCGATATAGCCGTCTTCCTCTTCCCGGTCGATTATTACTTTAAAAGTTTGACCCACTTTCGACTCATTCACCCCGGCAGATATTCTTTCCTGTATCCGCATGAGATAATCCAGACGTTCCTGTTTGACTTCGTCGGGGACATCATCCGTATAATTTTTGAATGAATAGGTACCCTCTTCATGGCTATAGGCAAAAGCACCCATACGTTCGAAACGTGCCTTTTTGACAAACTCAACCAGTTCTTCAAAGTCCTGCTCCGTTTCACCCGGATGGCCCACCATCAAGGTTGTACGGATATGGATACCCGGAACTTCTTCGCGGATGCGTTCCAGCAAAGCATACGTTTCTTCCTTCGTGATATTGCGGCGCATTTTTGTAAGCATCGGATCGCTGATATGTTGTAAAGCGATATCCAGATATTTGCAGACATTTGCACGTTCACGCATCACCCGCAACAAATCATAAGGGAAATGGGTAGGATAAGCATAATGCAAACGAATCCATTCCACTCCGGGGATATCAGAAATACGTTCGACCAGTTCCGGCAACGCGTACCTTTTATATATATCTTTTCCGTAATAAGTCAAATCCTGGGCGATCACCTGAAATTCTTTTACACCCTGTGCCACAAGCAAACGGACCTCTTCTTCTATCTGCTCCATCGGAAGGGACTGGTAATGTCCGGTACTGATAGGAATGGCACAATAGGAACAAGTTCGGTTACACCCCTCCGCTATTTTCAGAAAGGCATAATGTTTCGGGGTGGTCAATACACGGTCGGAAGCCAGTTCACGATGATAAGACTTACCGATATCGGTAAGGAGTTGCTTCCAGTTGAATTTACCGTAAAAGCGGTCTACCTCCGGCAATTCCTGTTTCATTTCCTCCAGAAAACGTTCGGTGAGACATCCCATTACATACAACTGGCCGATCTTTCCTTTTTTCTTGGCTTCACCCAGTTCCAGAATCATGTTGATCGATTCTTCCTGCGCATCACCGATAAAACCGCAGGTATTAACGACAACGATCTCCCCGTTTATTTTATGCGGATCATGCTCCACCGTATAACCGTTAGCTACAAACTGACGCATCAACTGTTCAGAATCGACCAGATTCTTCGAACATCCAAGCGTTATGATATCTACTTTATTTTTCCTCATATTATTTTATGAACTGATAGTAACTAGTTCCCCTCTTGAGAGGGGATAAGGGGTGTGTTATAATTCTGTCCAAAAACAGGCTTTAACACACCCCCTGCCCCCTCTCAAGAGGGGAAAAGTTACTCTTATCTGGTATTATTATTCTCCAAATAGCGAATTGACAAATTCCTTTTTATTAAAGACCTGCAGATCCTCCATTCCTTCACCCAGGCCGATATACTTCACTGGGATACGGAAATGGTCTGAAATACCGATCACTACACCACCTTTAGCCGTTCCGTCCAGTTTCGTTACAGCCAGCGCATTCACTTCGGTTGCAGCAGTAAATTGTTTTGCCTGTTCAAAAGCATTCTGACCTGTCGAACCGTCCAGAACCAACAAAACTTCGTGAGGAGCATCAGGGATAACCTTCTTCATCACATTCTTAATCTTGGTCAACTCATTCATCAAGTTTATCTTGTTATGCAAACGGCCGGCCGTATCGATGATAACGACATCCGCACCATTTGCCTTGGCTGAACTAAGCGTATCAAACGCTACGGAAGCCGGATCGGAACCCATCTTTTGTTTTACGATAGGCACGCCTACCCGTTCACTCCAAATGACAAGCTGTTCCACCGCTGCAGCACGGAATGTATCGGCTGCTCCCAAATAGACATTCTTTCCGGCTTTCTTGAACTGGTAAGCCAACTTTCCGATCGTAGTAGTCTTACCGACACCGTTCACACCGACTACCATAATTACATAGGGCTTTTTATCTTCCGGCACAGTAAAGCTTTCGGCATCTTCCGTATTGTTTTCGGTAAGCAGAGTTGCGATTTCATCGCGCAACAATGTCGTCAGTTCCTGGGTAGTTACATATTTATCCCGGGCTACGCGCTTTTCGATACGCTCAATGATCTTCAACGTCGTATCTACACCAACGTCGGAAGTGATAAGCACCTCTTCCAGATTATCCAATACTTCATCATCGACCTTGCTCTTACCTGCAATAGCCCTGGTGAGTTTAGAAAAAACATTTTCTTTGGTCTTAGATAACCCTTTGTCTAAAGTTTCCTTTTTTTCTTTACTGAAAAAGCTAAAAATACCCATATATTAATTCGCTTAATTTATTTCTGCTTAGAATGAGGCTGCTAAGTTACAACTTTTTTAGTTGACAGATGACAGTTGACCGTGGAAAGTTATTTGTTTTCCGCAAAAACAGCCCTGCCACCTGCTTGTTGCAACTTAACCGTTTCTTCCTTTATAGTCTTCGTAACCGAATGTTCTGTAGACCACCAGTTCATCATCCTTACTCCAGAGAGCCAATGACGGATGCGGTATGCCGTTGAACATGGATGTTTTGACAATCGTATAGTGAATCATATCTTCAAAAACGATCTTGTCCCCTATCTTCAACGGTTCATCGAATGACCAGTCTCCCATATAATCACCACTCAGACAACTGTTTCCGCCGATTCGGTAAGTAGGCTTTCCCTCTACCGGATCTGTTGCATTACGGATAACCGGTTTATATGGCATCTCCAGGCAATCAGGCATGTGGCAGGTAAACGAAGCGTCAATTATAGCCGTCTTTATTCCGTGGTTTTCAACGATATCCACAACGGTTGTCAGGAGAAATCCCGTTTGCCATGCAAAGGCACTTCCTGGCTCCATAATAATCTCTAAATCAGGATACTTAGCCTTAAAACCATGAAGTAATGATATCAGATGCTCCGTATCATATCCTTTGCGAGTCATCAGATGTCCGCCCCCCATATTCAACCATTTTATATGCGGAAGAAAACGTCCGAAACGCTTCTCCACTTCTCCCAATGTTTTTTCCAGATCGAACGAAGTCGATTCGCATAATGTATGGAAATGCAATCCTTCCACTCCTTCCGGTAACTTTTCACCCAGCAGGTCGGCTATAATGCCCATCCGCGAACCGGGCGCACAAGGATTATACAATTCCGTTTCCACATCCGAATATTCCGGATTAATGCGTAAACCACACGATACCCGATTCCCATCTGCTTTCACCATCGGATAAAAACGCTCGAACTGAGACAAGGAATTAAAGGTTACATGACTACTGTATTTTAATATGGTAGGAAAATCCATTTCCGTATAAGCCGGCGAATAGGTATGTGCCGGACTTCCCATTTCTTCAAAAGCCAATTGTGCCTCAAACTTCGAACTGGCCGTCGAATACGGTATATACTCACGAACGATCGGAAAAGATTTCCATAAAGCAAATGCTTTAAATGCAAGAATTATATTCACTCCTGCCCGCTCCTTCACACTTTTGATCAGTGCCAGGTTATTACGAAGCAGCTTCTCTTCCATTACATAACAAGGAGAGGGTATTACGTTGAAATCGATCATTTAGTTTCTTTATTCTATTAAACAAGCTACAAAGATAATCTTATATTCATAATATCCCACCTTATAGACCTGAAGAAGATTTGTATGGTAACTAATTTGTTTTTGAGGACGTCGAAAACAAACTACATAGTAATAAATCCAATAAGCATATCCATTATCTGTCAACTATGACAATATAGCTTTTCTTCCCTTTTAACAATGAGAATAAAGGATGCTATTTAGTAACATTATAGTGTCACCCACTTTCACTCAGTAAATAGTTATACTCACAGCTCTCAACTTAGGCTTGGCTAATTTTTATCTAACTATTGTACTTACACAAGGTATAGATTTTTTATTCGATTCAAACTTTCTTATTTGATATAAAATAGTATATTTGTTACTTGTATAAGTATCCTGTAATTCTGAATATCATGAAACAACTATTATTACTTCTACTTCCTTTTTTATGTCTGTGTTGTAATTCATCCGACAAAGAATATGAAGATTACTCAAAAGAAGTTCTTATTACCGGGAAAGTTTTGAACAGAGATTTTTACCCACAGGAAAAAGACTTAACACTTATCGTTCCTTTTTTCCGGGATCAGGAAACGAAATATGTTGTTCCTATTGCAGAGGACGGTAGTTTTTCATTTCATTTTTCTCCTTACGCTAAACTCCGGAATGTACAGATCAATAAGTTTGCAGACCATATATTAGTCAGTCCAGGCGATAGTTTGCATGTGGAGATAGACTTTAAAAACATACTTAATCCGAAGATTTTTGGAGATGCAGAGAAAAGGAATCAGGAAACAAATACTTTCGTACAGAGCGGACGCTATTATATAGAACACTATTCGATCAGAGGTGATCTGGAACCGGAGGCTTTTGATGCAGAACTGCAACAAGAATATCAACTACGACAAGAACGCAGACTGGAGTTTCTCGAAAAATACAAACCGGATGAAGAAATACAGCAATACACAAACAAACTCCTGGAGATCGATTATTATTGCACACTAATAAGCTACCTGAATAACCGGAGCTGGCAAAATAAAGATATCTCCAGATACAACAAACAGGAAATATTTGTTAAGGTCGATTCTCTTTTCGAAGGGGAAATCATTCCGTCAAATATATTCAAACTGACAGAGATCGTTAACTCTTTTATCTCTTACCCAATATATAAGATGAAGAAAGAGAAGACTACTCTCGATGATATCATAGCAGCCTACCCTACCGGAAAGAATATCAGGCAATATCTTTATGCTGCATCAATCTCACAATCGTTAATAAGTAACGATACAACACTCTTTTCCAGTCGGCAAAAACAGCTCGATTCAATTGTGCATATTCCTGTTTTAAACCGTGAACTTCATCTGGTTTATCAAAACAAAAAAGATTTTCTGAAAAATCCCCGTACCGTATCCAATTATATGCTTTATGGGAACTATTCTGATATGCCAAACTCAAAGATTGACACAGATTTTATGAAACCCATTTATGAAATACTGGACAAATATAAGGGAAAAGTAATCTACCTGGATTTTTGGACTACATCATGCCCCCCTTGCCTGAAAGAAATGGAACCACTCAAAAAACTTCGTAAAGAATATTCTCCGGGAGATGTCGTTATAGTAAGTATTTGTGCCGGCGGTCCCAAAAAGACATGGGAAGATTTAGTGAAACGGCTGGATCTGCAACAGCCAGGCATCGATTGCCTGTATCAAACAGACATTTCGGATGAGAACTCTTTTTATAAAATATTGAACCGACTGGAATTAAAAGGTTACCCTCATTATCTGTTACTCAATCGGGAAGGGATCATTGTGGATTATGGGACAGTGGTACGTCCCAGTGATCCGCGAACCAAACAGAAAATAAACAGTTTATTGTAAGCGTTTATCCGATAATCGTCAACCTGGCAAACTTCAATAGTAACTGTTTTTGTCCGAAATGGGTGAATGCTACCGTTGCTTTTGCATTTCCGCCATCGCCTTCGATAGCAATGACTTCTCCTTCTCCAAAACGGTCGTGACGTACTTTTGCTCCGACACGTAAACCGGAAAGGTCGGATGCAGGAGCAGAAGACGACGCCGGAGTGGATGTTGTTGTTTCTACTTTTGTCAAACGCTGGCGTTGCTGTGCCTGTGCCACAGGAGAGATAAAAGAAGGTTCTTCCTTCTCCACTGCACGTGGCTGCTGAAAAGGTGAAGTAAATGCCGGACGCTGGAACCGTTCGCGGGCAGCAGCAAAAGTATCTGCCGACGAATCCGCCGGAACATCCAGGAAGCGCACATCGATATCTTTCAGAAAACGGCTGGGAGAACACATGGCGCTTTGCCCGTTCCGGAAACGACTTTTGGCATAAGTCAGCACACAATTTTCTTCGGCACGGGTGATCGCTACATAGAACAAACGACGTTCCTCTTCTACCGCACGCGGATTATCCTTGGACATAGATGATGGGAACAACTCCTCTTCCAAACCGACAACAAACACATTTTTAAATTCCAGTCCCTTAGCGGCATGTACGGTCATCATCGTTACTTTATTAGCCTGCTCGTCTTTGTCATTATCCTGGTCGGTCAGCAGGGATACCTCCGAAAGGAAGTCTGCCAAAGAAACCTGTTCGACTCCTTCTTCACGTCTCAACTCACAGAACTCGGCAATACCTTTCAATAACTCCTGTAAGTTTTCCTGCTTACTAATCCCTTCCACCGAACGGTCCTGAAAAAGAGAACTGACAATCCCACTCTCCTTGACCACTATTGCTGCCATTTCTTCGGCGGACAAGCGAGTGTTCTGCTCTATGAAACGTTCAATCATCTCACGGAAATCAGTCAGTTTCTTCGCTGTCCCGCTATTGATAGGCAAGTCGTAGTCGATAGGAGCATTCAGTACCGTCCAAAGACTTACGTTATTTTCCGTAGCTGCTTTTATTACTTTATTGACGGTCGTATCTCCGATACCGCGCGACGGATAATTGATAACACGCTTGAATGCTTCTTCATCATGAGGATTCACAATCAGGCGCAGATAAGAAATGATATCTTTTATTTCCTTCCGCTGATAAAATGACAAACCGCCATATATTTTATAAGGAATACCTCTTTTACGGAGTGCCTCTTCCAGGATACGCGACTGTGCATTCGTCCGGTATAGGATGGCAAAGTCTGCATAATCATAATCTTTGCGCAACCGCAACTCATTGATTGCAGAAGCGACAGCATATCCTTCCTCGTAATCCGAATAAGAAGCAGAGATACGCACTTTGCTACCCTCCTCCTTTTCCGAATAGACATTTTTATGAATCTGTTCCTTGTTCTTATGAATCAGACTGTTTGCCGCATTTACAATATTTTGTGTAGAACGGTAATTACGCTCCAGTTTAAAGATACGGCATCCGGGATACTGATTTTTGAATTGCAGGATATTGTCAATATTGGCACCACGGAAAGAATAGATACTTTGTGCATCATCCCCTACCACACAGATGCGGCGATGCTGCTCACAAAGTCTTTGGACTATCAGGTGCTGCGCAAAGTTCGTGTCCTGATACTCATCAACCAACACGAACTGGAAGAAACTGCGGTATTTCTCCAACACCTGCGGATGGTCACGGAACAGGATATTTGTCTGAAGCAACAAATCATCGAAGTCCATGGCACCGGCCTGCTGGCAACGGTTCTGATACCGTTTATAGATTTCACGCAGTAAAGGAACTTTCGAATCTATGTCATGCTGCATCAGTTCCTTGCTTTGTTCGTAGGCTTTCCAGGTAACCAGCGCATTCTTGGCATTAGAGATACGGCTTTGCACCATGCCGAGGCGATATACCTTATCGTCCAGCTGCATCTCTTTAATGATAGCTTTCAGCAGGCTCTTCGAATCTGTCGTATCGTAAATGGTAAAGTTGGAAGGATACCCGATATGCTCCGCTTCATAACGCAAGATACGTGAGAAGATAGAGTGAAACGTCCCCATCCACAGACGGCGGGCCGTCTGGCCACCGGTAATGGCGGCGATACGTTCCTTCATTTCACGGGCTGCCTTATTAGTAAAAGTCAGTGCCAGGATACTTTGAGGTGCCAACCCCAGATGTACCAGATAAGCAATCTTATAAGTAAGCACCCTGGTCTTACCCGAACCGGCACCGGCAATCACCAATGACGGACCTTCGTTATATTCCACAGCTTCGCGCTGACTTTCATTCAGTTTATTCAGATATTCTTCCACGTACCTTTTCTTTTAGGAACACAAAGGTACTAATTTTTATTTATTCGGATTTCATTAAATCATCATTCCTGTTATTTAAAGGGATTCGCGCAAATTGATACGATTGTGTTAGCAAGGATTACAATAAATTATTACCTTCGGGCGTTAATTAAAGAAAAACGATGAACACACGGTTAGCAGCAAATCTATCGGTACTCTTTACAGCTTGTATGCTTGTACTATCATTCAGTTTCGGCTTTCACAACTACTCGGAGGCACAGAAAGCAATCGTTTCGGACCTGAACCAGGCATTGCAGCAGACCATTATGCAAAATTCCGAGCTATGGATGAATCAGGATACGCTCAAAACCTATTCGCGCCTGTCCGCCGTCTTCGGAAATCCCGTTTCCATCGAAAGTTATAACAAAGATTTTGCCGAAGCATTGAAGCTCGAGCAATTAAAAGATAAAAGCGGCATCATCGTACATGTCAAAAACAAGAAAGCCATAGATAAACCGGTAACAGACGCAACGCCGGGAAAAGACCAGACTAAGAATTACCTGGCAAGTGATACCATTATCTGGTTAAGTGCAAATCTGAACTTCCCCGAATCCTCCCTGGAAGATTTGGGAATCTCTTTTCAGGGGTATGTAAACTATTCAGCCTCCGACGTCTTGGCGCTGACAGACAAGAAGGCTCCCCTCCTGCTCCTCTTGCTTGCCCTCATGGCAGGTTGTCTTTCGTGGTTTTTAATGCGGCGCAAGCAGGCTGAAACTCCTGTACAAAAAGAAAACCTTATCGCTTTCGGAAATCTTACTTTCTCATGCGACAAGGCTTGTTTCTATAAAGAAGACCAGGAAAAACTACGGTTAACCCCGCAGCAATATAAAGTAATGGAAATGTTCTACCTTACCTCTTCCCATATATTAGCACGCACTGATATTTGCGAAGCCTTATGGCCCGGCAAGGAGAATGCCGACGAAACGCTGAACACCCTGATACGCCGCCTCCGCCCGCTTATCGAGGAAAACAGCAATCTCAAAATAACGACAGACCGCGGACGGGCTTACCAGCTGGAAATCAAAGAACCGGCAACAGAGGCCTATACCCAGACTGCCTGAACAGGGAGAAACTTTTACACGTAAAAGAATAATTATGAACAAAAATCAGCAACCGGAATGGCTTGAATGGGCCAAGGAACTACAATTTATCGCACAAGCGGGGTTAACATATTCAAAAGATGCTTTCGATATCGAACGGTTTGAACGCATCAGGGAAATATCGGCCGAAATAGTCAGCCGGCAAACCGGTTTGCCTTTGGAGAAAGTAAAGGACTTGTTTTGTAACGAAGAAGGTTTCCAAACACCTAAGCTGGACACAAGAGCCGCCATCTTTAAAGACAACAGGATATTGCTGGTCAAAGAGAAAAACGGCACCTGGTCGTTACCCGGAGGTTGGGTGGACGTAAACCAGACCATAAAATCGAACACGATAAAAGAGGTGAAAGAAGAAGCCGGCTTGGACGTCGAAGCAACCCGGATTATAGCGGTACAGGACCGGAACCTGCATAATCTGCCTCCCTATGCTTATAATGTCTGCAAAGTTTTTGTCCTCTGTGAAGCCAAAGGCGGAGATTTCCAGCCCAACATAGAAACAATAGAAAGCGGTTATTTCAGCCTCGATGAAATTCCCCCGCTAGCCGAAGAAAAGAATAATAAGGAACAGATAGAAATGTGCTTTGCCGCCTACCGGGATAAAAACTGGGAGGTACAGTTTGACTGAAAACCACGAATATCAATCATAAAACGTAAAACCATGAAGACAAAGTATCTATTAGGGATTTTGTTTGTAACAATGTTCACCGCATCATGCAACAGAACCATCGATAACAAGCACAGGTCATTGACTATACAAACAAAAGGTATAGAGTATGATTCTTTGTTCATCCGAAACACGGAGATTCCGCCTTTCTTTATAAAAGGGGAAAAGGCGGATAGCATCACATGGACATTTCAGATACCGGACAGCCTGTATAAAACGACAGCGTCTTTTGAGATACTCCCCAAGCCTTTTGACTGGAAGACTCTACACGATGTACGGTCATCATCTTTTCTGCTTCCTGGTGTCAGCCTTGCCATAAGCAACTTCCTGTCCAGAAAGAAATTTATCAGAAATTAAAAGATAAAGTAGATTTCGTAACCATATCCATAGATGAAAAGAAAACAATCAAACAATGGCAGGAATTTGTGAAGAAAGAGGAATTACCCTGGAGAAGCCTGCTAGCTTACCAGGATATAGCCGGAGTACGTGGCAAATATTATGTACCTCACATTCCGCATATCCTATTAGTATATCCCGACGGCAATTTCGAACCATTCAATTTATGGGAAGAAAATGAGATAAACAAGCTATATGCATTAACAGGAAACTAAGCAACACTTGCCGTCAGAATGAAAGTTGTACCAATATTACGGATATTGTTACCCTAATTACATGTCCCTGTTTTTAGATGTAAATCTCTTTGTATCTTTGTTACTGTTCAAATACTTACGACTTTGAAAAGTAAAACGATAAAAATAGGAACGGTCCACCAATGTAACTGCTACATGGGTAGCAAGACATTGCATCCTCTGGTCAGCGTCATCGACTTATCCGACAGCAACCTGACGCAGCAAAACATCAAGTTAGGCTTTTATGCCGTCCTGTTAAGGGAATGCCGGTGCGGGGATTTCCTGTACGGACGTCAATATTATGACTATTCTGACGGTACGCTCCTGTTCCTCACACCGGGAGAGACCATTGCGATAGATAACTGCTTATTGCCACAGAAAGGCAGGATGCTGGCATTTCATCCGGACCTTATCGGTTGCACTTCGTTGGGGCAGAATATACAGGATTACTCATTCTTTTCTTATCACAAAAATGAAGCCCTCCATATCTCGGCACGTGAGAAACAGAAAGTATCGGAATGTTTCGATAATATCCGTGAAGAGTTACAGCACGCCATAGATTGCCACAGCAAAACGCTGATAACAAAATACATCGAGTTGCTGCTGGATTATTGCATACGTTTCAACGAACGCCAGTTTATCACCCGTTGCGAAGCCAACAAGAAACTGCTCACCAAATTTGAGAAGATACTAAATGAATATTTCGAAGCAGACCGGGTGAAACGCAACGGTTTGCCTTCGGCTGAATATTGTGCGGATTTACTTCAGCTGTCACCCTCCTACTTCACAGATTTGCTGAAATATGAAACGGGGAAAAACATAAAGGAACACATACAGTTCAAACGTATCGAAATCGCCCGACAACGACTTCAGACAACCCACAAAACCGTCAACCAGATTGCTGACGAACTAGGCTATTCTTCAGTCCAGTATTTTACCCGGTTGTTTACCAAAATAGCCGGATGTTCACCCAACAAATACAGGCATCCCAACTGATACATTACATATCACTATCTTGCTTTTCGATGGAGAAAGGAGAAGGGATGAATAAAAGTTTCTTGCGGAGGAAACAAAAGTTTTGTGCGGTGGAAACTTTTGTTTTCTCAGCACAAAACAAAAGTTTAGACAGCAGAAAAACAAATAAACTATACCTGACAGCAATTATGGACATAGAGATAAATGTAATACCCCACAAGTGTAAGATGGTTGCATGTTGTATTTGAAAAGTAACAATAATGGTAGATATATCCCTGCTATTGTAGATACATTTATATCTACATTCATATCATAGTCCGCTAATAAACAATAAATTACAACAGAAGTTGTAGATATTGCAGATAAGAACCTTTGAACTAAATCAATTCCGTCAATAGTTTGTCGTTTATTGTTCCAACAAACCTTCCAGATAACGTTCGGGCGGTAATCCGATGCGCTGCATGAATCCGGCAAGGGCACTAAAATTCAATCCTTCTTTCTCACTGTTAAGCAAAGCAACCCGGCGAATCACACTTAACGGCAAAGAAATGGGAACGGAAGGCAATAACTGTCCGTTATCATACCGGTAACCGGCTTCGGACGGACTGCGGAGGACTGCCAGCCGCCATTCTTTTTCCGAAGCAGACAATGGTTTCTTTACTTCCAGGCAGGCATTGCATAAAAGAGAAAAGAAACGCGAATCGGCAGTAAAGCCGCTGTGTTCTTCATCGAAAAAGAATTTATCGTACTCGCGGTCCATCTGGGTAATGAAATTATCGAGTATCTGTTTTTCGTCGTATTTACAGCGTACCAGGAATATGTTTTCAAAAAGACAATGTTCGGCTAATTGCTCATAGTCAAACGATAACCGCAGATAAGGCTGTCCGGCTGACTGTACCTTTTCAGGCAGAACGGTTTCATTCTCATAGAAGGAGAACTTATAAAGTTCCATCTCCGGCCCGATCAGCATCCGGCGCTTTTCACGAAAAAAAGGAATAGCCTGTTTGCTGCTTTCCAAAGGGATACCTTTTTGTGCCTCATATGCTCCGATAGCCTTCCGGAGCAGCGATAATCCATATTGATATTCTTCTTCAGGAACCGTATATAATAAATTCTCAGCCTGTAAAATAAGTGCCGGTTCGCCGGCCGGTCCGGTGCATCCTTCAACGAACGATTGCAATGATATATAGCCTGATAATTCCATTAATTTAATATTTTTTGTGGGCAAAGATACACTATAATTCAGAGAATTACTACCTTTGTTTCAACTATAAACAATTCTAATAACCAATTACAAGAAGATGAAACGTCGTGATTTCTTAAAGACCAGTGTAGTAGCTGGCGCCGCTCTCTCAATAGACTTTACCGGGTTGCAAGCTGCGTTGTCCAGCAATACGATGGCAGTAGAACAAGCTCCCGAAATGGTCGCCGTAATGGGTGGAGAGCCCGAAGTCATGCTTGACAAAGCATTGGAGACCCTGGGGGGAATCGGTAAATACATCAAGAAAGGGCAAAAAGTCGTTATCAAACCGAACATCGGCTGGGACCGTACACCGGAACTGGCTGGAAACACTAATCCGGGACTAATCAAGGCATTGGTAAAGAAGTGCCTGGAAGCCGGAGCTGAAAAAGTGACTGTTTTCGACCATACCTGCGACAACTGGCAGAAATGTTACGAAAGCAGTGGCATCGCTGCCGCCGTCAAAGAAGCCGGAGGTATCATCATGCCCGCCAACGATGAGAAGTACTTTAAAGAAGTATCCATCCCCAACGGGGTAAAAGTAAAGTCTGCAAAGATACATGAAGCGTTGATTGAAGCGGATGCGTGGATTAATGTGCCTATCCTGAAGAACCATGGCGGAGCGAAACTGTCGTGTGCCATGAAGAACTATATGGGTATCGTCTGGGACCGCCGTTTCTTCCATCAGAACGACTTGCAACAATGTATCGCCGACATCTGCACCTGGCAGAAGAAACCAGTATTGAACATTGTGGATGCTTACCGTATGATGCATCAGAACGGACCGCAGGGTAAAAGCGCTGCCGACGTAGCAACATTGAAATCCATGATTGTTTCCCCGAATATCATTGCTATCGACACGGCTGCCCTCGCTTTGTTCAATCAGGTAAAGAAACTGGATATGGAAGCCGTAAGCCATATCAGCAAAGGTGAAGAATTGAAACTGGGAACAACGGATTTGAAGAAAGTCAATATCAAACGTATTAAGATTTAATGAAGCGATTAAATTATCAGAAAGGAGTGAGAGTACTTCTCGCACTCCTGTTTTTTGTACCTATACTCTTGTTTTTTCTTGATTTCACCAACAAGATGCCGGTGGATGTACATAAGTTTCTGCATATCCAATTATTGCCCGCAGTATTAGGCGGCATGTTTGGTATTGTTGCAGTATTGCTTATTATGACATACCTTTTTGGACGTATATACTGTTCAGCCATTTGTCCGGCCGGGATTCTGCAAGATATCATCAACCGTCTGTTTTGTATTGGTAAAAAGAAGAAAAAAGGTGTTCGCCGTTTCAGTTATCATAAGCCAATGAACTGGCTACGATATTCAATACTGGCCCTAACAGTGGTGACTACCGCATTGGGATTTTCCGGGTTATGTTTATTGCTCGACCCTTATAGCAATTTCGGTCGTATAGCAGCAAACCTGTTTCGTCCTGCTGTGATGTGGGGAAATAATGTATTAGCCGACTGGCTGATGAAGATGGATAACTATTCTTTATTCCATGTTACAATCAGTACGGTTAGTATTGCCGGATTAATATCTGCCATTGTTGCACTGGTCGTATTTATTGTAATGGTTATTTTCCGGGGGCGTTTGTTTTGCAATACATTATGTCCCATTGGAGCCTTACTCAGCCTGGTATCACGTTATTCACAAATGCGTATCTCGTTTGACAAGGATGCCTGCAACCATTGCGGCAACTGTGAACGAACCTGCAAGGCGGAAGCTATTAATGCAAAAGAGATGACGGTTGACTCATCGCGTTGCGTGGATTGCTTCAATTGCGTTTCTTCCTGCTCCAAAGGTGGATTGCAATACCGTTTCAAACCGGCTTTCCGTAAAGAGAATGACAATCTTGTCCCCGTGCCTGACACGGGGCCGCAGAAGGACAGACATTCTCAATCTGCTGCCGATACGGGCAGTTCTAATGCGATCCCGTGTCAAGCACGGGAACGGACAAGTGCTTCTAACAGTCGCCGTACCTTCTTGGCAACCGGAGTAACGGTTGCGGCAACATTGCCTGTTGTTTCGGCTATAGCAGACGGCGTCGGACAAGCCAAAGGACATGGTCAAGGCAACGGTCACGGAAAGAAAAAAGGTCGGAAGAAATGGCCGCCCATCACCCCTCCCGGTTCCCTGAACCTGGAACGGTTTAAAGACAAATGTACGGGATGCCATATCTGTGTCGTGAAATGTCCCAGCCAGGTATTACGTCCGGCAGGGCTTGAATATGGTTTCGACTATCTATTGAAACCACGCATGGCTTATATCAGCAGTTATTGTAACTATGAATGTACCATTTGCTCGGAAGTCTGTCCGGCCGAAGCTCTCAAACCGATTTCCGTAGAAGAAAAGAAATCATTGCAAGTCGGCATTGCCACCTTCTTTATCAACCGTTGTATAGTGAAGACGGAAGGGACCGATTGCGGTGCCTGCTCCGAACACTGTCCGACACAAGCGGTACATATGGTTCCTTATGAAGGGACGCTGACTATTCCCGAAGTAAATCCGGACCTGTGTGTCGGTTGCGGCGGCTGCGAATCCATCTGCCCGGTACGTCCGATGCGTGCCATTATCGTAAAAGCAAACACGGTACATCAGACCATTGTTTTGCCGGAAGAGGAAGAAGTTAAAAACGTAGAAGTCGATGACTTCGGATTCTAACGGAAAAATGCTACCTTTGCAAGCAAATTTTGCAGAATGAAATTCGAATTACAACACAACGATACTAAAACAAATGCAAGGGCGGGCTTGATTACAACCGACCACGGGGTAATCGAGACGCCCATTTTTATGCCTGTCGGAACACAAGGCACAGTGAAAGGAGTCCACATGACCGAGTTGAAAGAAGATATCGATGCCCAGATTATCCTGGGTAACACTTATCATCTTTATCTTCGTCCGGGTCTTGAAATACTGGAAAAGGCAGGCGGACTTCACAAGTTCAATACATGGGACCGTCCTATCCTGACCGACAGCGGTGGCTTCCAGGTGTTCTCGCTTTCCGACAACCGTAAACTGCATGAGGAAGGTGCCGAATTCCGCTCGCATATCGACGGTTCGAAGCATCTCTTCACACCAGAGAAAGTAATGGATATCCAACGTATCATCGGAGCCGATATCATTATGGCTTTCGACGAATGCTGTCCGGGTGATGCCGATTACGACTATGCCAAGAAATCACTGGGACTGACCGAACGCTGGCTGGACCGTTGTTTCGACCGTTTCAACGCTACGGAACCGAAATACGGATATCAGCAATGCCTCTTCCCGATTGTACAGGGTTGCGTATATCCGGATCTGCGCCGTCACGCCGCTGAAAACGTTGCCAGGAAGGGAGCTGACGGGAATGCCATCGGCGGACTGGCTGTCGGCGAACCGACCGAGAAGATGTACGAAATGATTGAGGTTGTAAATGAAATATTGCCGAAAGACAAGCCCCGTTACCTGATGGGTGTCGGTACGCCGATAAACCTGCTGGAAGCTATCGAACGCGGCGTGGATATGTTCGACTGCATCATGCCGACCCGCAACGGACGCAACGGGCAGCTTTTCACCCGTTTCGGCACCATCAATATCCGTAACAAGAAATGGGAAGACGACTTCTCTCCCATCGACTCCGACGGAAACTCTTATGTGGATACGCTTTACAGCAAAGCCTACCTGCATCATCTGGTCAAAGTAAACGAACTGTTGGGCTTACAAATCGCCTCCATCCATAACCTCGCCTTTTACCTTTGGCTGGTGAAAGAAGCACGCAGGCACATCATTGCCGGCGATTTCGCTACCTGGAAAAGCGGCATGGTGCAACAACTTGACAACAGACTTTAAAAGTTGACAGTCAACTAAAAAAGACATTCGCATGAAATTCAAATTAAGACGGATAGACTGGTATATCATCAAGCAATTTCTCGGGACGTATGTTTTCGCGATTATACTGATTATCTCTATCTCGGTAGTTTTCGATATAAACGAGAAGATTGACAAGTTCCTGAAGCCGGACGTGCCCCTGCAGGCCATTATCCTGGATTATTACATGAACTTTATCCCGTACTTTGCCAACCTGTTCAGTCCGCTGTTCACGTTTATTGCGGTTATCTTCTTCACCTCCAAGCTGGCAGACAATTCGGAGATTATTGCGATGCTTGCCAGCGGCATGAGTTTCCGGCGGCTTATGTTGCCGTATGCTATTTCGGCGGGTATTATTGCGATAGCCAGTTTTATATTGAGCGCGTTCATTATTCCTCCGGCAAATATTACACGTATTGACTTCCAGAATAAGTATATCCGAAATAAAAAGGTAGAATATGCCCGCAATATCCAGATTGAAGTGGAGCCGGGCGTGATTGCCTATTTCGACCGCTACGATGCGCGTCCGAATATGGGTTACCGTTTCTCTCTGGAACATTTCGAAAACAAGAAGCTGGTATCCAAACTGACTGCCAACTCCATCAAATACGACTCTCTGTACAAATGGACTGTCATCGATTATATGATACGTGATTTCGACGGAATGCGCGAACATATTACCGAAGGTTCCCGCAAGGACACTACGCTGACGATTATTCCTTCCGACTTCCTGATTTCCGTCACCGACTGCGAAACGATGACTTCACCGGAGTTGGCAACCTATATCGAACGTCAGAAAACGCGTGGTATCGGTAATATCCAGACATTCCAGATAGAATATCATAAGCGCTTTGCCTCCATCATGGCGGCATTTATCCTGACCTCCATCGGGGCGTCTCTTTCTTCGCGCAAAATCAAAGGGGGAATGGGATTGAATATCGGTATCGGACTGGCACTGAGTTTCTCCTATATCCTGTTTACGACAGTGACATCGACCTTTGCAATCAACGGATATGTGAGTCCGATGGTGGCGGCCTGGATTCCGAATATCCTTTATACGTTTATCGCCATTTATCTGTATCAGAAGGCGCCGAGGTAATACGGAATCTCAAACTAAAATGAATATAATAGACACAAAACCCAAGCCGTTTCAGCGGTCATCCTGTAACATTTGGACTGATCCTTACATACAAAAGCAAATGTTACAGGAACATCTGAATCCTGAAACGGACGGTGCCAGCCGCAATTGGGCATCTATCCTGAAAATTGTTGATTTCATAAATAGCCATATCCGGCCGACCTCCCATATACTTGACCTGGGATGCGGACCGGGATTATACGCGGAGTTATTTCGTGACCAAGGCCATGAAGTAACAGGCATCGACTTCAACAAAGCCTCTATCGATTACGCCTCCCAACGAAGGAAAGATATCCGGTATATCCAGGATGATTATATTCTCCATTATCCGGCGGGTAACTATGATGCGGTCATGATGATTTATTGTGATATGGGTACCCATTCCGACCAGGAACGCGATACGTTGCTCCACCACATCTTCGACTCACTGACCGAAGGTGGGAAACTTATCTTCGATGTTTTTACCGAAGAGCTTATCAAAGACAAACGGGAAGAAAGAAATTGGGAATACAGTCCATCCGGCGGCTTTTGGAATGACAGCAAATACCTTCTGTTAAGCCAGACATTCCATCATCCGAAAGAGAAGTGCTTCACGTACCAATACAATCTGCTGACAGATGATGAAATAAAGCATTTCATCGTATGGGACCGTTATTATAATGAAGAGGAAATCTGTACATTATTGAAAAATGTAGGATTTAAAAGTTGCTCGGTATATAAAGATATGCTAGATACAAATAATTTCACGTCAAATCATGAGATGTTTGTGGTGACGGAGAAGTAAATATAATATATAACAAAAGATGCTACCTAAAACAGATAGCATCTTTCTATAAATCTTGTGAATATTCTATTATTCAAAAACGACTTCGAGTTCATCTACAAATAAAGTACTTCCTGCAGCACCATTAAATGTATCTCCTTTTGCACTGGAAGAACAAATCAGAGCTAACTTATACAGTTTTGTAGCATCATATGTTTTACCTTCCAGATACTTAAATTCAAGACTAAAAGGAGTATATTCCGATTTAGCTGATCCATCAGCCAATTGTGCTATGGCAACGATCTTTTTAGAACCACTGATATCCACCCCTGTCAAAGTTTCACTTTCGCTCGAAACTTCATATAAAACTCCTTTTATACTACATTCGTCTGTCAACTCAGGATGTTCTACAATTTTATCTTTTACAGAACCATCCAAGAACAATTCACCTGGAGTATATTTATAATATCCATTAAAAAATAACGGTTTTTTATCACACATGATTCCGAACTTCGTACTGTTTAACTGATTTGAGAAATCAATTGCAAAACGTCCGGTATATAAAGAACCAGAAGTAAGAGCTGGTGCCATAGATACATCAGCTGTATAAACTGTTATCAGTTTTGCAGCTGTCCCTTTTACTGCATCATCAGTCGGAACAACCGGGAATTCACCGGTATAACCCAAGAGTGCCAACAGGCTAGCTCCGGCAGTACTTGTTGCCCATTTATCATCAGGAGACGGAGTCTTATATGCAGCTTTACCGGTACCTTTATCCAGCCATTCGTCTAACGAATATTGTAATACCTTACCAGCAACAGCAACCGTATAAGTCGTTGTTACAATTCCATCTTCCGAAGTGACGGTATAAGTGACCGGCTTAGAAAAATCTTGAGCTACCCCGCTTGCCGGAGTAATCGTTGCTTTATCTGAAATTTTGATGGTAGGAACCAAAGCTGCCAATTCTTCCGCTTTGATCGTATCTGTTACCATAAAAGTAATGCTTGTTCCATCAATAACTGGCTGTGAAACAACTTCTTTACTATCAAAAGTAAACTCCGTAATCTTAGCTTCCGAACTCTGGTCGGCTGCTAATTTCGTTCCTGTAAAGTCTACCTTCACATTGATCGCAGCACCTTCCTGAGTTGCCTTTACATTGATAACCATTTCCAGCTTTTCACCTGTGATCGTACCGCTCATCACCACGTCACAATCGCCGACTACAGGCAAGGACAGTTTTTGTTCGCCATCAAACTTACAAGCATTGTCACCCTGTTTTTCTACATTACATTTGTCTACGGAAATGTTTCCGAGCGCCATCGCACCGAAGCTGAAGTTCTTCAGTTCCATCTTGATCTGGTTGTCGCCAACCTTTGTCACATACACTTTCTGGGGAAGATCAGTACCTACTTTCGTACCATCCAGGTCTACGTCCAGTGTTCCTTTGTATACACCGTCAAATTCTGTTCCGATAGGTTCTACCTTATCGTCATCACTACAAGCCGAAAACAGGCCTAGCATGCAAAGCAGGCCGAAGAAATACATTAATTTTGTTTTCATAAATCTGTTAGTAAACTAATACCTTTTTAATTAGTAAAATAAAGTTTTTTAGCGGTACGAAGATAAGGATAATTTTTTATAAAACGTTTTGTTCTGGAAAGGCATTGACGGATAAATTGATAGGGAGATATTACCCCCCAATAATACCGCCAGTCATGAGGTGTTTGTGATAGAGGAGAAATAATATATGACAAAAAGAGGATGCATCATTGACGCATCCTCTTTTCTCAAACAATATAACTATATCTTGCTTATTAGTTAGCTTTTAAATCTAAACCTAAATCGAACGCTTCTGTAGCATCCCAATTATTACTGATAGCTGGTAACAACATACCTGCCATGGCGGCATCTGGAGGAATAATACCTGCTGTACTCAACATATTCCATAGATTCAGGAAATCAGAAGAATCGTCACGCATTTTCATGATCGGGTCGAATGCATTCTTGTCAAGGTAAATATAAGTATGTCCATTCTCTGTTTTTGTACTCATGGGTATTCCATTAACAGCCCAATCCTGTAATAAAGCAATCGTTTCATCACTGACCGGAATTTCACTTACTTTGAGTAGACCAGCTAATAACTGTTTTAATTGGGCAGGTTCACTTGTCAATACTGTTGTTATGATCTCAGACATTCCATCAGCATTGCTACCCATCGCTTGCCCGATAATATTGCCTAAATCGAGTTTCATATATAGTTTACCATCTTTATGGAACCAATAGGCCAAGTGTTTAGGAGCATCTAACCAATTGGAAGTTGGGATAAGTGCTTCTACAACCTCTTTTGTCGGTGACTGGAAAATCCAATCTGTTTTGAATTCAATTTTTCCCTCTTTTATATATTTAGCTGTGATAGTACCATCTGTACCTAAAGTAACCGAATTTAATACTTGTGGAAGAAGTATCCCGAAAAGACCTCTGAACATGGCTCCGTAAGATGTACCGTAATCAGAAGAAGATGTAACACAAACATAGTTGACGTAACCAGCACCCGCAAGTACAGCGTTTGGATTCTCATATCCGTTATATTCGAGTGGTCCGGTCGTATAATCCGCCAGACTATAAGTTTTCACCCATCCGTTCGGGTCATTCATTACGACAGTCAATTTCAATGTCATTACTTTCTCTTTGACAGAACCGGCATACTCCACATTAGCATAAGTAGTAGTAGCTGTTCCTGAAAATTCGCTGTTTTTAACCTCGACATTAGAGATTGTAGTTTCATTTTCTCCCGGGATTATATTATTCAGTAAAAGTTTCCCATTGTTACCACTGGTAGCCGAGAAAGTAACTTTCTTTCCGGTTAGAGCCATATCACCATATGAAAGCACTAAATTTTCTCCACTGTAATCACCTACCAACTCTTCCCAGCTGTTGTCAACTATTTCTTCCTCATCGTCACTACATCCTGTAAATAAGCCGATAGAACAAATCAATGCAAATAAATAGACTAATTTTTTACTCATAGTAAAATACGTTTAATATTATTATTAATGTTAATAGGGTGCGAAGATAAGAACATTTTTTTTGTAAACATACCTCTCCTGATAAGTCCTTAAAAATAGAACATTCTTTATTAATAACATCTCCCATAAAGTAGTGTAGAATCACAAAAATGCTATTTATAGCTAAAAAAATATCAGGTTGTTGCAACTAGTTGCAACAACCTGATAGAGATCTTATAGTTATATCGGATTTTAGTTCAAACTTATTTCACTAAATTCAAACCAATTTCTAATTTAGTTGTTTTATTCATTGCTTCGGGGAATGAATCCAAGAGTCCTTTTACAAAAGCTCCCATTCCACCTAAAGCATTATCTTCAATCATACCGGATAGCATAGGAAGCAACGGTACGATTTTATCAACAAGCTCTTTGTCGATATATACTCTTGCCGAATTTCCATCAGAAGCCATTTCATAATTTACAGGTATTCCATTCTTAACTAATTCTATTAATGGATCAAATGAAGATTGTTCTGATTTTGATCCTGCTATGATCTTTTCCAAATTCAAAAAGACGAGAATCTGAGTCTCAGTTACATTATAGGCTGCGTAACCTTCTTCTGAAGTCTCCCAAGACGGAGTCACTGGTTTATCCAGACTAATTCCACTTTTAGAATAAGATGCTACAATTTGTCCGTTATCCTGAAATGTAACATTTTGAAGTACTTGTCCTAAAACTAAACTTCCTAAAGGACCAGCTAAAGCCGGTATTGATTCTATAGGCAAAAAGCCTCCTAACAAAGTCCCATCCTCGGCTTCCCAAGTCATGAATAGCGGCCCAGAAACAAAACTATCATTTTCGTCTTTCTTTATTTCTGCTAATTTCCATGTTCCAGCAATAGGTGCTGTTATTTTCAATTTAACATCCAGTGTCAAAATTCCAGATTCTACCGACCCTTTTACAGATACTGTACGTAAATCTGTCTTATTTTCACCTTCTAACGCATAGTTTTCTCCTGTTTTAAGCATTTTAGCATCCACTGTAATTTCAGCTTCGCCTGGAATAAGTTTTGTTAAAACGACACTTGCTGACTCTGCAGAATTAGCAATTACTTTTACAGATTGATCTGAAACTTCAGTGCCATCCAAGCTTAACTTAAGTGTCTCTGCAGAATATGTAGCAGAAACAGCTTTCCAACTGTCATCTGTTTTTTCATCATCATCACTACAAGCCGTAAACAGGCTCACAGAGCAGATCAGAGCAAACAAGTACAATAAATTTTTCTTCATTATTTTTTAAGTTTAATATTAATCGGGGGCAAAGATAGTTATTATTCCTTTTCAAAGTTAAGGTCTGTAATAATAATTATGCCGTTCATACTTAGGAAATCACTATTGATTTTTAACACTATGTCCCTGCGTAGGCAAGAAAGTGAAAGTCAAACTGACCAACAAACCTGCCATATATCTTGAAGAAGGTGGCTGCGATCGATCGGAGATTGAGTAAGAAAAGGCAGCTGGAATAAACCAACTGCCTTTTTTCATTCAAAAAATCGTAATGCTATCATTGCTTTTGCAGGATCAAGGTTACATTTACATCATCCGTCTTTTCGAGGATACCCGGAATTTGTGCCATAACAGCCTTGAAATTATCAGGTAATTTTCCCAAAATCAAACCGGACAAATCTTCATCGGTCAGCAAAGCAAACAGTTTTCCCAATACGTCATATCCGAGAGTGACTTGCGCCGTTCCGTTAGAAACGCTGTAACTCAAAGGAACACCGTCCGAAAGGTAAGGTGCGATCAGCTTAATCGCTTCCAGGAATTTCAGGATTTCACTGCTACCTATATCCGCTTTAGACTTGTTAGCCTCCACTGTTGCCAGGATCTGGGCAATATTTAATTGCACATACAATTTATTATTTTTGATGTAATACTGTGCCAGGTTAAGCGGGGAAGACTGCCAGTCGGATGCTCCTTTTTTCATATAACGGGCAGTAATGTTTCCGTCTTCTCCGTATGAAATGCTTTCAAGTACTTGATGCAGCATAGGGCCTGCAAACAGTCCAATCATAGGTGCAGCCATCGATACAGGAATCGGGCCGGAGATTCCGGAAATACCTAAACCACTCAGGTCGATCGTTGCGTCGCCTGCCGACCAGACAAGGTTCAATGGCTGTGCCGCCAGGTTCCAGTTACCAGTCAGGTCATTCTTCGGCATGGTTACGTTCAGGGAGAGGACCAGCTTGTCTTTTTCCACGCTGCCGGTGTATTTTACTTCACGTCCGTTGCCTGAATCTGTTCCTTCAAACGTATATTTCTCTCCGGATAGAGTCAGGGGGACATTCGATATCGTTGTAATAATTTCTCCCGGAATTACGCCGGGAACCAGATTAGGAATTAATGCGGATTTCGATCCGCCGTTGATAAGTCCGTTAATGACACTCATGTCAAAGGTACCTTTCATCGTGAGTGTAGCCGTCTTACCGTCTTTTGTCTCAAAAGAAATTTCCTTGCCCAACAAAGCGACATCGCTATACTTCAAATCAAGATTTTCACCGGAGTAAGTGGCATTTACTTCCAAGCCATTCGGATCTTTCGAATCATCATCATTGCTACAAGCGGTAAACATATTTAACGTACAAAGCACGGTAAACAAATACAAAAAACTTTTCTTCATAACTCTCTTTTCTTTATTATAAGTTGCACAAAGATAAATGATTTGCTTGTTAGAAGAGGTGTGTTTGATTTAAAATTATCAGAGTCATCTATGCCAATAGAAATAGCTGAACTATAACATTCTCCCCATAAGAGTGGGTGTTTTTCCCCGTTGCAATGGGGATTATTCCCCACTACTAGGGGGAAAATTCCCCACATAAATAAAAAAGGTGGGGAATTTCTAAAGGAGAACTTGCCTCGGCTAATAACCTTCCTTTCATTTGTTCTAAAAAAGAAATGCAGAAGACTCAAATATTGTCAGAGTTGAACTATTTTCTTTAATGGGGTTTTACCCCATGCCGCAGGCTCTATTTTGCCGTCAGTTTCAACTGACGGATAGATAAATCTTCCGGTTTTACCGGATTCCTCTGCGGGTTTTAACCCCTTTTCCCTTTCCTGGGTGTTATTATAATGAAAGGGGATAAATCCCACAGAGGAAGAGGCTTTGCCTCCTGTATTTAGAACCGTTGGTTGAAACCAACGGCAAAAGAGAGCCTGCGGCACGAGGCGAGCCTCGTTTAATAAACCTTCTTAAAACCCAAAAAGCGTTGGCAATAAATATTGCCAACGCTTTCCGAAAACTTAATCTATATACTAATTACTCTACCACCAACATCTTATCATTGACGGCCATCTTGTCGCCAGCCGTTATATAAACCTCTTTCACCACCCCGTCTATCGGGCTGCGTATCTCGTTTTCCATCTTCATGGCAACCAGGACGCAGAGAGGGGTTCCGGCTTTTACTTCGTCACCGGGTTTTACATTTACTTTCAGGATTACTCCCGGCATCTGGGCCGTGATGACCTGGCGACCGACAGCTACCGATTGGATACGTGACAGGCGCATCTTCTTCAGTTCGTCGATCACCTGTACCTGGAAGTAGTCGCCTTTGTTCTTTACTTCGTACATGTCGTCACGGATATTGGTGATCTGTACGCCATGCGATTTATGATTCAGGATAATGGAGTGGATACTGTCGCCACCTACATTATAATCGACATCATATATCTTTCCGTTTACGGAAACTTTCTTTACCGGGCCGTCTTCCAGTATCTCCACTTTAAATTCGGTGTCCGGCATATCATTTACTGTTGCAAAATAAGTTGCTAATGCTTTCGGCATAATCTTGTCCTCCCCTTTTTAATAGTTATTGGCAGTCATCTGCAATTTACCGTAATATTTCCATAAGGATTCACCAACCAGCGGAACTGTTGTCATACGGGCGGCAGCCTCTTTCTCCTGTTCAAAATGTTTGATCGCGGCGGCGATAACGGCAACCAGAGGGTCATTATTCTGACGACGTTTCAAATCTTCCTTATCGAACTTGGTGTCGATAAAGGTCGTATCGTAATTCCCTTTCAGGAAGGTTTCGTTGTGCAACACACGCTGGTGGAACGGGATAGTCGTTTTAATACCCAGTATCTTGTATTCACGAAGGGCACGGGCCATATTGGAGATGGCCGATTCGCGATTACGTCCCCAGGTGCACAGCTTGGCGATCATTGGGTCGTAATGCAGGGAGACTTCAAATCCGGCATAGGCGGCACTGTCCAGGCGGACATTACGTCCTTCGGGAGCTTCGCGCACTTTGATGATGCCGGGGGAAGGCATGAAATTGTTTTCCGGGTCTTCCGCATAGATACGGCACTCGATGGCGGCTCCGCGAAACTCTACATCTTCCTGTTTGTAGGGCAACGGATTTCCGGCGGCAACCAGTATCATATCACGTACCAGGTCGACACCCGTAACCTCTTCCGTCACCGGATGCTCCACTTGTAGGCGGGTGTTCATTTCCAGGAAATAGAAGTTCTGATCTTTATCCATCATAAACTCCAATGTCCCGGCACTGTAATAACCGATCTTTTTACAGGCTTCGACTGCCACGGCAAGCATCTTTCTGCGGGTTTCTTCCTTGACAAAAGGTGACGGAGATTCTTCGATCACTTTCTGATTTCGGCGTTGGATGGAACATTCGCGTTCGTATAAATGAATCACATTTCCATACTTATCGCCTAAAACCTGTACTTCGATATGGTGCGGATTCTCAATATATTTCTCGATATAAATGGCATCGTTTCCAAACGAATTGCCGGCTTCGGAACGTGACAGGCGGAAGGCTTCTTCCAGCCCTTCTTCGTCACGAACCAGACGCATTCCCTTACCGCCTCCTCCGGCTAACGCCTTCAGCATAATCGGGTAGCCGACCTCTTTGGCGACCTTACGCACTTCGTCGATATTGTTAACCGGTTCTTCCGTCCCGGGAACAACCGGCACACCGGCTGCTTTCATGATCTTACGGGCTTCCGTCTTGATTCCCATTTTGGCTATCACATCGGCACTCGGACCGATAAAGATGATACCTTCTTCTTCGCAGCGACGGGCAAAATCGGCATTCTCCGAAAGGAAACCGTAACCCGGATGGATAGCTGCACCCGTTTTTTGGGCAATCGCCAGAATCGCATCGGGTTTGAGGTAAGAAGTATCTGATTCATCTTCAGAGATACAATAGGCTTCTTCGGCATACCGAACATGCAAGGCTCCCCGGTCTACATGGGTGTAAATCGCAACGGTGGGTATATTCATTACGCGGCAGGTACGAAAGATTCGCATCGCAATTTCGCCGCGGTTGGCTACTAGTACTTTCTTAATCATAATCGTTCGCGTATTAAAGTGGTAAATTGGAATGTTTCTTCGGTGGGTTGGACTGCCGTTTGTTGGCAAGCAACTCGAAGCTACGGATCAGGCGGGCACGGGTTCCCGACGGTTCGATGATTTCGTCCACATACCCCAGTTCGGCTGCCCGGTATGGGTTGGCGAACTTTTCACGGTAATCGTCCTGTAGTTCCTTACGTTTCTTTTCCACATCTTCCGCTTTTTTCAGTTCTTTACGGAAAAGGATATTTACAGCGCCATCCGGTCCCATAACGGCAATCTCGGCAGTCGGGTAAGCGAAATTGATATCGCCGCGGATATGTTTGGAACTCATCACGTCATAGGCACCGCCATAGGCTTTGCGGGTAATGACCGTCACTTTCGGCACTGTCGCTTCGCAATAAGCATAGAGCAATTTGGCCCCATGGCGGATAATGCCTTCATATTCCTGATTGACGCCCGGAAGGAATCCCGGAACATCTACAAAGGTCAGCAGCGGTATATTGAACGCATCACAGAAACGGACGAAACGGGCGGCTTTTACCGAAGCATTAATATCCAGTGTTCCTGCCAGAGCTGCCGGCTGGTTGGCTACCACACCGATCGTTTTTCCATTCAACCGGATATATCCGATCACAATATTTTTGGCATATTCTTCCTGCACTTCAAAGAAGTTATGATCGTCGGCCACCGATTCGATCAGTTCCTTCATATCATAGGGCTGATTCGGGTTGGTCGGGATCAGGTTATTGAGTTGTTCGTCAATGCGGTTGGCACTATCCGTCGTAGGAATGAAAGGCGGTTCCTCCATATTATTGCTGGGGAGGAATGACATGAGTTCACGTATCTTCAGGATACAATCCATATCATTATCGCCGGTGAAATGAGCCACGCCTGAACGGGTGCTATGTACTTCCGAACCTCCCAGGTCCTGCATGGAGACTTCCTCCTGGGTGACACTCTTTACCACTTCCGGCCCGGTAATAAACATATAACTGGAATCTTTCACCATAAAAATAAAATCGGTCAACGCCGGTGAATAGACTGCTCCTCCGGCACACGGTCCCATAATGGCACTGATCTGCGGGATTACCCCCGAAGCCATTGAATTGCGTAAAAAGATTTCGGCATATCCCGCCAACGAACGGACACCTTCCTGGATACGGGCTCCTCCGGAATCATTCAGTCCGATAACAGGCGCACCGAGTTGCATCGCCATATCCATGATTTTACAAATCTTCCGGGCATACGTCTCTGAAAGGGCGCCTCCGAAAACGGTAAAATCCTGGGCAAATACAAATACGGTACGTTTACCGATTAAACCATATCCCGTTACAACCCCATCTCCTAACGGGCGTTGTTTTTCGAGACCAAACTCTGTACACCGATGAGTTACAAACTTGTCGACTTCTACAAAGCTACCTTTCTCAAGGAGTAATTCGATTCGCTCGCGGGCTGTTAACTTGCCTGCTGCATGTTGTTTCGCGATACGGTCTTCGCCGCCTCCCAGCTCTGCCTGATGGTTCAGAGCCGCCAATTGTTCAATTTTCTCTTTCATGGCGATGTCGGTTTTTATTGATTGATGAACTTTAATTCACTTGCAAATCTGTCTTTTGCAAAAATAAGATGAACAGACGGCTTAAACTGTGTGATAAATTACACCGTGAAAACACTCCGTGTCTTAATTCCCTTACAATGTAAACATTTGAAACCACGAAACAGTTACGGAATTTGATCGAATTTATCAATGAAAGTATTGATGAAATTTATCCAAGCCGCTTTTAATGCATAAAAAAACTCCCAACGGCACCCTGTATGCCATTGGGAGGTCTGAAATAAAGTAAAACAACAATCTTTCTAACAGGATTTACCTGTCATAATATCTAATACCAATTTATCTGTTTCTTCCATTCCGCGGGAACCTATCGCCGTCAGGTTCGAGATCGACTTGTCCACATCTTCGTCGATAATACCTTCAACCGGAGTCACCACCTTATTCTCCATGGCCATCAAAGCTGAGATCATGGCAGTAGAGACACCGCTCGACACCTTCAATGCGCAACTCGGTTTTGCCCCGTCGCAGATCATTCCGGTAATATTTCCGATCATATTCTTGATTGCATACGATATTTGCATCTTGCTTCCTCCCATCAGGTAAGTGATGCCGCAACTGGAACCTGTGGCAGCCACAACGCATCCGCATAATGCCGAGAGACGTCCCAGGCTCTGCTTGATATAAATAACCATCAGATGGCTGAGCATCAGGGCACGTATCAACTGCTCTTCCGTACATTTAATATCTTCCGCAAACGAAAGGACCGGCAACGTCGCCGCAATTCCCTGATTGCCGCTGCCGGAGTTACTCATAACCGGGATCATCGCCCCGTCCATACGGGCATCGCAGGCGGCAGCTGTCATCACCAACATGTGGGTATAGGCAGAGTCGCCCATATATTTCTTGCCGTATTCGCCGGAAACTGTTTTGCTGACGGTATGCCCATAGTGTCCCTGTATGGAAGCCTGGGCGGCTTTCTTATTCAGATCTGCCGTTTCAAGGATAAAACGGATATCATCCAGCGGCATTTCCATCGCAAACTCATATACGGTAGAGAAAGAGAGTTTCAATTCATCTCCACCGCATGGCTTATCGTCCGTTGCATCCGACTGACGCAGATCGGTCAATACTTCCCCGTTTTTCTCTACATATATAATATGTGTATGTTCATGGCAAATAATAACCCGGGAAGTCTGGTCGCCTGCCGTGCAGATCACTTCGATATATAACTTGTCGACATTTTCCTTCAGGGCAATATGGATGATCTTTTCGTCTATCATGGCTTTTCCGGCCTGTAATGCTTCCGGCGTGATGTCACGCAGCACTTCCAATTCGTACGAAGATTTACCGATCAGTGTTCCGAGAGCGATCGCGATAGGCAATCCCACCATCCCTGTTCCGGGTATCCCCACTCCCATTGCATTCTTCAGGATATTGGCACTAAGTAATACGTCTATCTTTTCCGGACGTTCGCCCAATACCTCGGCAGCTTTCGCGGCAGCCAAAGCCACAGCAACCGGTTCCGTACAGCCAATAGCGGGGATTACCTCCTGATGGATCAGTGATATGATTTGTGATTTTGTTATATTATCCATGACAGCGATGTTTTATGCGTTAGATTATTCATGTTTCCGGCAAAGGTAATGATTTCTAATTTATGTTATATGTTTTGCTAAATTAAGAATGAAAATAATATCTTCGCACCGCCTAACTCACAGGGTGATAAAGGCTACTAAAGGCTTCTTCAGCATAGAATATCCGGAATTATGGATTCCATTGGTTCTTTGCTTCACCTGCCTGCTTTGTCTGTTCACCGGACGAGTCTTGTACGTGGTCACCGGCAAGCTCCGGCAGAAATGGACAGGCCGGGATACCGACAAGCCGCAACCACTCCCGGTCCGGTCGGGAAACGGCAAATGGAAACAGGTGACGGATACGGCAGTCGGCCTATGTATGAGTTCGTTTATCATAACCGGATTGCTCTCCATGTCGCCTATCCCGAAATGGCTGGGCGATACTCATACGGCAGCAGAGCAGGACCGGCTGCATCCGCCTCTCCTACTGGATAATTTTAGTATGGAACCTTACCTGCTTTTGCAACCGGATGCTTACGGGACATCTGCTAATGACGGGGAGAAGATCTGTATGCTAAAGTTGTGCTCCTATCTAAATAAACCGCTGGTAGAGATTATACGTCAAAAGGGGAATAATGCCGTGCAATCTGAATATATTTATGCTGCGAATAACGTTCCGCAACGTTTTATTGTCACACGCCCCGACATCGTGCATTCGCTGCAAAAATTATACGGGCCGAAAATACCGTTGTTACGCATATCGAAGCTGAAAGAGTATGATGAATATTATCGGCCTGAGTCCGAATCGAAAACATTACCCTTGCCGGTATACAAAGTGGAGGTCGACAACAAAACGCAGGACCTTTATTATTTCCCATCCTCTGCCCCGACTTATTATCACTATAATTCGAACACGAAACTGAGGAAAAAGATATCAGATTTTGCCACGTATTGAATTATAAGTAATTTTGGCTTCGTTTTCTAATCATAACACAAAGAATGAATCAGATATACGAAGAACGGCTGGGAACAGACCGTATGCTACCTCTTATCTTCCGGATGGCACTGCCTGCGATAGTTGCCCAAATGGTAAACCTGCTCTACAATATTGTAGACCGTATTTATATCGGGCATATTCCGGGAATAGGCACACCGGCGCTTGCCGGCATCGGGGTAGCCGGTTCGATTATTATCCTGATTTCCGCATTTTCATCCATTGTTGCAGGCGGAGGTGCTCCGCTTGCAGCAATTGCCCTCGGACAGGGAAACCGGCAGCAGGCCGGAAAGATACTTGGGAACGGCTTTATACTATTGCTGATCTTTACCGTGCTGACTTCCACCCTCGCCTATATTTTCATGAAGCCGATCCTGCTGTTCACCGGAGCCTCGGAACAAACACTCGGATACGCCACCGATTATCTTTCTATCTATCTGATCGGTACGTTATTCGTCGAAATATCGGTAGGCTTAAATACTTTCATCAATACGCAAGGACGTCCGGGTATTGCCATGTGGTCGGTAATGATAGGTGCCTTCCTCAATATCCTGCTCGACCCGCTTTTTATTTTTGGTTTCAACATGGGGGTAAAAGGAGCGGCATTAGCCACGATTATTTCACAGGCCGGCAGTGCCATCTGGGTGTTGTCTTTTCTGTCTTCTTCCCGCGCCTCCCTTCGGCTCGAAAAGCAGTATATGAAACCGGACAGGAAAGTGATCGGGGCAACTCTGGCTTTAGGCATATCGCCTTTTATCATGGCCAGTACGGAAAGCCTGGTAGGTTTTGTGCTGAACGGTATGCTAAAGACATTCGGCGATATTTACGTGAGCGCGTTGACCGTTATGCAAAGTTCGATGCTTTTTGTCAGTGTCCCGCTGACCGGCTTCGCCCTGGGGTTCGTGCCTATTGTCAGCTATAATTACGGGCATGGGAATAAAGAAAGGGTAAAAGAATGTTTCAGGATCGTAGTGACTTTCATGTTCCTGTTCAATTTTGTCCTGATGTTGCTGATGATTCTGTTTCCATCCGTCATCGCTTCGGCTTTCACTTCGGATGAAGAGCTAATACAGACTGTGAAGCAGGTTATGCCTGTATTCCTGGCTGGTATGACTATTTTCGGCTTGCAGCGTGCCTGCCAGAATATGTTCGTTGCCCTGGGCCAGGCTAAGATTTCCATCTTTATCGCATTACTCCGCAAAGTTATCCTGCTTGTTCCGTTAGCCTTGATCTTACCGCATTTTATGGGAATGATAGGCGTCTATGCGGCAGAAGGTATTTCCGATGCAACGGCGGCTATCTGCTGTACGATCATTTTCTTTATACAATTTCCGAAGATACTGAACAGGATGACCGGTGTATGATAAATTTCACTCTTTACCCAACGTTTCAACGGTAAATGTTTCCGCCTCCGTGCCATTGCCGCGTCCCTCTTCCAGACGTACACTGAAAACGACTGTGCCTGTTTGTAATTCGGGAGAAGCGTGCACTGTGACTTCGTAAGTGATGGGAGTATCATGGGTAACCCGGGCAATCCGGACAGGTTCGGATAGTTCCAGGTTTTCTCCTTCTTCCAGTTTGACTACCGGAAGTACATTCAATGCATCCTGAAAACTGTTATTCACGATTACAAAAGAGATACGACAGGTTTCTCCCGCATCGATCTTTTGATTATAGGTGATGCTATCTTCATCCAGAAGAATATCCTCTATCTGCAAGTCCGGAAGAAGGACGTGAGACGACGGTGTATATTTCGGACTTCTCCTTACAATATGCGTTTCCTCTTCCGTACTGGCTGCAATCGAAGCACCGGCAACGCCACCCACAGCCGTTCCTATAAACGCACCTATTTCAGCACCATTCTCATCATTGATCGCCTCTCCGATCAATCCACCGAAAAGCCACCCGATAAAAGAGCCGACCTGTGCGCCAAAACCGACCCGGTCTTCACTACTCATATTCCTCATAGAGCCGCAACCCGGCAGAAGCAATAAAGAGAGCATTATGGATAGAATCACATTTCTCATATAAAAATCCTTCAGTTTGACTTTATGACATCGGAAAGAGCAAAAACCCCCATTCAATTCCATTTTTTTATGTAAGTTTGCGGCCAGTTAAACAAAGAATAATGATCAATCAATTCCAGACACCATCCGCAGATCTGCAACGCCAATATGATCTTCTCCAAATGGAGTATGAATATGAGAAAGAGACGTACAGGCAACAAGCCGAACGGGTGGGCATTCACAGGAAAATACAACAGGGACTTTGCTGGTATCCTGTGATTCCGGGAAAAAGTTATTATAATTCGCTCAATCAGCTCGTCATTGAAATAGAACGCAGGGACGATAAGGAGATCGAACATAATTTTGAGTACGGACGTCCGGTTTGTTTCTTTACGACAAACGGAACCGGCAGTCCGCGTTATCTGAATTTCTCCGGCATCATCAGCTATGTACAGGACGACCGGATGGTCGTCGTCCTTCCGACACCTTCAGCTTTATTCGACCTGCAAAACGTGAACAGTGAACTGGGCGTTCAACTCTACTTCGACGAGACAAGCTATAAAACGATGTTCAATGCACTATCCGGTGTAATGAAAGCAAAAAATAACCAGCTTGCCCATCTGCGTGATGTGTTGCTGGGGAAGACACCGACCAGCCGGAGAAACCTGTTCCCAATACGTTTCCCGTGGTTAAACACAACCCAGGAGGAGGCGGTCAACCATGTGCTGTCGGCTAAAGAAGTATCTATCGTACATGGCCCTCCCGGAACCGGGAAAACAACGACACTGGTCGAAGCGATCTACGAAACGCTGCACAGGGAAAACCAGGTAATGGTCTGCGCCCAAAGCAATACGGCTGTCGACTGGATATCGGAAAAACTGGTAGACCGGGGTATCAACGTGCTCCGTATCGGCAACCCGACACGGGTGAATGACAAAATGCTTTCATTTACGTATGAACGGCGCTTCGAGTCGCATCCCGACTACTCCGAACTTTGGGGAATCCGCAAAGCAATCCGGGAGATACAATCCTCTTTCCGTAAGAAAAGTCACAGCGAAAAGGACACGGCCCGCAACCGTCTTTCCCGCCTGCGCTTCCGTGCCACCGAACTGGAGGTGCAGATAGACGCCGACCTGTTCAGCGAAGCCCGCGTCATAGCATGTACGCTGGTGGGTTCTGCCAACCGGGTGCTGACCAACCATAATTTTACCACCCTCTTTATCGATGAGGCAGCACAGGCACTGGAAGCTGCCTGTTGGATTGCCATCAGCAAAGCGGACAGGGTGATTCTGGCAGGCGACCATCACCAACTTCCTCCTACTATTAAATGTATAGAAGCTGCCCGCGGCGGACTGGACCGTACTTTGATGCAGAAAGTAGCAGCCGGCAAACCTGAGACTGTCTCCCTGCTTAAAGTACAATACCGGATGCATGAAGATATCATGCGTTTCTCGTCCCGCTGGTTTTACCAGGACGAGTTACAGGCTGCGCCGGAAGTTAAGCACCGCGGCATCCTCGCCTACGACACACCTGTCGTGTGGTTCGATACGGCAGATTGTGATTTTGAGGAAGATCAATTATCCGAAAGCCAGAGCCGGATCAATAAAAAAGAGGCGGAACTGCTGGTGGAGCAACTGCAAGCCTATATCGAAAAGATTAGTAAAGAACGCGTACTGGACGAAAGCATCGACTTCGGACTGATCTCTCCCTACAAATCACAGGTGCAATATATCCGCGGCTTGATTAAACGGAACTCTTTTTTCAAACCCTTCCGCAAACTGATTACCGTCCATACCGTAGACGGTTTCCAGGGCCAGGAGCGCGATGTGATCATGATCAGCCTGGTACGTGCCAATGACCAGGGAAATATCGGTTTCCTGAACGACCTGCGCCGCATGAACGTTGCCATCACCCGTGCCCGAATGAAACTGATCATACTAGGCGATGCCTCCACGTTGACAAAACATACTTTTTATCGGGAATTATACAAATACATCACAGCCAACGGCCATGTGATCCCATTAAAACCCGCAACAGAAACAGACGATTCTATTCACCGGAAATAAAATAAAGATGAACTATAAACTACTGGTCCTCGATCTGGACGGAACACTGACAAACAGTAAAAAAGAGATCACGCCTTTCACCCGGGAGGTATTAATAAAAGCCCAGCAACAAGGTCTCCATCTGGTTCTGGCCTCCGGACGCCCTACTTACGGTATCGTTCCACTGGCAGAAACGCTGGATATGAAAGAGTACGGAGGTTTCATCCTCTCTTTTAACGGAGGAAAAGTGATCGAAGTGAAAACCGGAAAGGTCTTTTACGAACAGGCCCTGCCACCAGACGTCATGCCCCTGATCTATCAACGTTCGTATGAAGCCGGACTGACAATCCTGTCTTACAACGGTAAATACATCCTGACCGAAAATGCAGCAGACAAATATGTTCAATACGAATCATTCCTGACCAAAATGAAGGTAAAGGAAACCGACGACTTCCTGCACAATCTACGGCTCCCAGCCGACAAATGCCTGATAGTCGGAGAACCGGAAGACCTGGTTCCGCTGGAAGAAAAACTGCGTCAGGAACTGGGCCTTCGCCTCAATGTCTATCGTTCGGAACCGTTTTACCTGGAAGTCGTGCCCAAAGGGATCGACAAAGCCGCTTCGCTGGAACGCCTATTGGAACGTGTGCAGATAAAAAGAGAGGAAGTTATCGCCATCGGTGACGGCTACAATGACCTCTCCATGATCAAATTTGCCGGACTCGGCGTTGCTATGGCAAATGCACAGCCTCCCGTAAAATCAAATGCAGATCGGATCACTGCATTTACGAATGATGAGGATGGCGTTGCACATTTCATTCATGACTTACTCAATAGTAATACCCACCAAAATATACATGAAATAGGTTAAAAAGATACTAACGAGATGGTCTTTATTTTTATTGGATGCGTTTATAAACCAGGATTTTTATGTAGATTTGTAATCTAAACAAAAAAACAGCAAGCCATGAAGTACAAATTATTGGTTTTAGACGTAGACGGGACATTGCTCAACAGTGAAAAAGCAATTACTGCCCGTACCCAGGCTGCTTTACTGAAAGTTCAGCAAATGGGAATACACATTGTATTGGCATCCGGCAGACCGACCAACGGGGTTATGCCGCTCGCAAAGGCTCTGGAACTGGATCATTACGGTGGTTTCATACTCTCATATAACGGTGGCCAGATCATCAACGTACAAACGGGTGAACTGCTCTTCGAGAAACGTATCAACCCGGAGATGCTGCCTTACTTGGATAAGAAAGCGAAGAAAAACGATTTTGCCATTTTCACATATCATAAAGACTATATCCTGACAAATAAACCTGACAACAAACATGTGCAGGAAGAAGCCGCGCTAAACAATATGCGTGTGATCGGTGTTGACAATTTTCCGGAGGCTGTCGACTTCAGTCCTTGCAAGTGTGTGCTGGCAAGCGACAACGAAGAAGAACTGGTAGGATTGGAAAATCACTGGAAGAAACGGCTGGACGGTGTATTGGACGTATTCCGTTCGGAAGATTTTTATCTGGAAGTGGTTCCCCAATTCATCAACAAAGGAAACACATTAGGCGTATTGATGGAAAAGCTGAAAATTACGACCGAAGAAGTCGTAGCGATCGGCGATGGAATTGCTGATGTCCCCATGTTACAGCTTGCCGGGACCAGCGTAGCGATGGGCAACGCCCGTGATTCGGTTAAGGTCTGTACGGATTTCACCACGCTGACCAACGATCAGGATGGTGTGGCAATAGCCGTAGAAACCGCTATCCTTGCTGCCATCAAACCGACAGAAGTGCCTTTGGACCAATTGAATATACGGGCTAAACATGCACTGATGGGTAACCTGGGTATCCAATATACTTATGCGTCCGAAGACCGTGTGGAAGCGACAATGCCAGTCGACGAACGTACACGCCAGCCTTTCGGCATACTGCATGGCGGAGCGACTCTGGCATTGGCTGAAACAGTTGCGGGATTAGGCTCCATGATACTGGCTAAGCCGGACGAGATTGTAGTCGGAATGCAGGTGAGCGGCAGCCATATGTCATCGGCCCACGAAGGCGATACGGTACGTGCCGTCGGGACAATTATTCACAAGGGACGTTCTTCACACGTATGGAATGTAGATGTGTTTACCTCTACTGATAAGTTGGTATCATCCATACGTGTCGTAAATAGTATATTAAAAAAGAAATGATAGACTCACTGATCAGGCAGGGCCGGAGTTTTGCTATCTATCGTATACCGGGGGAAGAAGAACCCCGGTTCGTGATGCAAGCCTCCGGTTCTGCCCGTCTTTTATATAACATCGAGGACCTGAATGAACAACAGGGCTTCGTCATCGCTCCGTTCCGGGTCAGCCGGGAATGTCCCATCGTGCTGATTCGGCGCGATTATAGCGAATTGCCGGATAACAGTCAACCGGATTACATCCGAATGGATTTGGAGTTTCATCCGAATGGAACAGAAAACCCATCCGAACGGAAGACAAAAGACAACTATACACATTGTTTCGATTCCTTTATCAAGCCTTTGCAGGAGAGACAGCTGGACAAACTGGTACTTTCGCGCAGTCTGACACTCGACAGGGAATCCGGCTTTTCGCCTGCAAAGGCTTTTTATAAGGCCTGCAAACAGTATATCCGTTCTTATGTTTACCTCTGCCATACACCGGAAACGGGCATCTGGCTGGGAGGAACCCCTGAAATTATCCTCTCGGGAGAAAAGGGTGAATGGCATACGGTTGCGCTGGCAGGAACACAGCCTTTACAGAACGGCGAACTGCCGATTTATTGGGATGAGAAAAACAAAAGGGAACAACAACTAGTCTCCAATTATATCCACGACCAGCTAAGTTCACTGGGTATCGAATCGACGATGGAAGGTCCCTATTCGGCACGTGCCGGGGCTTTATGTCATCTGAAAAGTGATTTCAGGTTCCGGCTGGACAGTAACGATAAGCTGGGTAGTTTGTTGAAACTGCTACACCCTACCCCTGCCGTTTGTGGATTACCCAAAGATGACGCCTACCGTTTTATCCTGGAAAATGAAGGTTACGACCGCCGTTACTATTCCGGTTTTATAGGTTGGTTGAACCCGAAAGGCAGAACCGACCTGTATGTAAATCTGCGCTGCATGAATATCAATAAGAAGACACAGACACTCTATGCCGGAGGAGGATTGCTCTCCTCTTCAGAATTAAGCGACGAATGGCAGGAAACGGAAGACAAACTGCAAACGATGCGGGCCTTATTATGATAGACAGGCGTTTTGCGTTAGATATTATATGTACTTTTGTAAGCAGAATAAGATAAATATAATATATGTATACCGATAAGAAAAACATTCTTCAGTTAGTGGCCTTGCTCAAGGAGCATAGTATAAGTAAAATCGTATTATGTCCGGGAAGCCGTAATTCGCCTATCGTACATACATTGGCGAATCATCCGTTCTTCACCTGTTATTCCGTCACCGACGAACGAAGTGCCGGATTCTTTGCCATGGGTCTGGCATTGCACGGAGGAAAACCGGCAGCCGTTTGCTGTACTTCGGGTACGGCTTTGCTGAATATCCATCCGGCTGTGGCGGAAGCCTACTACCAACATGTTCCTCTTATCGTTATATCGGCAGATCGTCCGGGAGCCTGGATAGGCCAAATGGACGGACAGACTTTACCGCAACCGGGCGTATTCGGTTCCCTGGTTAAGAAATCGGTCAATCTGCCGGAAATTCATACGGATGAAGATGAATGGTATTGCAACCGTCTTGTCAACGAAGCATTGTTGGAATTGAATCATCATGGAAAAGGGCCGGTTCATATCAATGTGCCGATCTCCGAACCTTTGTTCCAGTTCACTACTCCCGAATTGCCGGAAGTGCGCGTTATCACCCGCTATCAGGGATTGAATGTGTACGACAGGGAATACAATACCCTGATCGAACGGTTGAACAGCTATAATAAACGAATGATCATTGTCGGCCAGATGAGCCTGATTTATCTTTTTGAAAAGAAGATATCCAAGCTACTTTATAAACATTTCGCCTGGCTGACCGAACATACAAGCAACAAGACCATTCCGGGCATCCCGGTCAAAAACTTCGATGCAGCCATTTATGCCCTGCCTGAAGAAACGCAGGAAAAGATGGTTCCCGAACTGGTTATTACCTACGGCGGACACATCGTATCCAAACGTTTAAAGAAATTCCTACGTAATAATCCGCCGAAAGAACATTGGCACGTATCGGCCGATGGTGAAGTGGCTGACTTATACGGTGTAATGACTACCGTAATAGAAATGGACCCGTTCGAGTTTCTTGAAAAGATTGCTTATCTGCTGGAAAATAAGCCGACAGAATTTCCACGTGTCTGGGAAAACAATACGAAGAGTCTGCCGGAACCGGAGTTTGCTTATTCGGAAATGGCAGCAATCGGTCGTTTGCTCAAGTCATTGCCGACTCCGTCTGCCTTACATTTAGGCAATAGTTCGACGGTACGATACGCTCAATTGTTTACGTTGCCCGAAGAAGTTGAAGTTTGCTGCAACCGGGGAACAAGCGGTATAGAAGGTTCATTATCCACGGCTATCGGCTATGCGGTAGCATCCGACAAATTGAATTTTGTGGTGATAGGCGATCTGAGCTTCTTTTATGATATGAACGCGCTTTGGAACAGCAACTTCGGCTGTAACCTGCGCATCCTGTTACTGAATAACGGTGGCGGCGAAATCTTCCAGGCACTGCCCGGTTTGTCGATGTCAGGAAAGACACACCGCTTTGTAACGGCTACACATAAGACTTCGGCCCAGGGCTGGGCTACCGAACGGGGATTCCTCTACCAGGGCGTACACGACACGGCAGAATTGGAAGAAGCCATGAAAGTGTTCACCGATCCGAATCCGATCAATCAACCCGTATTGATGGAGGTATTCACCGACAAAGATGAAGACGTCCGCCTGCTGAAAGAATACTACCATAGTTTAAAGACGTTATAATAAACAATACTCTAAATAAAGATTTTATGTCAACACAAAGAGAATGGAAACAGATAAAAGAATATGAAGAAATCTTGTTTGATTTCTACAATGGTATTGCCCGTATCACTATCAACCGCGAACGTTACCGTAATGCCTTCACTCCCACCACGACAACCGAAATGAGCGATGCGCTTTACATTTGCCGGGAGCGTCCGGATATTTGTGTCATCGTCTTGACCGGAGCTGGCGACACCGCTTTCTGTGCCGGTGGAGATATGAATGTGAAAGGTCATGGCGGGTATATCGGTAAGGACGGCGTTGCCCGTTTGAATGTACTCGACGTACAGAAACAGATTCGTTCCATGCCTAAGCCTGTCATCGCAGCCGTCAATGGTTTTGCTATCGGCGGAGGTCACGTTTTGCATGTCGTTTGCGACCTTACCATCGCTTCTGAAAATGCCATCTTCGGGCAGACGGGTCCTCGTGTGGGTAGCTTCGACGCTGGTTTCGGTTCGTCGTATCTCGCCCGTATTGTCGGCCAGAAAAAAGCACGCGAAATATGGTTTCTTTGCCGGAAATACAATGCGCAGGAAGCACTCGACATGGGACTGGTAAACAAAGTCGTTCCCCTGGATAAGCTGGAAGATGAATATGTGGAATGGTCTGAAACCATGATGATGCACAGTCCGCTTGCCTTGCGTATGATCAAAGCGGGACTGAATGCCGAACTGGACGGCCAGGCCGGTATCCAGGAGCTGGCAGGCGATGCCACCATGCTTTACTACATGACCGACGAAGCCCAGGAAGGCGGCAAAGCATTCCTCGAAAAACGCCGCCCGCGTTTTGAAGATTATCCCAAATTTCCGTAATCAGAACTAAACTATATATTAAATAAAATGGAACAATACCTTAAACTACAACAAGACTATCGCCAATGGCTAACTGAATTAAAGGAGAATATCCGGAAAAGCCAGATAAAGGCGGCCATTGCTGTAAACAGCGAATTAATCCACCTTTACTGGAGCCTTGGCGAACAAATTGTGGAGAAACAACAAAATGCTCAATGGGGAAGCGGATTTATAGAACAATTGAGTAAGGATTTGCAGGCTGAATTTCCTGATATAAAAGGGTTGTCAGCTGTCAATCTTAGACGTTGCAAACGATTTTATCTTTTTTATAATCAAGAGAATACAATTTGGTCACAGCTTGTGACCAAATTGTCAGACTCCACTATCTTTGAAATACCTTGGGGACATCATATTCTTTTATTAAGCAAAATAGGCTCTCCCCAGGAAGCCCTCTTCTATATCCACAAAACCATCGAAAATGGTTGGAGCCGTTCCATTTTAGAATATCATATAGAAAAGGACCTGTTTCACCAACAAGGGAAATCAATCAATAACTTCACTCAAACATTACTTCCCCCTCAAAGTGAACTGGCAAACGAATTATTGAAAGATCCTTATCATTTCGATTTCCTTCAATTATCGGAGAAAGCATTAGAACGGGATATTGAATGCGGCCTGGTCCAACAAATATCTAAATTCCTACTTGAATTGGGCAAAGGATTCGCTTATATGGGACATCAATATCTTCTGAAAGTTGGGAAAAAGGAATATCGCTTGGATCTTTTATTTTATCATACCCGTCTAAAAGCATACATTGTCATTGAACTGAAAGCAAAGGAATTTGAACCTGAATTTATTGGGAAACTTAATTTTTACATTTCCGCAATAGATGAATTAGTACGTGATAAGTATGACCGCCCAACAATTGGGATATTACTTTGCAAAGGGAAAGATGATTATGAAGTTGAATTTTCCCTTCGCGATATAAACAAACCTATTGGAGTAAGTTCATATACATATAATGAATTACCTAAAGAATTACAGGATGCTTTACCAAACTTTAAGGATCTAAACAATCAACTGAACGATTATATTAAACAGAATAATGAGAACAACGCATTATAGAATCCGGATAATTCCTAAAGTTTTACACTTCAAGCAACCGGCAGGGACTTCACGGGGGACTTATACGATTCGAAAGAGCTGGTATTTGGTTCTTACCACTGATGAAATGCCCGGACGATTCGGGATAGGTGAATGTGCTCCACTCCCTAAACTGAGTTGTGATGATCTGCCAGACTACGAAAAAAAACTGGCAACCATTTGTCACCAAACGGAACAGAACGGAATGCCCGATACCGAAGCTCTGCGTTCCTATCCCTCCATCTTATTCGGACTGGAAACGGCTTTCCGCCATTTCCAAACAGGTAATTTTGCACTTTGGGATACAGACTTTTCACGAGGTAAAGCCGGTATCCCAATCAATGGCCTGATCTGGATGGGTGACTATAAAAAGATGCTGGAACAAATCGAGGTCAAAATGCAATCAGGCTTTCGCTGTATTAAGTTGAAGATTGGGGCAATTAATTTTGAAGAGGAACTGGCTTTATTAAAACATATCCGTGCGCATTTTTCTGCTAAAGAAATAGAATTACGGGTAGATGCAAACGGAGCCTTCTCCCCTGACGATGCCCTGAACAAGTTACAACGGCTTGCCGAACTGGACCTGCATTCCATCGAACAGCCTATCCGCGCCGGGCAGTGGGAGGAAATGGCACGACTCACTTCTGAAACACCTTTACCTATTGCTTTGGATGAAGAACTAATCGGCATCAATACAATAGAAAGGAAAAAGGAACTCTTATCAGTTATCCGTCCGCAGTATATCATACTGAAACCGTCTTTACATGGCGGGATAAGTGGCGGACAGGAATGGATCGACGAGGCTGAACAACAAAAGATAGGCTGGTGGATTACTTCTGCATTGGAATCGAATATCGGACTGAATGCCATTGCACAATGGTGTGCAACATTCAATAATCCTTTACCGCAAGGACTGGGAACAGGGGCTTTATTTACGGACAATGTGGAGATGCCGCTCTCCATTCGCCAGGATTGTCTCTGGTACGATCCGAAGAGTAACTCATTCCCCTCGGGGGCAGGGGGTGTGTTAATGCCTGTTCCGGAACGAAATGATAACACACCCCTTATCCCCTCTCAAGAGGGGAAACAGTTACTTACAGATTGTAATAAACAACTGTTACAGTTAGAGGACGGAACGGTTTGTACAGCAGAAAATATACAGCAATTAATAACTAATCTACCTGCCGATGCACCAGAGATACGTCGGGATTTATACAAATTCCTGGCCGACTGGTTCAACGAATCTCCCTACATCACCGTTCATACATCCGGCTCTACCGGAACGCCTAAAGAGTTCACTGTCCGCAAAGAACAGATGATGCAAAGTGCCATCCTTACCTGCTCTTTCCTTCATCTGCAAAAAGGAGATAATGCATTGTTGTGTATGCCATTGCAATATATTGCCGGCAAGATGGTGGTCGTACGGGCCTTAGTTGCCGGATTGACTCTCATTCTGCGCACGCCTTCCGGCCATCCGTTGGCAGATGTAGAGACTCCGCTTCGCTTTGCTGCTATGATACCGTTACAGGTATATAACACGCTTCAAGTACCGGAGGAAAAAGAACGCCTATGCCGGACAGAGATATTAATCATAGGGGGAGGCGCCATAAATAAAGAACTGGAAGCAGAGGTCAGGACATTACCCAATATCGTCTACTCGACCTATGGCATGACGGAAACACTTTCTCATATCGCATTGCGCAGGCTGAACGGCCCCGAGGCTTCTTCAGCCTACACCCCTTTCCCTTCCGTACAATTGTCTTTATCGTCTGAGGATACACTCATTATCAACGCACCACTGGTTTGCGACGAGACATTAGTGACAAACGACATCGCACAGTTGCATCCGGACGGTACTTTCTCCATTCTGGGAAGGAAAGACAACATCATTAATACCGGAGGTATAAAAGTACAAATCGAATCAGTGGAAGAAACACTACGTTCAATAATTTCTGCTACCTTTGCGATAACGGCTATTCCACATCCCGGATTAGGAGAAGCCATTGTGCTACTGATGGAAAAGACGGCAGACATTGAAGGCCTTTCTGATAGAATAGCCTCTCTCCTGCCTAAATACCAACAGCCTAAATATATCCGGCAGGTCGATGCCATCCCACTCACCGGCAGTGGTAAAACAGACCGGAAAGCCTGTCGGCTACTAGCTATTAAATCTATTGACAATAGATAGAGCTTCGGCGAAATAAAATAATAACTTTGTAACTTGAACATATAAAAGTACACATATCATGAGTTATTTCCTGACAAACATCAAAGTCAATAAAGTTTTTCATTTAGAGAACTTCAATATTCCTATTGATGAAAAAGAAAAGAAGCATCTTATTATTACCGGGAAAAATGGTAGCGGGAAGACAGTAGTGTTAAATGATATAGCCAGTCAACTTAACGGCATAAAGAATAGATATACCCCAAATGCTGCAACAACGTTATTCTTCAACAGAGAGTTCGATCATGCAACAATTAAGAATGAGAATATCCTATTAGCCTTCTATGAAGCAGAACGTCTATCTTTGATGAACGAGCCCATTAATCCGATCAAACCGAACTTAGATCAAGGATATCATATTGAGGATAAAAAGGCAAATGAATTCCTTAACTTTCTGGTAGATTATAAAATCCAGGAAGCTTTAGCCCGTAACGAGCAGCAAATAGAAGATGCCGATAAGATAAATAAATGGTTTATTGAATTTGAGAAACTCCTGCAGAGCATATTTGAGGATAATTCGCTAAAGCTTATATTTAATTATAAAGATTACAGTTTTAAAATACAAACTACCGGAAAAGAATTTAAATTCACAGAACTATCTGCCGGTTATTCCGCTGTTATCGATATAGTAGCAGATCTAATTCTCAAAATGCAAACTCCCGATGCATTAACACGTGTATACGAAAAACAGGGAATCGTATTAATTGATGAAATAGAAACTCACCTTCATTTAGGATTGCAACGGATTATATTGCCTTTATTGACGCATATATTCCCGAATGTCCAGTTTATCGTAACAACTCATTCTCCTTTCATTTTGAACTCTCTGCCTAATGCTGTCGCTTTTGATCTGGAACGAAAGGAATCCATCAGCGATTTAACTGATTATTCTTATGAAGCTTTAGCCGAAGGATATTTCGGAGTACGTTCCGATTCCAGTTATCTGCAAGTCAAGTTGGATACCTTAAAGATATTAGTTGATAAAAAAGAACCCAGTATCTCCGATAAAATAGAACTGGACGAACTACTAAATGAGTTCGAACAAGTCTCTGATGTGGTAGCGCCAGCCATAAAAAGTGAATACTATGATATAATACGTAATCTATCAAAATAGCAACAGATGATAGGAATCAGGAAAAGCAATATAGTTCCCAAATCCTTAAAAGGATGTGCACAGTATAACCAGGAGGACGTGAAGAGACAACTACTGGAAGACCAGCATGAAAAATGTTATTTATGTGAACGTAGATTAGTTACCGACTATCAGATCGAACATTTTAAATCTCAAGAGAACTATCCGCATCTGAAAGTAGAATGGACAAATCTCTTACTTGCCTGCAATTATTGTAACAATAAGAAATCAAGTAAATACGACAATTTGCTCAACCCTTTAGATAATCATATTGAAGAATTTATTGAACACAAGAACGATTTTCCACATAAGAAGGTTGTATTCCTGTCAAGCCGCAACGATAAGGAAACAATAAAAACAATCGAATTACTCTCACTTATTTTTAATGGTTCCGGAGTAAGTCGGAGAATACTGGAAGAACGTTTCTACGAGTACTATTTATCAAGGCTAAATTCTTTTAAGAAATTGGTAAACGCATTTCTATCAAATCCTACAAGCGAGTATAGAAATGCTATTATTGAACGTCTACAGATTAATCGGGAGTTTCTGGGATTCAAATATAGAATAATAAAAAACCATCCACTATTAAATAAGGAATTTGGGGAATATATTAAATGGAATAATACTAATAAACAAAATAACAATCTATGAAACAACTGAATGTTATACTATTATCATTCCTAACCCTTTCGTCCGCCTACGGACAGAGTGGGGAAAGTTGCCGGTTCGCACCGGACCCGACGCTTCAGAAGCCGGAAGTCTATGCCGGATATGATTGCGTCAATCTGCTGGACAGTACGTCCGTAACCGTACAACCGACTGGTTCCGGTTCATTTTCTGTCTGCAAGACTATCAAGATTCAGACTCCCCGGGGAGCAGTGAGTAACCGTATCATCAAATATGATTACGACCCGCTGACGGCTTTCGCACAATTCAAGAGAGCGACCGTCTACCGTGCCAACGGCGATGTAATCAACCTGGACGTTACACAAGCCTGCGACTATGCGGCTCCGGCCCGCGCCATCTATTGGGGCGCCCGCCAGATCATGCTTGAAGTAGGCCAGCTGAATCCGGGAGATATCATCGAATATGAAATCGACAAGAAAGGTTTCACCTACGCCCTGCTGGCCGACGGCAGCGATGACGAATCCCGCTTCATCCCTCCCATGCGCGGACAATTCTATGACATCGTTCCTTTCTGGGTGACGGAACCGACCGTACGTAAAGTATATAAAGTATCCATTCCGATGGAGAAAGAAATGCAGTTCCAGTTCTATCAAGGCGACTGCGCCTCTTCCATGCGCTATGAAGATGGTCGGAAAGCCTATACCTTCTCCACCAACAATGTGATGCCGACCAAACGTGAACCTAACATGGTCGACCTGTTCGATGCCGCTCCGAAACTGATGATGTCGTCCACTCCTAAATGGCAGGATAAATCATTATGGTTCAATAAGGTTAACGAAGATTACGGAAGTTTTGCTCCACTGCCGGAAGCACAGAAAAAGGTAGACGAGCTTATCAAAGGGAAGAAAACAGAAATGGAAAAGATAGCCGTCCTCACCCACTGGGTTGCCGACAATATCCGTTACTCCGGCATCTCGATGGGCAAAGGCGAAGGTTATACCCTTCACAATACCAAGATGAATTATACCGACCGTTGCGGTGTCTGTAAAGATATTGCCGGAACGCTGATATCCTTCCTCCGTATGGCAGGTTTCGAAGCCTATCCCGCTATGACAATGGCAGGCAGCCGTGTGGAAAGTATTCCGGCCGACCACTTCAACCATTGTGTAGCCGTCGTTAAATTATCCAGCGGTACATATATGCCGCTCGACCCGACCTGGGTTCCTTTCTGCCGCGAACTATGGAGCAGCGCCGAACAACAACAGAACTACCTGCCGGGAGTTCCCGAAGGTTCCGACCTTTGCCTGACTCCCGTTTCCGCTCCGGAAAACCATTATATACGTATCAAAGCAAACAATAAACTGGATGCCAAAGGCACACTGACCGGACAATTCACCATCACGGCCGAAGGACAATCGGACAGCAATATCCGCGGCATGTTTACCCGTGGCTGGCAGTCACAATGGAAGAACATGCTTGAAAGCCAGTTGCTAAACGTATCCCCGAAAGCCCGTCTGCTTAGCGTGGATTATGGAAAAGATCCGAAAGACTATCAAGCGGCTCCCATCAAAATCACTTTCCGCTATGAAATACCGGAATATGCTATCCCGGGTAAAGAGGAACTGGTCTTCAAACCGATGGTAATGAACAACCTGTACAATCAGGTAAAGAGTTATCTGCGCATCAATACCGACCTGCCCGAACGCCAGTATGGTTTCAAGGATGGCTGTTCACGTCTGGTGGAACTGGACGAAACCATCCAGCTACCGAAAGGATACACTTTGTTAAATGAGGCAAAGAACGAAAGCAAGCAAAGCGATGCCGCCGACTTCGAAGGCTCATTGAGCCAGGACGGCGATAAAATAACGCTTCACCAGAAGCTGGCTCTAAAGAAACGTGTATATGAAGCAGCCGACTGGGACGGTTTCCGTTCTGCCGTTAATGCACACAAAAGTTTCGGTGATTATTTAATTATTAAAAAATAAAAGACAATGACTAATATACTACATAAACTGGCACTGCTTCTCTGCCTGCTGGCTATTACAGCATCCGCATTTGCCGGCTCGGAAGCTGAATATAAGAAGCTGTCGAAAGCATATACATTGAATGCAGACGGAAGCCAGGAGTTCCGCTACAACATGGAACTTACGCTTTTCACACATACGGCCATGAACGGTACTTACGGGGAAAGTTTCATCGTTTACAATCCGCAATACCAGGAACTAAAAATTAATTCCTCTTATACCAAACAGAAAGACGGCAACATTGTCAAAACGCCCGACAATGCCTTTGTGGAAGTACTTCCCCGGACAGCAGCCGATGCTCCGGCTTACAACCATCTGAAAGAAATGGTCGTTGTCCATACCGGTCTGGAACTGGGAGCAACCATCTATCTGGATTATACGCTGACTTCCAAACCGGGGTATCTGCCGGAGCTGGATATTTATAACGAGCTATTACAAACCTCTCCGGTAAAAGAATATACCATCAGTCTGTCTGCACCGGAAAGCAAACCGTTATCCTACACTTTGCAGTATAACAATGCCAAGCCGGCCGTCACAACAGCCAACGGCATGAAAACCGTTACCTGGAAATTACAGAACCTGCCGGCTTCTTCCCGCGACCCGTTCGTTTCGGCTGCCAATGGCAACGTTCCTTTCCTGACTGCAACCACTTATGCTTCGAACGGAGACGCATTGAAAGCATTGTATGCACAGTTCACTCCCGCCAGCGACGTCCAGTTGACTGCCATTGCCGAAAACTTGACAGAAGGTAAAAAGAACGATACGGAAAAACTACAGGCCATCCTGAAACACGTAACGGAAAACCTGGGTTACAGTCGCCTTTCGTTGCCGGATGCAGGATATAAAATCCGTTCGGCAAGCGATGTAATCTATTCTGCCTACGGAACCGAAGCTGAAAAGACAAACCTGCTGAACGGCCTGTTAAATGCAGCAGGCATCAAAGCCGAAACGGCAGCATCCTACAGTGTGAATGCCGAACCGGCCAGTTGTGGGCTGAATGCAATAAAAGAACTGGTCGTTATTGCCAATGCAGACGGTAAACAGTATATCATGTCTCCATCATCCAATAAAATGGCAGCTGCGGGTTCAAATAACCTGACACCGGTCATCAGCCTGACCAAAGGTACGCCTGTAACAATCAGCACCCCGTCTACCGACCTCACTTATAAGGTTACCCTTTCCGTCTCTCCGGAAAAAGCAGATGCAAAAGTAGATGCAACTATCGGCAACGCTTACCTCCCCTATTACGGAGCTTATCTGTCTACCTATGCCGGTGCTGATAAGGAAGCAAAAGAATCGAAGACCGGCAACGGAACGACAATCTCCTATACTGCATCCCAACCTTTAAAAGCGAACAACGGATATGTTATGGTTTCACTGCCCGATGCCCCGGTCAGCCTGGCACATAGTTACTACTGCAATATGAACAGTAGCCGCAAGGAAAACCTGCTGTTGCCCTGCAAAGCAAACGAACGGTATACCTATACTGTTCAAGTACCGGAAGGGATGAAACTAGCTACTCCGGAAGCAGTTAAAACAATTGAAAACGCTGCCGGTAAGGTAGTCATCTCCGTTAAGCAAAACGGAAACAACGCAGAGGTAGAACGCTCTTTGCTACTGAACAAACAGCTCTATACTCCCGCTGAATTCGGCAACTTGCGCACCCTGTTGACCGAATGGGGAAATCAGTCCGGCAAAACATTGTTATTGTCAATTAACTAAGCGAATACAATCAGTAATTTAAACAAGGATGGAATGAGATAATTCTACTGTTCCATCCTTGTTTTTTTGTTGAATATTAATAACTTTACAGTCAAATATTAATATCTTAAACCGTTGATCTATGCAAATACTATCAAATCTACTCCTGACACTATTATTATGTTGTATTCCGGGATTTACTTACGCGCAAAGCTTATCTCTCGAGTTATATCCCCAACCACAACAAATTGTTATATCCAACCAGCAATATGTGCCGTCTCATGGATATACATTACAGGGTATCAGCAATCCGGACGCTGACGCAGTGAAAATACTGAAAGAAGCATTGCCCTTCGTCCAATCAGGCAAGTCATTACCGCTGGAAGTCAAAAAGCTGAAAGCCAGAACACCCGAAATGGAACGTTCAGGTGCTTATATCCTGGATATTTCAAAGAAGAAAATCACTATCGAAATTGTGGACGACCGTTCATTATTCTATGCCGCCCAAACACTCAAACAACTGGTCGGCTACAATGAAGCAGGCAAACGCACACTTCCGTTATGTACGATTACCGACTATCCTGACGTACTCCATCGGGGAACTGTCGAAGGCTTCTACGGTACTCCCTGGAGCCATGACGACCGTATCAGCCAACTTCGTTTCTACGGCCAGTTTAAGATGAATACTTACATCTATGGTCCGAAAGACGATCCTTTCCACAGTGCCAGCTGGCGTGAACCCTATCCTGCCGACCAGGCAAAGCAGATTAAAGAACTGACAACCGAAGCTGCCCGCAACAAGGTAGACTTCGTCTGGGCAATCCATCCGGGACAGGATATCAAATGGAATGCAACCGACAGTAACAACGTGATCACCAAGTTCGAACAAATGTACGACCTCGGTGTACGTGCTTTCGCTGTCTTCTTTGACGACATTTCCGGTGAAGGAACAAACGCAGCCAAACAAGCTGGCCTGATGAACTTCATCCAGAAAGAATTTATTGAAAAGAAAAGCGACATACAGCCATTAATCATGTGTCCGACCGAATACAACCGTTCATGGGCACGGACCGATTATCTCGATATCCTGGGCGAACAACTTCACCCGGCTGTCCATATCATGTGGACCGGGAATCGTGTTGTAGACGATATTACCCTGGAAGGTCTTGAATGGGTCAACAAGCGTATCCGCCGTCCCGCCTATATCTGGTGGAACTTCCCGGTAAGCGATTACTGCCGTGACCACCTTTTGATGGGACCCGCTTATGGTCTGGACACTCAGGCTTCCAATGCGATGTCCGGTTTCGTTGCTAACCCGATGGAACGCGCTGAAGCCTCCAAAGTCGCCTTGTTCGGTGTTGCCATGTATAGCTGGAATATACACAGTTACGACCCGCAACTGGCTTGGGAAAAGGCTTGCGAATATTTAGTACCCAAAGCAGCCATCGCCTTCAAGACATTCTGTGAGAATAATAGCGATCCGGGACCTAACGGTCATTTATATCGCCGTGAGGAATCTACCCGCTACCAGGCACAGGCCGACAAATTCCTTACCGGTTACCGCAACGGACAGTTCGGCGAAAGAGATGCAAACCAACTGGGTGCCTTATTCGCACAGATACAGGCTGCTCCCGAGTTGATATACAATCAGGGAGACAATAAAGCACTGATTAAAGAAATCAATCCCTGGCTTATGCAGTTCGAGTTACTCGGAAGATGCGGTTCCAATGCTCTGCGTATGGCTCACGCCTGGTATGAAAAAGACCGCCAGAACACCTGGCAACGTTTCCTCGAAGTATCTGCCGTTATGGACAGTATGAAACTGGTTAACCGTACTTTTAACCAGAATCCGTATCAGAAAGGTGTAAAAGTAGGTTCAAGAGTCCTGATGCCGCTTATTGAAGGTTTATACAGACAGACCAGCCGCAACCTACTTTCGACAGCCGATACACCTTCCAACGAAATCAGAGTTAGCACAGCTTCTACCATTACTAATATAGATCAGCTGAAGAATCAACCCTGGTCGGAAGACGAGAATCTGATAGCCTATGTCCCCATGCTTGAAGTGGTAAAAGTCGAACCTAACCAGTATCTCGGCCTCGGATGGGAAATACAAAAGGACGCCGAATCTTTCACGTTCAACTTACCTCAAAGTAATGTGGACGGACGTGTATTCGAATGGTCGGAAGACGGTAAGACATGGACTATCCTTTCTGATATTCCTGCCGACCGGACAAAGTTCACCGTTACTACAATTCCTCTGAACGCTCATTTTGTCCGGATGCGCAACAATTCCGGCAAACAGATGGAACTGAAGGTTGCCGCTTTTTCCGTAAAGACAAAGGAAGCACCAGAAATCAACGAAGAATTGATGATGTACGATCTCAATCTGAGTACTTATAAAACGTTGAAACCGGGCGAAAAGGTTGAAGTGAAATGTAACGGTGTAGACAAGTATATCGAATTCTTCTTGTCCGGCAATAACGATAGTATGGTTTCCATCTCCGGTGTCAACAATGACGGCGAAAACAATATGCTATATTGTGGCTACGTCGGCTATGTGAAGCTGAACAAAATTTCATTTGATGATATGCAAACGCTGATAATCACTCCGGCAGGTAAAACTCCGGTACAAATTCACCAGATTGTCAGGGAGTAAATCATAAATTTCTTCCGGGAATAGCACCGCTTCGTTATTCCTTCATTTAACCGACAACATATTAACACATTACAGGTGACGCAGATATAGCAATCGGTGTCACCTGTTTCATTTGAGAACATTTATATCTTGTCCTAAAGAATACAAACCGGACATTTTGGCTGGTAATAACAGAGACCACAGACCTTAAATAGCATGAAAGAGAAAAAAAGGATAACTAGCTAATTTCCAGCCAATTGCAGTTTCCTAATTTTTTTTAATAAGGAAACGCCAGTTCCCTAGCCAGGAAACTGTAATTTCCCAGGCAGGAAACGCTGGTTTCCTAATGTGGAAACGCCAGTTCCCCTATAAGGAAACTGGCTCCAGACAATATGTCATAAATCTTTCGTATTCATTCCTCTTCGGTATTTCATGCAGGTGTTGTACATTCACATTTTACTCCATAATAATCACGACCGGATTATCTTCTTCGCCTACTTTTCTTAAAGCTGTGACTTCCTCCGGTAAATCATTTTTATCTCCATTCTCTTCAAACCATGAAACGACCTGGTCTGCCGGAATGATCTGAGCAAACTCGCCATCGGGAGAAACTGATTCAGGTTGTAAAGAAAGGAAACCGTCCAAATCGTTTTCAAAAGCAGTGTCATATTTAGCGACTTTGACTATTCCACTTTTCTTATCGAACATAGCATTATAAATAAGCTTATCCTTATACAGATCCACAATGAAACGTAAAAGGAAAACATCTTTCCCTTCCAACATTTCTGTCGGATAAGCTACATGGGTCTTTTCCTTATTGAAACGTTCCTTTGGATTCCAATAATAAGATGCCATATCCAAACGACGGACAGGTAATAAAGCATCTGCCGTTACCTGATAAATTGTATCATTGAATTGTTCCATAAAGAACAAATCTTTCCCCTGGTGCCAGAAGAAACGGTCACTTACCGGATAAGCAGCCATTTTTCCATCCTTATAACTTATAATAATCATACCACCGCCAAAACCTTTACTATGAGTGACACTGAGTGATTCTATATCATCTGGATTCACCTTCAATGACATCGTATCTTTGCCGGATGGTAAAAACTGATTAATGATCATTGTATCACGGAATACAATCACCCGGTCGGGATCACCGTTACCTGCCGTAGAATGAGCGACAAGTGTCTGATTATCTAAATAATTAAAGACTGTAAAGGCAGGAAATACAGAAGTATTAACCGGAGTTTTCTTTTCTCCGTAATAAGAACCATCAGCATTATAAATAATAAGTTTCTCATTCCAACCGCTAAAATAAATCCGGTTATTCGGATAGTCCAGCCAACATCCTCTCACATCGCTATATCCTTCCGGATCATTGCCAACATGCCCCACAGAGGTTAAGAAGCGACCGGTTGCCCTGTCAAACAGAAAACATTGTTTTTGAGCAGTTGTCACCAACAATTTGTCATGTAGGATCTTCACGGACGGATTCTGCCCTACCAGACAACTGTCATTCGTTTCCAACGCCACATAAGATACTTGTTTGAAACAGTCGGAAGCCTTCAATCCGGAAGGAGCGTCGAGAGCGGCTCCTACAGGGATTACGGTTATTTCTCCATCCGTTGTCTTACTCTCATTGCAGGCGGCAAGAAAAAGACAGGCGGCAAAAGCCGCCTGATATAAATAGGTCTTCATCATTTCACTTCTTTTTTGTGGATGCATTTTTCGTTGTTATCAGAATCACGCCGTTTTTTCCTCTCTCTCCATATAATTTTACTGAAGATTCATCCTTCAACACAGATATAGATTCAATAATATTGGGATTCAACTTATCTATAGCATCATCCTTTATTTGTTCTACTCCGTCAATAATTATGAGCGGCTTCTCTTTTCCGCTCTGTCCGTCCCTGATACGGATTTTTACGTCCCCAGGCAGACGATCAGACAAACGACCATAACCGACCACCTTTACATCGTCCTCTTTTATTTTGCCGGAAGCAATAGCACCCTTAGTAACGACCGAGATCACACCTTGCTTGTCCGAAGCATTATATTTAGCCAGAATTTCTTCACTTTTATCTTTTGGACTCATACTAAAACTATGAATGTTCTCCGGACTCACTTTATCCAGCTCCTCATAAGTAGCGACTTCATTATCGATCAGGATCAGGTTACGAGACATCTCTACTCTCTGTTTGATATTTCTCATCCGATCTTCGGCGTCTTTCGAGAAATTATCCAGTTGTTGTTGCATAACCTCCAGCGGATTTTCCGTTTTCTCTTTTTCCTGTGTAACAGAGTCCTTATTTGCCCTCGCTTCCGTCTTTATTACTTTTACCACTTGAGGGGCAGATGCCACCACCTCTTTTATGGCAGGTTTCTCTACAGGGGCAGGGACAACCTCGACTACCGGTTCAGCTTTTTTAGGCTCGATAACTTCCTTAACCGGAACAATTTCGCTAATTTTGGCACTTGAAATCTTTCCCAGTTCACGAGAGATTTCGGGACGGGCAAAAGCTACAACCGCTACAGCTGTCAGCGGAAGTACATAGAGATACTTTAATCTCGCCCACGGATTCGATTTTCGTTTTAACATCATAGTAATTCGTTTTTTTAGTTTACTGTGATTAAAGCTGTTGGCCATAGAAGTGAAGCGCTGTGAACCAACAGCTTTTTTTATTAATAATAATTGATAATGTTTCGCGTCGATGCCATGATTGATCACACTTTCATCAGCCTCGTATTCATGAATATTCTCCAATTCCTGTTTTAGTAACCAGACAGCAGGATTGAACCATTGAAGAATGACACAAAAGCTACAGATCAGCATATCGACAGAATGACGGGCACGAATATGCGCCATCTCATGCGTCAGTATCTCTTCACCGCTTTCTTCCATATCTTTTTGCGAAATGACGATGTATCCCATCCAACTGAACGGACATACAGTCTCATCCGTAACCACCAGTTTGCTACCATCGGGAAGCACCTGCTTCTCTCCCATCCCGATCATCCGGCATATGCGGATTGTCGAATAAAGGAAGCGGGCAAAAAAGAAAACACAGCCTACCAGATAAACTACAAACAGTAACGGAAGCCAGAATGACTGGGAGGTCTGTACCTGTATCTCTGTCTGCATTTGTGCCATCTGTAAGAGATATTCCAGATTCTGCAAGGGGCGCTGTATGGCAACCGGTTCATCGGTCATAATACGGATAAATGGAATGGCAACGGAAAGAATGATTACCCCTAACAAGGCAATCCGGTTAAAGCGGTGAAATGTTTCACGGCTTAACAACAGTCTGTAGAACAGATAAAAAGCTGCCAGACATACAGACGATTTAAGGATATAAACAAAGAAGTCTCCCATAATTGTCAGTTTTTATTTCCTTGTTCCACTTCGTCCAACAACTTCCGAAGTTCATCCACAGAGATATCTTCCTCCTTAATCAGGGAAGAAACAACGCCCAGATAAGAGTTATTGAAATATTTGGCAATAACATTTTTCAATGTACCTTTGCTGTACTCTGTCTCACTAACGGCGGCATAATACTGATAAGTATTGCCGAAAGTGTTATGTGAAAGGAATCCTTTATCCTCCAATCCCCGGACAATCGTCGATAATGTATTGAAATGAGGTTTAGGTTCCTCATAATATTCCAGCAGTTGTTTTACAAAAAGAGGACCTTTCTCCCAGAAATAGCCCATGATCTCTTCTTCTTTTGCAGTCAGTCGTTTCATAATTCCTGTTGTTTCGGGCAAAGTAACTAAATGTTTTAGTTTGGAAACTAAATTACTTAGTTAATAAACTAAAAGAGGTCGTTTTTCTTCCTCTTCTTCCTTTTTATTGGATTATTTTTCTCTATCTATGTTCCATTTTTGTGGTCGGAGACCTGTACCCCCTTCTGTTATTTCATCCGCGAGGAATCAAATAACAATGTCTATTTATGTAAAAAGAGGCTCCTGCATTCGATACAGGAGCCTCTTGGCTTTTTATCGTTTCGGAATGTCCACCGACTTATCCGATTTTCCCAGCAAATGTTCTGAGAAATAATCGACCATACGCCAATAGAAGTATTCGTCCATATCGCCGAAACCGTGACGCTGTTGCGGCAACAGCAACATATCGAAACGTTTATTGGCACGGATCAGTCCGTCTACCACACGCATCGTGTTACCCGGATGCACGTTGTTGTCGATATCTCCGTGAACCAGCAGCAGATGTCCTTTCAACTGTTTGGCCAGTTCGGGATTGCTCTTGATACTATAGGTAAATGTCGTATCGCCTTTTTCAGATACCACTTCTTTTACGCCATGATGCGTTTCACTCCACCAACGGTTGTAAATCTTATTATCATGGTTACCGGCACAAGATACGGCCACCTTGAAGAAATCAGGATATTGCAGGATAGCTGCGGTCGACATAAAACCACCACCCGAGTGTCCGTGAATACCGACACGGTGGATATCAATGTACTTATGTTTATCCGCCAACTGGATAATAGCAGCTTTCTGATCAGCCAGCCCATAATCACGCAGATTTCCGTATCCGAAGTTATGATACCATTTCGAACGGCTCGGATGACCGCCACGGTTACCGACTGATACGACAATAAAGCCAGCCTGTGCCAAACGGTCGGTACGGACGCTCATACGGGTAAACGGATAGCGTGTCGCTTCAACCTGCGGACCTGGATAAACGTAGTCGATAATAGGATATACTGCTGTCGAATCGAAATTGAAAGGCTTATACATGACACCGTAAAGATCCGTTACACCATCGGCAGCTTTTACCTTGAACGGTTCCGGGAACTGGTAACCGGCAGCAAACAGTTGCGAGAAATCGCTTTCTTCCAGTTCCATCACTTTACGACCGGTGTTATCCAACAGATCCGATTTCGGAACAGTGTTGATACGGGAATAATTATGGACGATGAATTGGGCGTTATCATCTACACGGACATCATGGAAATAATCGCCGGCAGAAACCATCTGCAAACCGCTTCCGTCGAGGTTAGCCCGGTAAAGATGTTCATAATAAGGATTCTCCCCTTTTTCTCTTCCGTTGGCAAGGAAATAGACAACGCGTTTGGCTTCGTCAACCTTCACGATCTGGTCTACATGCCAGGGGCCTGATGTGATGCGGTTCTTCAGATTACCTTTGTCGTCATAAAGATACAGATGCGCCCAACCGTCGCGTTCGCTCCAATGGATCAGTTCTTTTCCGTTATTAACGGCGGCCAGCGGGCGGAGTTCGATATACGTATTCATACGTTCTTCGATAATCGGACGGATAGAGTCTTCACCGATCGTATAAGTACAGACGTCGATGCGATGCAGGTCACGACTGGAACGGGTAACGAAGAAACGGTTATTATCACCCAACCAAATACTGGGCAGTTCTTTCATATCACGCTGTTTATGCAGGCGGGGCCGATAAGCCATACGTATTGTCTGGTCTTTGAATGCTTGCGTATTGATCTCTTTATAAGAGTCGTTACTCATGTCAAACAGATACAGATGACTGACAGGAGCTTCCTTTTCACCCGGCATCTGGTATTTATAAGTCTCTAATGTCGGTCGCGGAGTGGCCATAGCATTGATCACCCACAGGTCTTTCACCTTGCGGTTATCTGAAATAGAGATTACAAAATGACGGGAATCGGGCGACCATAACAGATAACCCGGGTTCTTCCTTTTACCGTTACATAAGGTATCTGTATTCAGAAGACTGTAAGGCTGACCGAAACCGAAGTCTTTTACACCGGTTGTCGTCAGTTGTATCTCTGTGACCGTACTGTCTTTATCATCTTTCTTCAGTTTCTCATAATCTTCACGCGACATACGATACAGATTCAGGTCTTTGGCATAGACAACGGTTTTACCGTCCGGTGAGATAGAGGCCCAGTTTGGATATTCTGTATCCTTCTTTTTGTCTGCCAGATAGGTCAGTTTACGTGTCGGATAGTCATAGGAGAAATAGAATACCTCCTTTTTCGTCTTTTTGTCTTTATCCGTGCTGTCCTTTTTGGCGTCTTGTGAAGAGGTGATTTGGAAAGTAAAAGTACGTCCGTCCTCTCCCGTCTCCAACTTCTGGATAGGCAACTGTTGAGCCGTATACGGATCCTTAACGATCTCCGTCAATTCGGCCGCGAGCTTATCCTGATCGAACAAAGGACGTTTCGTTTTTGCGGAAGGATCAACCACATACCAGACATTGCCGTTTCCTGTTTTATATTCATACCAGAAGCAGTTCCCTGCCTTAAACCAATGCGGGTCCACCGAAGTGGAAAACAGCATAGTCGATAATTTATTACCCGCAAAACGTTCAGCCTGCGTATAACCCGGTAGCGGATCGTCTGCCGAAGTTGTTTGCGCACTTGCGCCAAAAGAAAGAAGAAGTCCTGACGCGACTAAAAGTAGATGTTTTTTCATATTTTACAAATTGTGTTATATTGTTATTACATATGGAAGATGCCATAAAGCAGCTAACTGTTCATTTCATGATAACGACAACCGGATTGTCTTCCTCCCCCACTTTACGAAGTTGTTCCACATCGTCCGGCAGGTTTCGAACTTCCGGATGCTCCTCAAACCAAGAAACGATTTCACCCGGCTGAATAAGTTGTGCGAACTCACCTTCGCTATTGGATGTCACAGGTTGAAGAGGCAAAAAACTACCCAGATCGTTTATCAGCCCACTATCATAAGGGGCCACCATCACCTTTCCGGATCTTTTATTGTAGACCGCATTATAAGCCACCCGGTCCTTTTCATGATAAAGATTCCTGCAAAAACGGAATAAGACGATCTGCCTGTTCTCGAAAAAGTCAAGCAGGTAGAAACCTTTGTCTTTATGCGCATAATACCGATCGGCTACATCCCAATGGTATGATCCCAAATCCAACAGGCGTTCCGGATGCAGACCGTCCGGCATCACCCGGTAAATCGTGTCGTTGAAATTTCCCTTAAAGAAAACATCTTTGCCGAAATGCCAAAAGGGACTCTTATTCTCACTCGCTACGAGACTACTTTTCCCGTCATCCAGGATAATATATAACTTATGCCCTCCTGTTCCCTCTGTTGCAATAGAGAACTTGTCGACATCAATACCCAAGCGAGGAGTATGTTCGTTTGCCGGTTCACTATTAGTCGGGAAAACAGATAAGACCGAAGTGTCTCGTATAAAAGTAATGCAGTCCGGCGTTGTTTCTGTGGCGTATGAATGAACCAACAACGTCTCCTTATCCCAATAATCATATTCCAATGGGCAAATGGAGCCTTCCGGAAGGGTCAAGACCTCAGGCTGTTTCCGGATAAAACGATTGTCCAGATCGTAAACCGTCATCTTCCTGTAGTCGATCGACGGGAAATAAAGTTGTTCCGCCGAACCGTTAAGCCATCCATACATTTCCCTGCAAGCTTCAGGATCATCACCTACATGACCGATCGAATGAAGAAATTTCCCCGTCTGTTTATCAAAGGCAAAACACTGTTGGTGCGAAGTCATCACTATAATCCGGTCGGAAGCAATTTGTATCAAAGGATCGTTACCGATCAGACAACTGTCCAAAGTTTCCAAAGTCACATAATGTACTTGGGAGAAACAATCTGAAGCCTTCAACTCCGTTTGGTTTTCAAAAGCTGTTGCCAGTCGGATCGTTTCGAGTTCTCCGGTTTCCGTCTGACGGCCACTGCAAGAGGCTAAAAGGCCCAAAAAGAGAAATACTCCTCCTAAAAGTTTTCGTTCCATATTCTATTTTCCATAATAACTTAAAAACTTCAATCAGCCAAGGTTAACGCATAATTGTGTTATACTGTTTGCTTGCTTTCATGCAAAAGTATATAAATATTTTGTTTCTCAAATGAAAGAATAAAAAAATCCCCTACTCTATCGACCGATAAAGCAGGGGATTAAGATATTGTTAACTACTTACTATTATACCGGAAGAGTTCCGCCGATCAGGATAACAACCAGCAAAGCCAAGATTGCATACAACTCAGGGAATACGGCCATAACCATTGTTGCACCGAATACGTTGTGACCTGCACCTACACCGGCGATACCGTTTGCACAAACTTCTGCCTGACGGATAGAAGAGAACAAACCTGCAAAACCTAATACCAGACCTGCACCGAAGATAGCTGTTGCATTCAACATTGTAATGCTCTCAACCAGGAATTTCTGCATCATGAAATAACCTACGAATCCGTACAAACCCTGTGAAGAAGGTAACGCACTCAATGCGATGTAAGTACCCAGTGCATCCGGGTTCTTCTTCATTGCTCCTACTACTGCGTTACCGCAGATTGTTACACCATAACTACTGCCGATAAAGGTTAAACCTGTCATCAACGCAATACCCAGATAAGCTAATAAAATTGGTTCCATAATGAAATTTGTTTGTTTAATTATTCTTTTGTTATTATTTAAATCACGTTTTGTTTATGCTTTCTTAAAAGGTTCGTACGCCTTACCGCCGCCTTCGAACTCTGCATTCTTATAATACTCCACGAAGATCAGACGAAGCGGGTGAACCAGCGAACTGATAGTACACAGACCGATGTTGATCGCATGACCGACCAAAAGGATCAGCAGCATACAAATCACACGTAATACTACGTTCAGACCTTCTGTCATATCCACAGCCAGCGAATTGAACACGCCACCCAGGATCGCACCGGTCAGACCGATTGCGAACAGACGAATATAAGACAAGGTATCACCCAGCAGTCCGGAAGCCATATTGTAGGTATTCCACAGACCTGTACCGAAGTTCAGGAAAATATTCTTGCCCGGTGTATTGTAAAGGAAAGCGACCAGCAATCCAAGCCCGGCTATTACCAGGAATACATTTTTCACCATTTCGGGCAACTGTACATTCAGCATCGGCAAGCCGAATACCAGACACAATGCCAGGATAATGAATACCCATGCCAACGGTGCAATACCATATTTCTTCCCTTTCTGAGACATGATCTTCAGCGCAGCAATTGTCTTTCCGAACAAGATCTGCACCAATCCGATTATGATAGAGAACGTCATCAGGTTATCGCTCGATACAAAGTAGTCTTTTACCGAAGCAAAAGCAGGTATGTCGACCAAAGCGATACCGAAGAACGAACCTGTACATGTACCGACGATCAGCGCCGCCAATCCGAGATACTGGAACAGACTCAGGAACGGTTTGAAGTCCGGATTGACTTTCCGTTTCAGGATCGTACAGGCTATCATTACCAGTAACCCGTATCCGCCGTCACCGAAACAAAGTCCGAAGAACAGCATAAAGAATGGGGCAAAGAATGGTGTCGGGTCGAACTCGCCATAGTTAGGCAAAGAGAACATCCGGGTGATCGGTTCGTATAGCTTGGCAAACTTACCGTTCTTCAACAGGATAGGTACCTTGTCACCTTCTTCTATCTCCTGTGCCTGATAGAAGTAATTATCCTTTTCCAGCGCTTCTTCCATTGCCCGGGCTTTCTCGGTCGGAACCCAGCCTTCCAGCAACATCAGCTTTTCCCCTGCCTGACGGTCTGTCTGCACCAATACATTCGACAGATTGAACTCGTTTTGCAGGTTCTTATCGAACAGGTCGAGGGTATTATAATCGGATGCAGCCAGTTTTTTCATTTCGGCATCCAATGCTTTCATTTCCTGCTGTAACAGATCGAGACGTGCATTCAGTTTTTGCAAACCTCTGTCCGGCATCTTCGGACGCTCCGCATCTATATCGATATGTGTACCTTCCTTTGTTATTGTAACAAAATAAGTTACCGACTGGAAGTTATTGATCAACACAGCATTATACTCATCTCCCCATTTCGGTTCATACTTAGCGGTCGGACAAGTCCAGAACGTGATATCATATCCGGCCTTCTTCAAACGATTGAAGTTAGCCCAACTGAAATCACCCCAGATCTCCATATAGGCAATATCCTTTTCAAGAGATGCCTTAACAGACTGGAGCTGCACTTTCTTATCCTGCAATCCTTCTATTTTCTGTACCAACTTCATTCCGGCTTTCTTGTCCAGTTCACGGGCAGGTGCCAACTGAACATCTTTCAACTGACTATTTAGGTTCTTGAAGAAACGCATTAACAGATTGACACGCTTCCGTATAGCCAGAATATCCTGAAGTTCCGCATTATCGAGAATAGACTTGTTTTCCTTCACGTGCACAACGCCCAGTTCGCGCAGTTGTGCCAGAAACGTATCATATTCCCTATGATATACCATAAAGGCATATTTGCTCATCTTTACTATCATACGCCAGCCTCCTCTTTATGTTCTTCTTTCGCTTTACGCTTCTCCTGGTTAGCCCGCATGATCTTCTGTGACGACTTGGAGAGGCTCTCTTCGTCCTCCATAAACCGTTTCACTTTCCGGATCGCATCTTTATAGCCGGGGATCTGTACCTTCTCAAAAAGGTTCACCTTTTGAGTAGTCTTCTTCCTGGCATGCTCCAACAACTCCAGCTTCATTCCCGAAAACTCTGCTTCTATCCCGGTACGCGCCAACTGCTTCAGCAGTTCGACACCATCGGTAAACCAAGCAGGGGAATTAAAGAGACTATAATGTCCGATCTCGAACTGTATCTCGTTGAGGACAGGAACGATCACCCCGGCGATTTTCTTCGTCGTGAGCGTCACATCCTTTACAGCGATCAGTTCGGGAGAGAACTCATTCCACAAAGCCACCATATTTTCGTAGCTCTGTATCTCCTGTTCCAGCTGAAGTTCCAATTTAGTCACTTCATCCTTGGTCCGCTTCACTTCGATACGCAACGCACTTTCCTTGCTCTTGATCGTAGGCAGGGAACGCTCGCGCATCTTCAGTTGCTTTTCCAGTTGCTGAAGAGAGGTTTTATTATATTGAAACTTTATTGCCATATTATATCGTTTTATATTCCATTCGGACGGAACTTTATTTTCTCTCGAAAGAAATTATATTTTCATCCGAATGGGACGGTCATAAGACCTCCTTATTTCTTCCAGTATTTGTCTACCAACTCTTGCTTGATATTCACTTCAGCCGGCTTGAAGTATTCGCCGAACAAACCCCATGCCACATCGAGCATTTCGGTTGTGTCGAGGTTAACGTCAATAGCCAATAGCTTTTCTGAATAATCCTTTGCAAAAGAAAGCGTACGGTTGTCGTAGTCTGTCAGGTCGAAACCGTTCTCCATCTTCGTCTTTGCGTTGGCAGCATCGGCATACAGACGAACGGCGGCGTTCATCACCTGCGGGTGGTCTTCGCGTGTCTTCTTTCCTGTTACCAGCTGTTTCAAACGTGACAAGCTTCGGAACGGATCGACGATAACCTTACCGACATCACTATCGCGGCGCAGGTATAACTGACCTTCGGTGATATAACCGGTATTATCAGGCACAGCGTGCGTAATATCGCCACCCGACAGGGTTGTTACCGCAATAATAGTGATAGAACCGCCGGCAGGGAACTGTACTGCTTTTTCGTAAATCTTTGCCAAATCGGAATACAACGAACCCGGCATAGAGTCCTTCGAAGGAATCTGATCCATACGGTTCGATACGATTGCCAGAGCATCCGCATAGTTGGTCATGTCAGTCAACAGTACCAATACCTTTTCGTTCTTCTGTACAGCGAAGTATTCAGCCGCACAAAGTGCCATATCCGGAATAAGGATACGTTCTACGGACGGGTCTTCGGTTGTATTGATAAAGCTCACGATACGGTCAAGTGCGCCGGCGTTGCTAAATGTATTTTTAAAGAACAGGTAGTCGTCGTTGGTCATACCCATACCACCGAGGATGATCTTATCCGATTGGGCACGCAGGGCTACCATTGCCATTACCTGGTTGAAAGGCTGATCAGGGTCAGCGAAGAACGGTATCTTCTGACCGGTTACCAACGTGTTGTTCAGGTCGATACCGGCAATACCTGTAGCGATCAGTTCAGACGGCTGTTTACGACGCACCGGGTTTACCGACGGACCGCCGATCTCCACTTCCGTTCCTTCAGGGATAGGGCCACCGTCGATCGGATCACCATACGCGTTAAAGAAACGTCCGGCCAACTGGTCACCTACTTTCAGCGTAGGCGCCTTGCCCATGAATACTACTTCGGCATTCGTACGGATACCTTCCGTACCGGAGAACACCTGCAACGTAACCTCGTCGCCGATGATCTTCACCACCTGTGCCAACTTGCCGTCTACGGAAGCCAGCTCGTCATACCCAACTCCCGTTGCTTTCAGCGAACAGGTAGCTTTCGTGATCTGGGTAATCTTCGTATATATTTTTTGAAATGCTTTTGTTGCCATACGTTCTGTTATTTTTCCATGCGCTCTGCGAGCAGGGCGTCAAGTTGATCGTTGAACTTCTTAAACTGGTCGCTTTCGTATTCGGAATAGTTCATCTGTTTGAAGACGTTGATCATCTGTTTGAAATATTCCATTACTTCAAGGAAGGTGTCGAAACGGAATTCCGCATGACAGATCTTCACCACCTTATCCAGCATAAATTCCTGACGAGCCAGCGGTGTCACGGCATCGATCGCATCGAAAGCATCCTGTTGCAGGATCACGAAGTCGATCAATTCTGACTTCCAGAAAGTAACATGGTATTCCACCGGTACACCGTCATCACCCAGGATGTTGATCTGCTCAGCGATTTCCTTACCACGCAACATACGGGTCTTGATCTCGTTCACCTTGTCGATCCATTCCGGAGAGATATGTTTGGCGATATATTCCTGGAATTCGGGATATTCCAGATATTTCGAATAACTGTCGATCGGGTTCACAGCCGGATAACGTTTGCGGTCGGCACGTTCCTGCTCCAAAGCGTAGAAACAGCGGGCAACCTTCTTCGTATTTTCCGTTACCGGTTCCTTCAGGTTACCACCGGCGGGCGATACCGTACCGATAAAGGTTACCGAACCTGTCTTTCCATTGTTCAATTCAACGAAACCTGCACGGGCATAGAAGTTAGCCACGATAGCAGACAAGTCCATCGGGAACGCATCCGGTCCGGGAAGTTCTTCCAAACGGTTGGACATCTCACGCAACGCCTGTGCCCAACGGGAAGTAGAGTCCGCCATCAACAATACCTTCAATCCCATGCTACGGTAATATTCTGCCAATGTCATGGCGGTATATACAGATGCTTCACGGGCAGCCACAGGCATGTTTGAAGTATTGGCGATAATGATGGTACGTTCCATCAGCTTACGTCCTGTATGCGGGTCGATCAGTTCGGGGAACTCGGTAAAGATTTCCACAACCTCATTCGCACGTTCACCGCAGGCAGCGATAATAACGATATCGGCTTCGGCCTGTTTGGAGATAGCGTGCTGAAGCACGGTCTTACCCGTACCGAACGGACCGGGGATAAATCCCGTACCGCCTTCTACGATCGGGTTTACCGTATCGATGGTACGAACACCTGTTTCCAACAGTTTGTATGGACGCGGTTTTTCTTTGTAACAAGTGATGGCTCTCTTTACCGGCCAACGCTGTATCATATTCACATCGATATCCTTACCATCTTCGTCAGTCAGAACGGCAATCGTCTGATTAATGGTATATTGTCCGGCTTCCACCAGGCTCTTTACAGTATAAGTTCCTTTAAACGTGAAAGGCACCATGATCTTGTGCGGCTGGAAGTTTTCATCCACTTCGCCCAACCAGTCACCTGCGGCCACCTGATCACCCACTTTCGCCAGCGGTTTGAAGTCCCACAGTTTATCGTTATCCAGTGCAAATGTATATTCACCACGTTTCAGGAACACGCCGTCCATTTTATCCAGGTCATTCTGCAAACCGTCGTAGTTACGCGACAGCATACCCGGCCCCAATGTTACTTCAAGCATGTGCCCTTCAAACTCGGCTTCGTCACCTACACGCATCCCACGTGTACTTTCAAATACCTGAACAAAGGCATCCTTCCCTATTACTTTAATAACCTCCGCCATCAGCTTCACGCCTCCTACGGAAATGTAACAGATTTCATTTTGAGAAACCGGCCCATCCACCTCTACGGTCACCAGGTTGGATACGATTCCTTTTACAATTCCTTTCGTAGCCATAATTATTTATTATTGTTTCTTTTAAATTCTTCCAACGCATTCTCACTACCATGCTTCATTGCTCCTACTATTTCGCGGAAGGTCTTCTCGCCCGTCACCTTATCCAAGGTAACCCAGCGTTCGATCATTTCCAGCTTCAGCAAGTAGGCGAACACACTTTCTATATCGAAAGTCTTGAAGAACGTATTATCGTCCAGCCATTTCCATTTCAGCAAATCCACTTTCTTTTCGCGGGCCATCAGGTCCGGTTCTTCGGCAATGCGTTGCAGGTCGGGCAGATAGTCCACCGTATCTCCCAATCCGAAGTCACGGGCATTGGAAGTACGGATAGCTTCGGCTACCTCGTTGTGTCCCACTATATAGTCTGCTTTATCAAATCCATACTTACGGCAGGTAATAGCGGTCAGCATGTTATTGATATTGAGGTTCAGTTCAAACCAGTTACGGATAAAACCGTTGCTACACTTCATTGCATAGTCGTAATAAAGGGCTGCCAGGCGGTCTTCCCAGGAGATCGTCTGTTTTTCCTCTTTTTTCAGGCTATCCAGATACAGTTTGAAGAACTCGATGAAATAAGGAGGGATCCGTTTGTTCTTCGGTGGCTTTTCACCATCCTTCAAAGCATCAAACAGACTTTTGTACTCATCGTATGTAATACTTCCCTTCTCGTCCGGGTCGCTATCCGGCCGCTGTGAGAAAGCCAGCAGGTTCTTATTATCGAATTTGAGGAAAAACAAGTCTACCAACTTCTTATCACAAGACGTAAGAATACCGTCCAGTTCCTTTCTGAATTCAGAAACGGAATAGGTCAGTTTACTATCATCCAATGATATATTAGGGAGTCCGGCAATCAGACAGTAGTATTTACTCATATCAGAACAACATTTCTACCAGCCCGGGACGCAGGAATTCTTTGAAGAATGCAACAAATTCGTCTTCCCCGAAACTTACTTTATAAGAACCGTCGGCAGGAACAATCGTAAAGCCGGCATTCTTTCCGCTTACTTTCTCGATCTTTACGCCGCCGTCCAGCAAAGATTTGGCATTTGCCTCGAAATACTTGGTCAATGCGTCCGCATCGGCAGTCTGGATCGTGATCGCTTCTTTCTTAGCCCATTCTTTAGCCATTTCCAGAATAACTTTCTGCATGAAAGCGGTATCAGAAACGATCGCTTTTACATTCGAGGAAGTAATCTTTCCGGTTATAAGGTTCACAACTTCGCTCTTCAGCGCTTCTACGGCCTGGGTAGCGAACAGCTTCAATTCGGCTTCTGTATTTTTCTTCAGCTCGGCAGCCTGTTTTTGTGCCGCTGCAACAATACGTTTTGCTTCTGCTTCCGCTTCGCTGACAATCGCTTGTTTCTGAGCATTTGCATCGGCAATGATCCGTCCGGCTTCTTCGTTCCCCTTCTCTACTCCTTCTTTGTAGATCTTGTCGGTCAGTTCCTGAATCTTTGTATCCATTTTAAATATATTTATTAAGTTGTATTTCTCTCAGATATTAAACGCCCACAAAGTTATTATTTTTCGTGAATAAATGCTGAAATAAATGCAAAATCAATCTAAAAAATGAAACACTATAAATTAATTTCTAATTTTGTTGGTCTAAAAATCGCATTATATGTTCTCAATTAGAAAAGCTACTACAGACGACTGTCTGCTAATCAGAAACTTGGCATCCCAAATATGGGAGCCGACTTATGGTTCTATCCTCTCCCGTGAGCAACTCGACTATATGTTTGAGATGATGTATGCCCCGGAAAGTATTCTTAACCAGATGAATGAACTTCATCACGAGTTCTTTATCATTTACAAGGACGGAGAACCTTCCGGATACCTGTCTATCGAAACAGTTGAGAAAGACTTGTATGAGTTCCAAAAAATCTATTCGCTTCCTTCTTTACATGGTTCTGGCATCGGACGTTTTATCATCGAACAGGGAGTTGCTTACCTGAAGACGATCCATCCGGGACCGTTTACCGTTGAACTGAATGTGAACCGCGAGAATCCGGCTGTCGGTTTCTATAAACACATGGGATTCCATGAACATGCGACACGCGATTTTCACATTGGGAACGGTTATTATATGAATGATTATATTATGCGGATGGAAGTGGCAAATTAAAGAAAAACTTACTTAGTAAGTAAACTTTATTTCCTTTAACTCCATTACGGCTTCCAAACCTCTCCGGCAAGCCAATATAGTATGAACAATCGAAAAAATAACTTCCTGAAAAAAAGCATAGGACTTTACAAATGTTAAGACAGGACCTTTAACTTTAAAATAAGGGACTTTTAAAATCAAAAGTCCTATCTTTTTTCAAGGGGAATAATTGTGTGTTAAATTCAAAATAGTTATCTTTGGAATATGCTAAATTATAATTAGTTACAAATCATATTTACATTACAATTTAATACTTGAATTCCATGAAACACTTCATCACGATCGCATGCCTTTTGATTTGTATAACAACTAACGGCATTTTTGCACAAACAAATGTAAACAGGCTGGACAGTATCCTTCCTGTCAGAGGATTGGCAATAGCAGCCCCGTCTGTGCAGAAAATGGATGTTTTCCTGAAGTTTATCGAAGAAGAACTTGCTCCCGGACATTTCAACCTGCTCATTCTCCGGGTTGACTGGAATTATGCTTATGAGTCTCATCCGGAACTGCGTGATCCCAATCCGCTTACCCTTCAGGATGTAAAACGAATCGTTGCCACCTGCCGGAAACATAACATACGGATAGCACCGCAGATAAACCTGCTCGGTCATCAGTCATGGGCAGAAACAACTTATGCCCTGCTCCGCGAATATCCGGAATTTGATGAAACACCGCATGTAGATACGAAAAACTATACCGGATGGCCTAACCCGGACGGTTTATATTGCAAAAGTTACTGCCCTCTTCACCCCGATGTGCATAAAGTTGTATTCGCTTTGGTCGACGAACTGACGGACGCATTTGAAACCGATCTGTTTCATGCCGGTATGGATGAAGTTTTCTATATCGGAGATGATAAATGTCCTCGTTGCAGCGGACGCGATAAAGCAGAATTATATGCCGGAGAGGTAACCAAAATACAAAATCACTTAGCTCAGCAGGGAAAACGGTTAATGATATGGGGCGATCGCCTGATAGATGGCAAAACAACCGGTATCGGAGCCTGGGAAGCTAGTATGAACAATACGTATCGTGCCATCGACCTTATCCCGAAAGAAGTTTTCATTTGCGACTGGCATTACGAACGTCCGGAACAAACGGCTGTCTATTTTGCCATGAAAGGATTTGACGTTGCCACTTGTCCCTGGCGAAAACCGGAAGTTGCCCTCAAACAATTGGATGATATGAAACGTTTCCGCCAGCAATCCGGTTCTCAAATGAGCAACCGTTTCCAGGGTATTATTGAGACTGTATGGTCAGGCGCCGACGGTTTTCTGGAAAACTATTACAAACCGGAAAGTGAGCAGCAGGATGTATCGGATGTGGTCACTATCAAAAAACTGATTAGCGCCTATAAGTCGATGAGCAAATAAAAGAAATCCTCATAGAAAATAAATATCCGTGTACTGAGCATTCTCACATACACGGATATTCTTTATTTTATAATACTCTTATAACAGATCCGAAGCCAACTCAGACAACTGGCTTCGTTCACCCTTGATCAGGTTGATATGGGCAAACAACTCCTGCCCTTTCATCTTGTCGACCATATAGGCCAGACCATTACTTTGGGCATCCAGATACGGCGAGTCGATCTGCTGGATATCACCTGTAAATACCATCTTTGTTCCTTCTCCGGCACGGGTGATGATCGTTTTGATCTCATGTGGAGTCAGATTCTGGGCTTCATCAATGATACAGAAAGTTTCCGACAAACTACGTCCGCGAATAAAGGCCAATGCCTCGATGACCAACTGATTATTCTTTTGTAAATCATCTATTTTACGGACATCCTGGCTTCCGGGAGCGAACTGGTTCTTTATCACGTTCAGATTATCGAACAGAGGCTGCATATAAGGAGCTACTTTCTGTTTTTCGTCTCCCGGCAGGAATCCGATATCCTTATTTGCCAACGCCACAATCGGACGAGCCAGCAGGATTTGCTTATAAAGTCCGGCTTGTTTAAGTGCGGCAGCCAGTGCCAGCAAGGTCTTACCTGTCCCGGCTTTACCCGTCAGTCCAACCAGTTTCACGTCCGGATCATTCAAAATTTCAAAAGCAAAACTTTGTTCCGCATTACGGGGTTGAATACCATAATTAGAACTCTTTTCTACCTTCTTTATCTTTCCCGTAAACGGATTATAACGAGCTAAAACAGAAGCCCGTATACTCTTCAATATAAAGCATTCGTTCGGTTCGAGTTTAGATTTGAATTCGAACAAATCCGCATCCAGTCCGTCAGGGGTTGAATAGATCTTATCGATCAGATCAGGATCGATATTTTCGTAGGTATCCTGAGCACGTTCAAAGATATCGACATTGATTACCTTATCCGTGATGTAGTCTTCCACCTGAATACCCAATGCACGGGCTTTCATACGCAGGTTGACATCCTTCGTAACCAGGATAGTCTGCATCTTAGGTGTCTTTTCTGCAACGGAAAGCGTGCAAGATAAGATACGGTGGTCAGGCGTCCTGTCCGGGAAAGACAAAGCTATCTTTTCCTGGTATTTGTCACCTGTTACGACATGTAATGTTCCCAACCCCGGTCCCAACGAGGCACCTTTCAAAAAGAGATCGTTACTGGTCATCAGATCCAGCTCGCGCACAAATTCACGGGCATTATAATTAATCTGGTCGCTCCCCTTTTTAAATTTATCCAACTCTTCCAACACGACGATAGGAAGATAGATATCATTCTCCTGAAAATTTTCGATACACTTGTAATCATGCAAGATAACGTTGGTATCCAATACAAAATTCTTCTTTGCTCCCATGATCTTTCGATTTAATAAAAGTATAACAATCAACACTTTAAGTTTAGCAATGTTTGCCGAAAAGATTCAAAATCACTATTTCGGTCAATATTCGGCAAACAAGTCCATATAAATTCAATTTCCCTATCTTTATCATATGGCTTCATTACAAAGATACATTATTATATGAATTAGCAATGTTCAAAACAAAATCTTTTTTGGGTAATAATGAATCGAATAAAAAAAGAGGATACTATTTCTAGCACCCTCTCCATATTATACCCCTAGTCTGGTTATCAGACAACGTCATTTCCCCAGAACCGGATTGCTCGCTACTTAATTCGCATATTGTCCAACAGGAAACGTCGGAGTATATATTTTATATTGAGTTATACAATAGGCTTACTTAACTTATTTAAGATATCTTGTTGGACCTCTAAAATCCATTCAGCTGGGACATGAGTCAATAAAAAGTCTTTATAATACTTATCTCTAGCATCAAGATCCAATTCTCTATATTTCCAATCATCTTGACAATCGAGGTAAATATATTTCCTTTTACCAGCAGGACAAAAGTAAATTCTAATATTCCAATAGAATCCATCAGAATAACTATCAGTTGATAAGCTTATTTTTACCTCATACTTATCACCATTTTCTTTTTTGAAGATCTTACTTGAAGTCATATTCTAATTAGTTATTTTTTAAACAGTTATATGCCAAATGATACTTTTTGATTCTCTGAAGATCCTTTTCTTCAACTGAATCAAGTCGAAGTACATTAATATTGTCCACAATGTCTGCCATCTTCACTTTACGGGCAATAGGGTTCTTTGCTACTTCATAGATATAAGCATCGTAATCCAGATAATTATGTCTATTAAGTACAATCAAGGTGTTTACTATATCTTCAGCAAATCCTTCTTTTTCTAAATAATATGCTGTTATGCCCTTACAATCTTCCATTATATCATGTAAGACTGCTACGATCATCTCAGTCTCCGTATCCATTTTAAACATCACTCTTAAAGGATGTAGTATATATGGTTTCCCAGCTTTATCAACTTGATTCGAATGAACAATTGTTGCTATTTGTATGGCCTTATCTAAGTAATTCATAATTCTTCTTTACAATATTATAAATTAGTTCTATTTCTTCATCAGATAGAATATTTAGATTTTCTTTGATGATCTGACGCTTTTTGTTGTAACTCATTTTTTGATTCCTCTCTTGTTCCAATTCTTCTTTAGCTTTATAAATACGACAGATATTATCGAACTCAAGAAAGTTACCGTTTAAAGTGATTGCGTTAACTTTGATTCTTAGGTCTCTCTGCAAATACACTATATTTCCATCTAATTCGGTGATAGTAGTGTATCCACTTCTGATCCAATTGCTATAACTTTTTAAATAAACTCTAGCACCAGGCTTAACCCAATCATTATCCATTTTTAGACTTTTTATGCTTTAACAAAGGTAAGCACTCTTTTCGCAAATGCCTACCTTATATCTGTTTTATTTCATCCTTCCAAGACTCTTTTAAGTATCTGTCTAATAATTTCGGCATCTTCTGGTTTAGCAGCTTTCAAAATATCCCCCATAGATGCTTCAGTCAGAAATGATGCAACCAAAAAGCCATATAACGTTCCTTTATCGTTATCAATCTGCTTCTGTGAGTTTGAATTACTTTTAAGTTCATTCACTTGGTACTTATAATCCTCAATAGCCATAGACATTGCTGTTTCAGCCGAAAACATGCTTCCTATACTATGTTCAATACAATAAGAGAAGAAATCAGTGGCTCGATAATACCATATGTTTGCCCTTTTATTTGAAATCGTTGGTTCTGTGTAGACATACCTTTCTGCTTGCTTGAATCCTATTTCTTTTAAGAACATTATGACATACGGGGCTTCTTCTACATCAAAATAACTCATATTCAAAAGTTTTTTAATTTCAGATATTCTTTTCATTATGTGTTTTTGTTTAATTGTTTAAATTTTGAAAATCTCTAGTCTTGATCTTTGTTATTATTCTCTGACCACTCCTATCTAGTAATCCCAAATCAGTTTTCAAGACTAACCCTTCAGCTTCAAATGTTAGATCTTCAGCAATTTGAGAGATAAAGCCATTGCGAACGTATTCTTCTGCTTCCGGAATGCTCATATATCCAATGACCGGAACTACTTTTATTCCTAATGCTGAAGCTATTTGTTCTACTGCATCACGTTTTAGCCACCATCGATCAATTCTTACATCAAAAAGTATAAAGTTAATATCATTTTTAATATATCGATCTCCACCCTTTTGAATCTTAGCACCGTACCCTTCTCCGTATAAAATAACATTAGTATAGTACAACTTGCTTTTTTCTTCTGATTCTGGAGGAAAACATGATTGAAGTTTTGCGGCTGTAAATATCTCTTGTAGTTTATTCAACAAAAACGTAGGAATATTAGCATTTACTGTTCGACCACCAATTTCAACACTTTGTCCGTTAAACCTAATCTGGATATTTGTACCATCTATCTTTTCTTCTGCTCTCCATTTACAATCTTTCAAATATTCAAATTCAGGAAGACTCCAATCTCCAATAAGTAATTTATTTGTCTTCTGATCTCTCTTGTAAATGGTATTAATCTTCTGATAATCTTTGTGATCCATTTTCTTCTATTTTTAATTTGTCTAGTAATTCATCTATCTCCTTACTTATTTTTTGACAAGTAATACCTCTTCCAACTCTCAAATTAGCATTGTACATCATTTGAAGGTTTGATAATTGCTTTCTGATTCCATCATTTTCAATTCTGGAAGGATCAAACCTCTCTACAGAAATACCCATATACTTACTACTACCTTCAGGTATATCAGAATACTTATAATCATGTAGATATACAACTCGTTTAATACCTGACTGAGAAATGTTCTTCATACATTCATAACAAGGCTTATGAGTAACATAGATTGTGCAATCCAAAACGGATATACCACACTTAGCAGCATACATAAGAGCATTCATCTCTGCATGTATTTCATTTACTAAAGACCAAGAATGATGTTCTTCTCTTGTAAATATACCTTTCGCCAATTGCTCATCACAATTTGGTAAACCTTCTGGAGATCCGTTATACCCCATCGAGATAATTCGTTTATCTCTAACAATAACTGCTCCTACATGTAAGGATACACAATGGCTTTCTTCAGCTAATCTGGAAGCCATGTCTAAAAAGAACTTATCATTTAACATTTTCCCAGACTCCCATCTTATTCATAATAATATTAATTGCTATCGCTTGATTAGATATGTCCTTTTTTAGAGGAATACTACCTTGATAGACTGAAAACAACTCATTAGCTTGCTCTCTCACTGTATATGCGGGTTCTTTTTTATTATCCCTGGAACCCCAAAAACAGGTAAATACTACTTTCACGATTTATTTATAGCAAATATAAAACCGATAAATAGAACAATTAGAACTAAAGCTAGTGGTCCCCACAAAGGACATAGTACCCACCACCAAGACCAAGCAATCACCTTGGTTAATTTCAATGTAATAAAAACGATGGTTAATAACCCCAAGAAAGATATACCACCTGTACTCGACTTACTGTCACTCATTTTGTTTAATAATTTAATCTACCATAATTTAGGATTTAATAAATTCCGTTCTTTAACTGCTATTCTCCTATCTTTCATATTGTTAATTGCTTTTTTTCTCAACCGAGCCAACAAAAGATCACCACAAGAGTCATTGTTGAAGTTTTTCTTATTATCGTTTATATCTTTTATCACTCGTTCAGCTATAACTTCTGCTACTACTCGCCAATGGTATTTACGTCTTCCTAACCAATTTCTATATGGTATTTTCCTATACATTATATAATGGTACCAAATGATACTTTCGCTAAGTACAATCTTTGTACGACTATCAACGAGTCTTTCAGTGTAACATTTCATAAAATTCGATCAAGTATCACGTTCTTTGCACATTATATTATCAAGAAAACTTTTTAGTACTTTAATTTCCCAGGACACAATGCGTATTGTATGTTCACCTCTTTGAATTACAATACTGCCTGTTCCATCAGGTCCCATCAAAAGAGTTTCTTCCTCTTCTTTTCCACATTCAGTCATTCTTTGTTTGTATATCTGTTTCATTAATGTTGAAACTTATATCCTTCTTTAACATCAATAGCTTCACTTGGATTATCGAACATTAGGGTTGTTTCACCACTCCCTCCCATATCTGTATAGGAGACTTTCACCCAGAATTTACCATACTGTTCATAAACTCCAGACAAAACTTTGTTCACAAATGCATCAATTAGATTCATGCTTAAATATATTTAGTTTATAAATTAGCACCAGCTTGATTGTTTTTTTATTTCCCTGATTCTAACTTCGTCAGTGATAATAAATATCTCTGCATTAATCAAATTTCTTAGGTCTAAATCTTTTTTCTTGTTTAATTGCTGTGCAAAATATCCTGTTTCTTTTGCCCTAATGATCAACAAGTTATTCATGACACTGATATAAACAACTTCAAATGGATACAGAGAATCTTCTACTTTTATTTCTAAAAAGTCTCCACATCTCAAGTTTTCCGTACTTAAGAAACTGATGAAAAGACCTCTTTCAGTCTTACTAGTATTTATTTCTGCTGTTTTTACGTTCATAATTTTATTCATTTTTAGAATTCAGTCTTTCAATAAATTCTTTCAGTCTATTGGCCGAGTAGTCAGTTCCACCGATAATAAAGTAACCGTTGGTAGCAAATTTGAAGGCTTCAATAGCCTTTAATATCATTTCTTCCTCTTTGACCTTTACGGCTTCCTCGGCTCCAGCTCTGAATACGAGATCGTCACATCCTACTCGCCAACCCTCATATAACTCTCCATCGCATACATGGCAAGCATTGCACTCTATTATATCTTTTGAATTCATGATTTTTTAATTATTAGCTACCATTCTATTATCAATCCCTGATCACCATGCATCCATTCTCCCTGATAGACTTTAAACCCTTGTCTTATAAGTTCAAGTTTACAAGCGTCGGAGAAATAAACGAAGTGAGGATAAAATATCTTATACTCGTTTCGTCCATTTGCATTCTCTATATCTTCATATATCTTATTTAATGGGAGAGAGTGTCTTTCTAATTCTCTAGTATTCATATTCTATTTAGTTATATCGTTATGTACGATAGATATTTTAAATTCTGATTTCACAATTTCTTGCATCATTTCTCTTACTGCTATTTCAAAGGCCCAACCTACTTCACTTCTGTTTCCAAGTATTTCCTGGCGTAAAGCCTGTTTGACGATGGATTCAACATTATTAGCTCCATAGGTGCTTTTCATCACTTCTATGACAATTTTTCTTACTTCTTCTTTGATTATATCTATAAGTATTTGTTTAGAAATACCTAGATCATTGTGGATATAATTTTTAATCGCTTTATATTCTTTACTTTTGCTCATGTTTTTTAAAGTTTTTCAATTATTTTATCACCCATTTTCTGCCATTCTTTACTTCCGCTTATTGTCAATCCAATAACGGTTATTGATAATATAAAAGTAAGGATAGCCCATAAAAGGAAGCAAGCAAATGCACATATACTTCTCATCTCTATTTATTTACTAAGTAATTTCATCGTGAACACTCTCCATTACGAAAGCGTTTACTTCTGAAGGGTGAAGTCCCTGTTTAATAAGCGCATCCGTTAATGTTCTATTAATAAGCTTTTTTAATCCTTCCTCATTGACCATTTTTGTTTTCTCTGCTGTAGCATAGGACCCGACCTGCAGTGATTCATAGCAACAGACGAGTACTTGAATTTGTATCTCTTTTATGTATTCTCCCATAACTTGATAAATAATCTCTGATACTCACATTCGACTTGACAATCAGTATGAGACACCCGGTCTTTGCAACTATTCCAGTGAGGGCAAGATTTACGATGGGTTTCAATAGCTTTCTGTTTCATTTCCTCTTCTGTAATTTCAACTACCTTGACAACTGCAGTCTTATTCATTTGAGATTTTAACAGTCCTCCACTAGTAGGTACACCTTCATTTTCAATTAGATACTTTGCTTTGTTACTTTTTATGCTCATGATTTTAAGGAATACTATCGTTGATTTTGTCTTTCTTTGTAAGTAATGGGATAGTCTTTAAACTTTAACTTCCTTAAATCCCTGGATTTGAATCCTTCTTTTAAAGCAAAATAAGTCCAATCTTCACCCCAGGTTTTAAATCCCTCATTTGTTTTCTTTGTACATTCAATCCTGGCATAATCATTTAAATCATATAAGAATACAATCTCCATACGTACCTCAAATCTCATTGAAGCACTGGAGAAGATTGTACCTTCTTCTATTTTTGGCATAGGTAATTAGGGCATAACATTACCTGTACAACCTTGAGTTTTTGTAGAGTTATTCCCATCCATACAATGTTTGTGACCAGCAGGAGGAACAACTTCTACTCTGGATATTTGATTAAATGGAACCTGATCATAACCATTATAACTATTTCTCACAGTCATCATACCTGATTGAGTTGATTGATATACTGGTGACTGAAATACCTGAGAAGTAAGATTGAACATGTTTTTATTTAGTTCCTGAGAAGCTTCTAGTTTAATTTGCAGCTTCTCCATTTCCCAATTACGCTCCTTTGCTTCACAATCTAATTCACGCGCTTTAAGTTGTCCCTCTCTTTTTTGAAATACCCTAAGAGATTCAGATAATCCGTCACATTCTGTATGAAGTTTTTCAATTTCATTATCTTTCTCTGTCAATGTTTGTCCGTAATACTTCACTAATTGTTCCGATTCATTTAATTTCTTTTTCAGACCATCATATTCTTTCAAACGTTCTTCAACTGCTTTTACCTGCATCTCAGGTAAAGTCTTTTTTAAAGCCTCCAGAAGACTTTGATTTAAATCGTCATTCATTTTGCTATATTTAATTTATTGATTTTGTTAGATTCTATTTAAGAACTAAATTGGCTGCTAGGCGGTGTAAAGTTTGATGTGTAACGTGCTCCTTTACTTATTCTAATTTCATCTATATAGAACCCACCTTCATTTCTACCCGTATCAGCTTTATAACCGATATCAAAATAGGGTACTTCTCTACCTCTATTATAAGTAATTGGATAGTCGGTTCCTCGACCATTACAGTATACAGTATATGTCATGCCATATTTAACAAAAGCTATATGATTCCACTGATTTAAGTTCCATCTATTGTTACAAGTACCTCCATAGGCTCTTACATCTTCTGCATCTCTAACCTCCATATGAGGCGCTATCCCATTCGGACCTGCAGATGTTACAAATGACCATTGATCTTGATACCAGGAACAAACTATATATTTATTAGATAAGTTATTTGAAATTGGATACAACCAGTATTCAAGGGTCCATGATTCATCCCTAATAATATCTCCAAAGCCAGAATTATCAAAATGTACATGCCAACTACCATCCAGGTTTAGTGCTTGTCCAAATTTTCCGGAAACATATCGGGCAACCCCAGAAGCTGTAGCTTTATGACCATACTCATCCGTTAAATCACCGTTACAATGCATCAGAAATATTGTACTAATCGGCGTTGCAGATAATACTATTGATAATGTTTGATTGCTAGTCACCACAACCGATCCAGCTCGACTAGTATATCCTGATTTTGATGCAGAAAATGAATAAGTACCTTTTTTTAATTGAAAATAAGCATACCCTGAACTATTAGCTTGTATAGTCGTACCGTTAATTACTACTTGAGCGAAAGCGGTAGTGTATACTGTTAGAGTACATTTTGTTTTTCCCATCATTCTTCGTCTTAACATTTCAGACCCCCTTTCTTTCGATCAGAGATCGTAACATCCTTATATAGAGAGTATTCTACCCCCCCCCCCCCCCCCATTAGGGTTTATTAACATTTTATTCATGATTTCTTTAATTTATTGTTCATAATTCTAAACCATTTCCGTTGTTGTAATACTTATTAATTTCTGCCTGAGACAAGGCTTTATCCCATATCATTACCTGCTGTATATAGCCATTGATATTACGAGAGGCACTATATGTGTCACGACCAATTCGAGTGTTACTCCTAAATTTCAGATATCGATTATAACTTCCATACGTGAATTTTACAGATTGTTCAACTCCATTAATATAGCATCTAGCAGTACTTCCATCACATGTAAAGGTATATAACTGCCAATTTGTATATGTACCCCAATTCCAGCCTATTTGCCCATTATTATTCTCTGTAGCTCCCAAAGCTATTGCATTACGGGAGCCGTACATGTCAAAATAAAAACCATACGTATTAACGCTTGTCGTCCTGCTAAATATTATAGCCGATCCATCTACTAATGATAGGCATTTTACCCATGCTTGTATTGTATATTTATTTAATGTATGATCCAGGTTTACAACAATGTTGGCACTATTAACTAACTTAGCACATTTCTTGTTAAACTTGCCTGTTTCATACGTAATCGCTCCGTCAGCAGTTCCGTTTACGCCTCCTACAGCGTCCAATAAATCCCCATCTAGCCGCCAAAGATGCAATAAACCACCTGGTGCATTAAACTTTTTCTTTCCCATCATTCTCCTTCTTAACATGCCAACCTCCTTTTCAAAAGATTGGCTACGCCTTGATTTAGAAGGGAATTTCCCCCCCCCCCCCGTTAACTTTGATTAACATTTCTATTTTCATATATTCTCTTTTTAATGTATATTTTTCGTGCTCCTTATCGGACTTGAACCAATGACCTTATCCTTATGAGGGATCTACTCTGACCAACTGAGTTAAAGGAGCGAAAGTAACTTACACCTTCACAGGCGCATCGTTACCAAAATATGTTTTCAAAGACATATTTATTACTTGATTGATGTAACTGGAAAAAGGACTTGAACCTCTACGATTAAGAGCTATTGCACCTGCACTTGGAGGAGTCGAACCTCTAAGTTTGGGGACTCGAATACCCGCTTCACTCTCCTATCAAATTACTACCGTTCATTCGCGTCTACCAATTCCGCCATCCAGTCATTTTAAAGAACCTACCTATTCTCACGAACCAGCAGGATAATAACACATCCATATTGCTGTAAAGGGAACCGGATTCGAACCGATACTGTCAGAATGAAAATCTGTCGTTCTACCATTAAACTATCCCTCCTCGGAGTAATTATCACCGTAATATTACTCCAGAATCAAAATTTAGTGTTGATCTGAATCTGAATTTATTCTACACGATAGTAAACAACCGACAATAAATAAAATGTATTGCCACCATTCCCATTCAAATCCCATAATAAATCGGTTTATTCAAGTTAATTACTTACTACTATTAATATTAAATTATTTCTTCATCTGATTTGCTATATCTAACATCATTTTCAATCCAACAGCATCCATTGAATTTCCGCCTCCAGTATTACCCATCATAATTTCTGGAACCCAACGTACATTTGATTTAGACAATGCTTCGGCAACTCCTACAGTTGTCTTATATTCCCATTCTGCCTTTTCTTGTGGAGTAAGACCTGCCTGTACTTTCAATCGATTAGCTTCTGCTTCTGCTCTACCTTCCGCAATGATTTTCTTTGCTTTTTCATCTGCTTCTTTTGCTTGAAGAGATGCAACTTCATATGCCTGCTGCGCTTTAGTTACTTCTACAGCTTTAATCTCTTCTTGTTTCCAACGTGCTTTTTCTGCGTCTCTCTTACCCTCTTCTTCGGCCTGAACCCTCAATTGTACTGCTTCAAGAGCCTTGGCCTTAGCTGTAACTATCATTTATATTCCAACAAGTTCATAACACTTGTTGCGTCTCGCGACTGCTATATGTTACCATATAGATTAGACTATATCATTCTCCTATTCGATTGAATGAGGAGAGGCTCCTTTTCCATCTGCATACATTTCAGATGTACTCCCTTTCAGGATAGTCGTTGAACCTTCACTAAATATATGATTGTGTATTTTTTCAATGTGATCTATGAACTCTTTAGAACCCATAGTATCTTTTGCCCTATTACATTTGAAACAACAAGGAACACAATTGAATTTCTCATAACCAATACTTGAATCAAGTCTATCAATACCATTGTGCCTTAGCATTGGTTCTGCTTTGTTGGCTCTAGGTATTAAACTTTCATGTACATACGGGTGAGATCCACAATAATAGCAATCTTCGTTAATTAACTGATTAAACTCTTCAAACTTTAAATTCATAGGAATACATCTTCGCGCTGCATTAGAAATATATTCTCCAAATACTTTTCTTCGCAAACCCATCTGATTTAATCCCATTTTCTCATAATAATGACTATTAGCTACTCTATCTATTTCCTTTTGTGCTTTTTGAGCTTTTAGATAAAGTGCTCTTGATCGCATATAATAATATATACTATTTTCATCTACACATTTCCACCGCCACTCTTTATTACCTGCAGCAGTTTCAATTCTAATATGTTCTAAAAGTGTAAAGTTGTCAACTTTATCACCGACGTTAAATAAATACTTCATTGGCCTTGGTTTTAATATGATTGCTATTGTTATTTAGTGCTTGGCTGCTGATTGTCCTTATATACAGCTATCAATAAGGATTTTCCAGCAATTAAAAGCCTTTGCTATACGTATTGCTACGTAAAGGTCCTATTATGTTAAGACATGTCAGCTTCTCTCTGCTTATTAATCTGGTCAATAGTTGCCTGTTCATACTCCATGTCAGAGATCGATAACTGAGAAACCTTCAGACCATAATATGCAAACGGTGATTCTTCTTGTCGTTTATAACCATTAGGAGAAATAGAGTCAGTAATTAGACTTGCGACCTTTATTATCTTCTTTTCGTTTGTCAACTGATCGAAGGATTCCATTTCTCTAACCATTGTCTTATAGACTCCATAATTCAATTGGTCTGTTGCATAAGCGATAAGATCAGTTCTCTTTTCACTTACAGATTCTAATGAAGTCATTAAAGGGCCACAAGCAAGTATTACTTTTCCTAGAGTAGGTTTGATAAGATCATTAATCAACCTATCCATTGAGCCATAATGAGTTTGAATACGGTTCAAACTTTTAGTATCTGTAGGAAGTTCTACTCTCACGCTACCTAATACATATCCCTTTCCTTTATCATTATAAGTAATAGGAAGAGCGGGATTATCACCGGTTGGCCGCAACATTACATTCCCCTTATCATCTTTATACTTTTCAAGTTCGTTAAACCAAATTTGGTTCGTTTTATAATAAGATGTAGTTCGTCCCCATCCCTGATACTTAAATCCTGGCGTTGTCCAATATTCCAATTCACCAGACAAAGGGACCTGATTAATTACAATTTCCTCATTCCTTACATCTTCCCCACATTTAGGAAGTGTAACTAGAGTTAAAAACGCGATAATAATTACTACAATTCCAATAATTTTCTTCTTTTGATCGCTCATTTGTTTGTTATTTTAAATTTATCCAAAAATAAAAAGGCACTAAACATTTCCATAAGGTTACTTTTTTGTTACTACCTATACTTTTAACTATACCAAAAAGAAATGCTATAACATGAGCATAGTATAGAAACAACAGGAACCCAACAGACACAATTATTAGCCTGTACATAATACTAATATTTAAATGATTATTTATTTGTTACCAAAATCACTAGGAATTTCTCCCCATAGTTTGTTATTCCAGTGAACAATTTTTATTTTGTCCACATCATAACTCATAACACGAAGATATATTTCAGCCTTCTTCAAATCATTATTACGTTTGTTTGAAGCAGTCTTCTTATTTTTAATCCAAGTTATTGCGGTAATACTATCAGAATAAATGATTTTATCTGGGTAGTTGGTCTCTATTATGTATTTGATTGAATCAACTATTGCTAAAAACTCACCTATGTTAACTGTCTGATTACCCAGATTTTTGTAGAATATACGATCTCCAGACTTTAGATCGTGGGCTTGATATTCTGTGACACCATGTTTTATAGAATGTGCAGCATCACACGTTATGCCCTTGGTTGGAACTTCACCAATCATTGTGAAGCATTCAATATAATATCGTTTGTTGGCGTTTTAAACAGCTTTCTTTTTAGATGGTAAGATATACCCATCAGCCTCCATGTATTTGTTAACGGTCCTTGCACTGCGCTTAAGTGCATTAATAATCTCTTCCTTATTAAGAATATCGTCTCTTTCTTGCAATAGTTCCAATACTCCATCCAGTGTTCTACTATATTCGGACTTTCCATCGAAAGGATTATAATAAACCTTCTGATTTCCGATCGTGATTATAGTTTGATAAAAACATTTCTTGATAATTTGTGTCTCAAGTTTCGCTTTAAACTTGTACGCTTTGACAGAATCAACAATGTAGCTTGATCTGTTGGTACTAGAATGAACTAATACAGAATACAAAATACCAGGCTTAACAAGATCTTTTTCCTTCAATTCTGGAGACAATATACAAATTCTTTTTTTGCTTTCATTATCTTCATTAACTCCGCGAAGAGATTTTAAAGTTTTGTCCCAAAATGCCCAAGCTACCAATTCTCCTGTACACTCGTGTTCTTTAAATTTTAATTTAGTCTTCAACTGTTTTTTCTTAACTTCTTCTATTGCCATTTGATTATATAATTAATCGATTTACTCTCTCAATTCGACTCTGCAAAGATAGCGATATAAAAACGAGAAAAGCAAACTTATTTGATAATATTTTCAACATAAAATATTGTGTTTTAGCACTTTATAATAACATCATTTATAATAATTCTTCACCAAAGAAGTAATTAATATTTTGTATAGTTTATTATATAAAATATTAATTTTCAACACAATACCAAGAATCGTCATATATTAATTTAAATTTACCATTCATATTAAAAATAGTTTGAAATATTATTTTTTAAACCAGCCATTATCAACACCATATTGGTAAGCGAGTTCAATTTCTTTATCAGACATAGTCTTTACATTTGAACAATTCACTTCAATCAAAGCATTTCTTTTTTGAACTATGGGTCGATAACTACAATTTTCCCACAACATTGAAATAGGACCAAACACTAAAATTAAAAACCACCAGAATGAAGATCTAGTGGTTTCTTTATTACTATTTCTCATCAAAATATATTTACAAAATAAATTCAACAGTTTCTATTAATTTGTAATTTCCTTCTGTACATCTGTCTAATCGCACTAGTACTGAAACAAGATTATCCTCTTGGATCACTATATAAATAATATCACTATCGTCTATATTTTTAGTCAACAAAGGTATATGTAATTCATTACTAACCTTTTTAGCATCATCAAATAATGCAACATAATAATTGTTTACTCTAAAAAAAACAATTGAATCATCATCGATCTTAGCCTCATTGTACGCTCTAAATATCTCCTCTCTCATAATTATATCGATTGTTATTAATAATGCTAAAGTAGCCTTTTTATAGCAAAAGGAAAGTTAATAGTATTTGTTTTTCTTTAAATGCATTTATTATTAATTTTAATCATCAGATTCTATATTTTCAAGTAAATCAACAAAATCACCAAAACTTGTTTGAATATTATCCAAATTTTCAATTATCAGATCGATCTCGTTAATACACTGATCAATACTATCATCATCTTTTATAGTTGATATACTTTTTTTGATATCCTTCAAAGACTTTATTTCTTTATAGATAGGGCGCATTTTCTCCTGAATTGATTTCAAGTCTGATAAAGCGTCCTCTACTTTTTTATAATTCTTCTTATTCATCAGATTCATTATATAGTTCATTTTCCAAGCAATCAGCTTCTTTGCGACACCAACTACTCAAATTATCTAGTACCTCAATTTGGTCAGAATGAGAAAGAAGCATGATAGCTTGATTGATATTTGCTTTTATTTCTTCAAACCTTGGTTTTACTATCTCTTTCATAACATTTATTTTTAGTTATTGATTCTTTTAAAATGTGTTATACCTTCTTGATACATAGTTCCTAAACTCCATCCGTCTCCTAATCTCGAATAATTACATGGAGGATTAAACGCCATATACGGTTTGTTGAACTTCATTCTTTCTACTTTACCGTATCTTAGTACTTGCACGACTTCCCCATCTTCCGGCATGTTGAAAAACGTCCATTCCTCAAACCCTTTTGGAATTTGACTCTTGTCTGGATAATATCCCATGATTCAGTTATTTTTAATATAGAATTATATTACATCTCTATAATTTTCCGGCTCCCAATTGTCAGTATTACAATTGAAACAATACCCTGTGTTAGGATTCGTTTCATGTGAATGCGATCCGCATGTTTCGCACCAATAGCGCTTATCAATATCCGGTTCCAGTTCTTTATTCTCCTTTCTTGTCTTCTGGATTCGTTCTGTGAGGATATCTGTTAAAGCAGGATTATCGAAAGCTCTACCATCATGCATTAATATGACTTCATCAATACTGCTATATCCGTATCTATTCCAGCAAATCTTTTCAGCAATCTTCTGTCTTGATTCCATATCTAAGCCAGGAGCTATTTCGTCTAAGACACCAATAACGGACTGTTCATACGCTTCGTCTGCATCAGAGACGAGTTTAGTTAATCTGTCAATTTTGTTCATGTTTTTTAGTTTTTAATCAATTTCAAACTCTTTATCATCAACCATCAGTTATGGTAATTCAGACATAATGATTTCCTTCAGATTCCACCTTACAATGCCCCCTGTTAAGTTAATGGTTGGTCGCTACATACCCCATAGTGGACTTGCACTACCAAGTAAATTGCCATGCACGACACACCATAAAAAAAGTCCCGCGCATCACTGCGAAGGACTTTTACACTCAATTTTCAAGGAACGAACCTTGAAAAAAATTAATTTATTATTCTCCTTTTCCTTTAGAATATTTCTTAACCACCTCATATACAAGCATTAATAATATATAAATACAATAGCCAATGATTAATAATCCTATTGCCTTGAAAAGTAAGCTGTGTATATTCATGTTTTAAATTCGTTTGACAGTGCAAATATAAACATTATTTTGCATTATGCTAATGTACGCGATAGCGTTTTAATTCTAAATGATGATGTTCTTTGTTATTACAAAATGCTGACAGATAAAGAACATATTATCATTAGCCGTATTGTTCAACGTATCAAAGAGTTACGCGACAAGAACAATAAGTCACAGCGCGAGGTATATTATAATACCAATGTGTCAATTGGCCGTATCGAGCAAGGGAATGAAAATATTAAAATTACCACTTTGATGACACTATGTAAATACTTCAATGTCAGCATATCTGATTTTTTAAAAGACATTGAGCAAGACTTAGATTAAATCTACGCCTTATATCATTGAATATTCTGGAGAGAAATCAACCCTAGCTAATTTACAGGCTTCGCGAGTTGATGAAAAATTGTAGATTGTTCCGAACACATCGATAGGTCCACAAAAATTTATAAGGTTATAAAGTTTCTTTTCAAACGACAAACCTATCCACACACTAAGTGGAGTGCCGGTAAATTTCTGCAAATTCTCAATTTCAAACCAATCTTCAAAAAGTATATTATCTAATTGGTTGGGAGTTATATTACTTACCCCCCATTTGTTTCTTGAAACCTTATATAAACATTGGTAAGATTTACTCCTTCTATCCCAGCGGACCAACAAACCATATTTTAACAAACAAATCTCTTTCTCTGGATCTAAGCCATGCCAATTTGTGATACACATAATTCTATCTTTTATTAAATCTCCTTTTTTTCAACATACGTAATGATTGCTCTGACAATTGTTCACGAGTTCGACCTTTGGAGCCTATCACATATCGTGTATTAACCCCCTTCTTTAGTAGATTTTCCTTAACGACTACATCATAATTTTTAATAGCCATATCATGTAAATGTTCTCTATGATTATCTGAAATAAGTCCGATAGAAACATTTAATCCAAATATCTTTTTGTAATCATAGGATGTAATCTTATGTTTTTGTACAACATGTGCTCCAAGCTTATTATACGCCTTTCCACAAATATGACAAACTAAGCGACCATCAGGAGTTTTGATTATCTCCCCATAATTAGGATGATCTTTTTCAACAGAGTTCATAATCTACCTCTCAGTTATCAAATAATTATTATTAAGCCTTTCTTCTATACCATAATTCTCCCGGAGAAAATTCAATACGGTTTCAATATCATCACGAATCCAAGAGATATAATGAATATGGATTTCCACAGTAAGATCATTTATTTTACTGATTATGCAAAAACTCCCATAATTTACATGTAGAGCTGAAAGTCCTTTCTTGATCTTTGTTACACTAATTTTATTTTTCATATTTTTTATTATTTATCCTCTAATAAATCACTTGCCATCAGCCACCAATCACCCGCCTCTACAATATTTTGACGAGATTCATTTTCTTGTATGATCACTTGATCATCATAAAACCCCTCCGTGTCGCAACATTCTCCGCACGTAAAAGCAATACTAACATCATACTTAATAAGCAATTGAGCCAATTCTTGCTTAAATTCTTTTATTTTTTCGTCAGTCATTTTTTTTACTCCTTTTTAAATTGTTTTTAGTTATATTAAAGCGCTGCCATTTTCAAATCCCTATTCTTCAAGATATTTGCAGTCAAAACGAATTTTTGTTCATTATTTAGGTATTCAAAGAATAATTTGTAAATATCTCTATGTGCATCTTCAACAAAGCACATCCATAATCTTTGCCCTTCATCGCTTCCGAATAAGTAAACAAATACCTGACAGTTACTATAATTGCCAAATTCCTTAAGAGAGTGGATATTCGAATAGAAAATACGGCAGTCTCCAATTAATATTCTATCATCGGAAATATCATCAAATGATATTGCTTCCTCTATATTCATTACTTTCTTGATTTTAGTTATTCTTCATCAATGAAAATTTGTTTTTTATTATCAGGCCATCCTCTTCGGATCAAAATTGATATTTTCTTTTTCTGAAGCTTCTCAATAGCTTTTTTCTTAGCTTCCGTCTTATTTTTAGCAGACACTAAAATTTCAAAAGTGTCCAACTCAATTGTTACACGGTATTTTTCCATATCATGCCTCCTTCTTTTTAAAGAAAATATCAAATGTCTGGATATTCTCAGTTTCTTTATAGACCATCTCACGGATGAAGCAATAAAGCTTATGTATTTCTTCATCAGAGGAACATCCGAAAATATCCGCTGCTGCTTGAACTGCATCTTTCATTGAGAAACAAATCTGCGTCCAGTCATCGTATTCTTTCTTATCGTTTAGAATTTCCCAAATCCTCTTATTTGCAGATTCTATATATTGTTTATCATATTTCTTTTTCATGGCTTTTTATTTTTAACTAATAAATCATCTACAATTTCTTTGTCTCAGAAAAATAAGGCTCTATATATAAGTAATCACAATCCTCAAATATTTGATCTTCATTATCATATTGACATCTGTCTCCCAAGTCTGGGTTGTAAATCCTTATCTCTAATAAACCTTCAAAACCTGTTTCTGCAAATTCGTTACAGCATTTGGATAAATACTCCTTTGCTTCAGCGTCAGAATACGTTATATTATCAGACCCATTCACACCATTAATTGTGAATGACACGATAAACATAGATAGCTTACCTTCCTTCCATAATTCAAAATTCGACCTCATAGCTCCTTTTTTTTACATAAACCCTAACTTCATTGCTATCTCTTCCATTTCACTGTAAGCGATACGGTGACATCCAGCAGTAAGCATATCGCTTTGATAATTATTAAAAGCCCAATTGTGACCCGAAGAATCTCTTGCTAAATCATGTTGAAATTGAGCACCATCATGGAAAGACTTAATACGTTTCCAAAGCCTTTCAGCTTCAGATTGAGATAATTCAATCCCCTTACTTGTTTCAACTTTTCCATTTTTGATACGAAGCCAAACGTTAGGTTCATTTCTATCATATATCACCGGATTATTTAACTCCCTGATTTCACCAGCCTTCCACATCTGGATTCTTTCTTCCAATGTTTTCTTTCGGGCTTCATTTTCAACCCTTGCTTTTTCTATTCTTTTAGACTCCCGATCTTCTTGGGCAGCACGAAACTTTTGACATCTCTCGATATAGCTAATCCATGTCCCTTCCCCACATATTTCATCAACAATCACATTTACTGTACCCAGAATACCCAGTGATTGATGATTTAACATAATCTGGAAGATACGTTTCAGTTCACGAACATATTCCCGTTTCACTTTATCAGATTTCCATGCTAATTCGTGTTTTGTTCCAAGCCATTCATTTACGCTCTTTTTAAGCAACTGTTTTGGGGTTCCAAGATCAAAGAACCCAATGTAAGCCATCAAGCTTGTAAAAGGTTCCCATATAGCGTGATAGGAGATTTCAGTTCTGGCTTTCTTGTATCTCTCTGCTGAGTTTTTAATAGCTTCCAGTTGTTTTACTACATATAGCATTCCACCTTCAGAAAGCTCTTCCATGCCAAAAGTTAAACTCCCGGTTGGTATAGCTCCCCAAACTTTAGGCATGTGTTTAGAAGACGTTACCTTTGAACATCTACCATTATCAAGTAAATACCGACTTGTATTAACAAGATAAGCTTTCTCGCCACGATTATTTCGCACAATACGACCAGCCTCAAAATGACGACCATAAGAATATATACTTGTTCCTTCAAAATAGAAATTGCTACCAGTTGCGGAATCTTGCTTTTCATTTGCCCATAAGTGAGCTACCATCTTATTATTCATATCAGTTAAGTTTTAATATCAAATAGTGTTATTGAAGACATCAAGGAGTGAATAGCTGTCCATCTTTTATATAAAATTCACAACTACCCTCCAGATAAAAAGAAAGCCAGTAGAAAAAATATTCTACCAGCTTGATTAAATAATATGTAATAAATTATTACTTATTAGTCTTATTCCTTTCAGCCATCCTTTGTTGATACTTTTCTATACAATCCGTAACCATATCGCAAAAGATTTGACCTTCCTTATTTTCTCCGCGAAAGTATCCTATCATTTTCAAAATATTTCCATCAAATTCAAAGATGAATTTTTTATAGTAATGTTTACCCATAACATTTCCATACTTCTCACAAAATATATCAAGACTGAGAGATTCCCCTGTAAGTGAATTACGATTGTAATCCCACATTACGATGCTTAACAGAGTTTCAAAATTTAATTTTTCCATAATTATCTTCTTATTTTATTTCAAACTTGATACCTTCAGGAAGCTGTGAATAATCAATATTGGTGACAAAATTCACAAACTCTCCTTGTGTTATTTTATCGCCATAGTCCCTCCAGTTAAATACTACGGTATTTTTATGGGAATAAAAGATCATATTGTCTATAGGAAGTCCATGATCTAAAACATACAGATATATTTTCTTCTCGGTTTCTGCTTCTAAAATCTTTTCATCGAACCTCTTACAGATATTGGCTCTCTCTTTAGCGATAGCGGCTTGATGTGCCTCTTCCTTGCGCTTTTCGATATTTGACACAGAATAATAATCATTGCGAATACGATCTTCTATCAACAATTTTTCTTCTTCAGTCAATTTTAGGGTGAATCTTTCTTCCTCCGGTTTATATGGATTAACCCACTTCTTTCCAGATAGTTTTTCAAGTTCTTCTATAAGCACATCCGACTCTCTCTTCCAGCGATAAACTATACCTAAATTGAAAAGCTGATATTTAAAATACAGTTTATCATCAGATGCACTGGAAAGCTCTACATATTCTTCTTCTGAAATACGCAAATACTCCATAGTTACTTTCATCCCACTTTTCTTTGCGTGATATGTACCATTCGCTTCCGGATACATTGGAGCACCATAATGATTGGATAAGTGCAACGGAATAAATTTCGCTAACTCTGGACAATGTTTTATGATCTCTTTATGGCAGCATCCCCCCATATAGTCTATATATCTATCATATTTATTTTTACAATCAATATCTGCTGTTATACTCCAGTCGCACATATTATTATGGCAATCATCATCCAAAGAAACCTTTGTAATGATCCTATATTGTTCACCATCCTCTGTATAATAATTAGTTTTAAAGTAAGTCAATTTATTTACAGTTTCCATATTATTTTAGTTTAATCGTTATATTAATTTGTTCCCTAACATCAATCGAATGACACACGTTCCTCCAGAATATCTGTTCACGCTTAGAGATAAAAACCGCAACTATCTTCTCAGACAATTGCGGCCAACATAAATACCATGAAAAACACACATTTTATACTAATGCTATTATCTTTGACACCATATCTCCCTTAATAGACAATTCCTTCCAACCTTCACCAGGAAGAAGTTCTCCACATTGATATAAGTGATATGATTCTACTGTTCTACCGTAAGCATGAAGACATAATCCATCTTCGTTCATTGTACGGGCTATTACTTTAGCTTTTGCGCCATCTTTCCAGGCTAAATAATACTTGTTTAAATTCATTTTATATTATATTTATTGTTTTGTATTCAGAGTTTTACATATCCTTCAAGAAAGGTTACAACAATCCCAGGTAGATTACAGCTAAGTAATCTTTACATGCCCCTGACATACTCTGGTGATTGTTGTACTAAAAATTGGTAGGATATGTAGCGATCATCACGACCGTTTAGAAAAGTAGTTCACATCCGGAAAATCTGCCTCCGGATAACATATTTGTTATAAACGCTGGATCGTTTGTGCAAGAAGAGTCAAAAATCTTCTAACTCAACTTTATTGCATTCTGCTCTATGGGCATCATAATACTCTAAGATTTCAGAATCAGTGCAGCCATCTCCAAGTTTGAGATAGATGTGTTCATATACAATATCTGGTATATTTTGTAAGCGTTCCTGTTCAGTTATATGAAACTCCCAAGATCCTACCAGAATTATAAGGATCAGGATAATTACGAAGAATATCAAATTTTTCATATTATTCCCAATTTTACTCCATATAATCTTTCGGATCATGTACAACTCCGACTACTTTACCGTCCTGAACAAAGATCAAATACGGTGTTCCTTCAAATTCAGACTCATATACATTGAAGTTTGTATAATCGCTTGGGTTCTTTACTGTTTGCTCATCCTTCTGAAAGGATACATAGATTACAATATTTGAGATTGCGAGTATTCCGCAAAGAACGGAGAGTAATATTTTAGTTTTCATATTCAATTAGATTTAAGCCATACAACGATCTGTGAATTCATTAAATGTTACTGCAAACTTTTTGCGGACATCACTTTTCACCTCTTCAACAATACCTGGAAGAATTTTAGATGCTATTTCTTGTTTTACAGGCTCCAAGAGTTTTTCGCGTAGTTCTTGCCTTACCACTTCACACAAATCACCTTTCATCAATTGTTTAATACTACACATAATTGCAGGATTATTTAATGCTGCATCAACTATGTCCTGTCTTCTGAACATGCTGGAGAAGTTACACAGCAATCGTTCTTTCAACTCTGATTCTGTTTTGAACAGTTCATCCTCAGAGTATATTTGGCCTGTTGTAAGTTCATAGGCATATCTAGAGTTAACCTCATTGTTATTGTAGTACTCTGTATATGTTCGCTTTAACCTGGCGGAAATATCTCCGTATACAATTGAAACAATTTTTCTACGCTTTATCTCAAAACCTTCATATACATACACATAAACCCCTAAATTATACTTCGTTTTAATTGTATTTGTTTTTGTAATCTTAATTTCCATGACTATTTTAATTTAAATTTTAGACATAAAAAAGCACCTACGATTTCTCGCAGATGCTTTCAAACTATAAATATGGATTGGAATTATTTCCTAACTTCCTTACTTTGTTCTTTTTCGGGTTCATCTATCCCAAAGAACTTACGTCCCCATTTAGATTTTGCCCAATAATAGAAACTACCTCCCATAGCGGCGATCAATAATAATGCAAACAATGTACTATTCATTTCTTTGTTCCTTTCTTTCCTGTTTTCATAAATCCAAGTCCCCAGATCAAGAATAACGCAGCTACCATAATAGCTATCCAGATTAGATACAAAGCGTTACCACTATTCGAAAAGAAGGTGGAAATCAATACGCTTGTAACTATATACTTCGACAAATCTATAAAATACTTGCCGAGTTCTTTCATCATGTCTTTATCCATACAAATATACGTATTATTCATTTATAGACATAGTAAGGACGTACTTTTTAGGGCACGTCCATTATTTATATTAGTTCAGGATAATTGCTTCAGCTTCTTCAATCAATACAGCTTCAGGAAGTGCTGGAATTATTGCTTTCGGTTCCTCTTTTTCGTATCTATACTGACGGATCAGCTTATCGGCACCAAGTAGAGTAAACATAGCTTTTGCCTGGCGGAACCCACAATCGCGAATTTCTTTAGGTTTGCTTGCTTCTTTTATATCCTTTGACTTTGGTGCAAACCGGATATTATCGGCACAATCTCCATATAGATCACTGGAAAAGACATTGATGCCTTCGTTGTTATACATTGCGACAACACCTTTGACCGGCATAAGAGATGGCATAGATCCACCAAGTTCTTTGATGTTCTGTTTAACTTTAGCTAATGAAGCTGCAAGAATGAACATACTTTTCCAGGCTTTCCAAATACCGGCAGCGGGATCGTTCCCGGATTCTACTTTGATATCCTGGATGACATACGCTTTGGTTGACGTATAGATAACTATTTTGCCTCCAAAGTATTCTTTCTTTTGTGCCATACCCCAATTTGCATAATCCTCCAGATCATACTTTTTAAAGATACGCGAACGTTCTTCGGTCATACCGTAAAGAATATTGTACACTTGTTCTACTGTAAAATCTACACCCTGATTGTTTGTTTCGTTAGTTGTCATAATTCTATCCTCCAAATTTTAAGTTTATGTTATTTGCGAACTACATTTGTATCGAACAAATTTTTATCGTATATTTGCACCCGACTAAAGAAGCAAAAGTTACGATAAAACATACCCAAATAACAGAATGACAATTCTGTTATTTTGTAACGGTAGTTCATCCGAGAAGACACTAATCAAGCCTATACAGTTCACCCTTTATAGACTTTTTCGTGTGAAAATTTGAGAAAGACTCCCAATTATTAGAGGTCACGTTCTTTAGGCGTAACTTAATAACCCACCAGTCATAGAATACTCGATCATTCATTCTAAGACATTCCTTTCCCGTACAAACCAGCTTCACCTGGAACCATGCGTACACACCGATACTACATGCAACCTCTTTGTATATTCATTTTGCTACATTCTTATACTTTAACCGAAAACATTCCAGTTACTTATATAGTATACTTGCATTTTTTACAGACTATTCGGGTTTTATTTCGTCTGATATGTTTCGTTTATGTTTGAGTTGTTTTATAAAGAAGAAACGGAAACCGTTCCAATTATAAAGTACTTTCAAACATTCTATTCCATACATATACAATTCTGTTAGTTATTTGTACTTTCTAACTTTCAACATTTCAAAGAACTTTATCCTAGCCTGTCACACTAGGAACGGTCTAGCCGTTGTTTTCTTTCTTAATACATCATCATCTAGCAATACCGAAAGGATTAAATCCTTAAATCTCGCTTTCAACATTACAATACATTTTGTACTTTATTGCCTCTATCCTATTTCAGTTCTTTAGGTAGTTCTTTAATCTTTTGCCTTATGGTATTATATAGCGTATAAGAACGATACATTTGCAGTCAAATACAACTAGCTAAAAGATTATACCTGTTTGACCTTTGTAGGAATCAGTTTTTATCAGTACTTTTGTGTTTGTCCTTACTCACTTGTAAGGTAGTTTGTCAGTTTGAGATGTTGTTGTTATCTCTTGTTGACAATGCAAAGTAACATAGTTTTTATGGAACACACACTATATTTGTGGTTAACAAACACTAATATGGTGTTTACAATTATTAATTAAATTTTATATCCCTGTATATGAATAAGTTACAAGACATAAAAGATAAGTATCAATTAAATACTACCGATATAGCGTATATATTAGGAAAAAAAAGTCCCGCTAATGTTTATCTTTATTATGACAAGGATATAACAGAATTAACTATTAATCAACTTATTCGCTTACATGAAAAAACCAAAGTTGATTATAACACATTATTAGGCAATACTATTTTCACCCCTGACAATATTTGCAACAAAAAAGGCGAAACAATTGAATATAAATACTTAGCATCTATATTGGATAATCCGAATGAATATAATAGGCTATTTGATAAACTAAAGGAAGACCTAAAAAAAGAACTAACTAAATAACTACTATTATGGGGTTTGATTGGTGCTGGTGGCAATGGATACTCTTTTTTGTAGGTGCCTTTGCTATGCTATTATATTTAAACGCTAATAAGGATAATGAACAATAATATAATAACATACGCGTACATTATATAAGCACAAAGAAAGTAACTGGAATGAGACAAACAGACTGATAACAACTAAACAATAGTGCTTACCAGGAAGCACAATAGTTACTAATAGTAAGTATGCAAGACAAGAAGCGAATCATGCCATGACAAAACAACATGACAATATGTCACAAAACAAGTGTTTTATATATTTAGTGTCAGTTATACACAATATAAGCAAAAAGCCTACTTACAAGCATGTTCACTTATTATAAAAGTGAACGTTTGGTCATAACATATTAGTGCACAGCCATATACCATAATAGACAAATCAATAAACAAACATTAATTTAATAGTAAGTGATTAAAAATAACAGGGTGTACCCTCTTTGCGCAGCGGATTCCATACATGTTGCCGACCTTTAATTTCAAGTCCCGTTTTTAAGGCTTCTCTCCCACTCAAAACTGGTGAATTATACCCAGGGTAGGGCCAAAATAAACCTCTCACCAAACCATTCCTGAAGATAATTTCAAATATAACGTAGTATTGCTCATCATTTATTAAAACGATCCTTATAAATAGTTCACAACAAATTATCCTTCAACGAAATCGCCTTTATATTAACCTATATAAATTATCATCTCCAGAATACAAAACTTTTATATATAACTCTTCAAAATTTTCCGGGAGCCAGATTTCAAGTCTCGTTTTTAATAAACAGCAACTTAAACATAGAGGTTTGTGCCTTTTTATGCTTTTTTTAATAAAAACTACTCTTACTTAGTTTTTCATAAACTTCATTTTTATAAGCTTTTACAATTGCATATACAAGATTGTGATAAATCATTGGGCAAATAATAATATCAATATCTTGTACACGAATTGGTAGTTCATAATTAAAACTCCAATTCACCCCTAGTCTATACTTAAAAATATTAAGATTGCCTGATTCTTTCCAATTAGGACGATCTCGAAGAAATTCTCTACTTGATTTTATTATCATAGTATCGAAATCATCTCCATTACATTCTTTTCCACAATCAGACATAACTACAAATTTGTATTCATCATCAGGTAAAGAAAAACCTAAATCATTATATATAATACCTTTTAAGTTCTTAATATGTATATCATCGTAATCTTTAGTATTAATGCTAAAATAATAATTTTCATCATCAAGTTTAGTCCATTGCTCTTTATATTCCAAATCAGTTTTAAGACTTCTCATTGAGGCTCCAATTATCTCAGATAAATTGTTTTCCTTTTTAAGGAGACCAATAACTGCGATCAAATTCCTCAGTCGTTGTTCTATATAACTATACTGTTGATTACAAGATCTACAAGCACATACCTGAATTCGAGTTCGCTTATCTTCTTCTGTAAAACCTTTATATAAAGCATCCATAGGTATATGTTCCCATGTCCTATCTTTATCCGGGATTAACTTACCACAATTATAACACCTTGCTTGTGGTGGAAATTTCTTACTCATAGCATAATTTTTTATCCCTTAAATATACTGCATATTTTTTAGAAATCTATTTTTCGTATTAAAAAAGTAACTACCTTCGCATATCATCGACATATAAAATGAATAACATAGACCTCAAAAAGAATTACTACTACAAGATCAAGCTGGCCGACAACTCTCCAGCCTTCTTCGGAATGTTCTACTCCAATGAGCCGAACACCGGTAATCTTATGTTCATCTATAATGTATCAACAGATCATCCAGGACAACTAACAAAAGACGCAATTACAATTGCGCCAAGCAGTTCAATTGAATATATTTCTCATGAAGACTGGATACATGTTATGCTTACGTTGATCTCAAACGGTTATTACTTTGAAGAGAGTATAGGAATCAACCTTATACATAAACCTCTTCCAGGTGAAATCACTTACTTCTACAACATTGTCTCCGGAGAGTCTGGGTATGGAGCCTATCAACCGAGTCCTGATGATAAAGTTTACATGTATACCTATTATAGTCATAATGGTGTATTCTATAAGGACCTTTCTTATGAAGTTGGTGACAAATCCAACACCTATCTCAAGAAAGCCTCCAGAGACAAACGAGAATATTACAATGTAATCCTATTTCCATATGGTAAACAGTGGTCTTATGCAAAGCGAAGGGTATTGCCTTTAAATATTTACAGAGCCAAGAAGAATGAGATCTATTACTATATCAATGATAGATTTACTATTAGTTACCGGGAAGAACAAATGACTGGTGTGGATAATAACCGGTTCAATGCCGGAAATTATTTCCTAACAGAAGTAGAAGCTCAAGAAGTTCTCCAGCAATTCAACAAAATATTAATGAAACGACAAGCAAATGAAAACATAGAACAAGATAAAACAGAAGTTCCAAATATATCTCTCCTCCTATCTACAGATGAAAAGGGTAAAATAGTAAAGCGAAAAAGAGGTAGACCGAGAAAGGACGAATAGTTTCAATTTCTCAAATCAAGAAGAACATTACATATTTTATTAATAATCTATATATCCATGTTTAGTCGTCTATTTGAACTCATAAGAAAAGAAGATATTGTTTTATTCATCGGTGCTGGTTTTTCATTAAAGGCTGGATACCCAGGAGGAAATCGCTTAGCTGAAATTATATATAATGACTTAACCAATACAGAGAAAACACATATTAACCCTAATATAGGATTAATGGATTTGGCAGAAGAGTATATACAAATAAGACACGGTAGTCGAAATTCATTAATACAAATTCTAAAAAATGAGTTTAATAAAAATCCCCTTGATTTAACTAGTCATAATCTAATAGCTTCTATCCCTCATTTTCATGATATTATAACAACAAATTACGATACCTTATTCGAACAAGTTTATAAATCGGATTGTAATGTTATTGTTTCTGATGCCAATTGTCCATATATTGACGAACAAAAAGTCAACATATTCAAAATACATGGCAATATAACACAACCAGACAGTATAATAATATCAAAATCAGATTATACTCGATATTTCGATACAATTAGAAATCCGGTAATGTGGAATTATGTTAGGAGTTTATTCGCTACTAAATCTGTTTTATTTATAGGATATGGTTATGAAGATGGAAATATAGAATCAATTTTCACAAAACTTCTTGAATCTATTGGAGATAATAGAAAAGAAATATTTCTAATTGCTCCTAATATTCCATCTCACAAAGTAGAAAGATTACATAGATACAGAATTAACTATTTTGATTCAACAGGAGAGATTTTTCTTGATGCACTTATAAACAATATCAAACAGAATATAGTTAAAGATTTTAAAGAAAAAAGAGTCACAACAGAAACATATAGTAAATTCTGTCGAAATAATGGCTTAGAAGTTTCCATACTCCCCAAAGAAGATAAAAATATAATTCTTAGTATCAATCCAATTTCTGAATATCCAGCAAAAAGTCAGATTTCGTTTACTGTTCCTAATGAACTAAAAGATAAAATATTCAATCCTAAGTATAAACAATACAATAAAGAGTTGAAAGAAATAAATGGTATCAAGTTCTCAGAAATGCCATCATTAAAATTAGAGAAGAATGAACTTATTGATTATTTTTTTTCAGCTAATGACATTACCTTCAGCACCAAAGATGAAATTTCAGCACTATATATTGTAGATTACCCTCAAAAAAAAGGATATATATCTATACACACTCAAAATGCACAATATTACTCTAATATGAAATATGAGATATATAAGGTAGATAATGAAACACTTAACATGAAAATAAGAACACCATTATATACATATGAAATAATAATAAACATAGATAGAATTAATAATAAATATAATTTTACAGGGAATCCCCAATTTACAGATTACTATTCAAATAAATATGAAGCTATATACTGGATGAATCTATTAGTATATTTATGCACAGGTAATAATATTGAAGTAATTATAGATGATAAAACAATTATGATTAGTCCAAATGTTAATAAACAAGGAGAATTGCTATATCGAAAAGGTATTGAATATTACGAAATAATTGATCAGATAGAGAAAATCATCCATAGAAAATTCAAAAAACATAAAAACATTAATAATGAGCGTTATGATAAAGCCCAAAAAGTATTACATTTTTTAAACCAAAAAGCAATAATAATTCCTCCTATTGAATGTAAAGATCTTACATTTGAAGTCGAGCCTAACTCCTCTATTATAAAGGATTATCAAAATGATAATAATAATAAATATGCTATGGCTTTCTCACGAGATATCCCTTCAATTAAACTCAATGATGAAATATTTAAAATCGGATTCGAAAATGTTTTATATAAATCCTGCATCGTATCCTCATGCAAATTATTAAGTAATGGAAATTATTCTATTACAGTGCATAATGAAGAAGATGCGCAAATTTTATATTCTACTGAATCAATAAGACAAGAAAACCAAACATTGTATTTAAAATGACAAACAAATTACTTAAAACATTATACACCTCAAAGTTTCAACAAGGCAACCCATGCATTCTTCAACTACTCAGAGAAATGAGAAGAGGAGAAAATCCACCTGCATACCCTCTCCTATTAAAAGTCAATGAAGAAATACATTATAAAGCTGATTTAAAAATAATGATTATGGGACAAGAGACCGATAGTTGGGAACGTCAACAGAAAAGACCTTTTACTCCCATAGATCAATCTTCAAAAATTGTAGCAAGCACAGTTGATGATTTTATGGATACTTATCGAACATTCCTTAATGAATGGGGAAAAAATTCTCCATTCTGGCATTACATAAAAAATATTAACAATAGTCTAAATCGTCTATTACCAGGTAAAACAATTGAAATTATCTGGAATAACATTTATAAAATAGGCAACAAAGAAAAAGGTAAAAATCGCCCAACAAATATTATTCGTAGTTTTGAGAATGAACATTTTAACATCATAGAAGAAGAAGTCAACATATTAAAACCTGACATTATAATATTCTTTACTGGTCCTAATTATGAGAAAAGAGTTGAAAAGATATTTTCAATCACATCATCTACGCCTCTAATCTCTTCAATTAATGAAAGAGAATTAGCCAAGTTTCAACTATCAAACGGAATTACAGCCTATAGAACATATCATCCTAATTATTTACAACAAAACAGTAAAGTAGAATATCGTGATTATATTTGCAAAGATATCATACAATCTATCACATCATAGATTCCAACTTAATCTTTAGTTTCTTCAGCCTATCAATATCTGATCTAAATGTAGGGTTGTCATAATTTCTTTTTATCGATCTAAGATGCGTATCTTTGGCCACGCATGAGAAATTATCTCAAAGACGGCAGGCTCAAAACTGATAATAATCTGGCTGAAAATGCAACCCGGCCAATAGCTTTATTGAGAAAAAACTTCTTGTTTTGTGGGAATTATGAGGCGGCAGAAAACACAGCTGTTATATGTTCATTACTGGCATCATGCAAAACATCCCAAGTTAATCCCAGAGAATGGCTTACCGATATAATTGCCTGGTTGCCATATTACACAAGGGATAAGGGAAAAGACCTAAAAGAGTTGCTACCCAATTACTGGAAACTGAGAAAATCCAAAGAAATCTAACAATACTCTAATAAAAAGCATATTATAAACATAGAATCGCTATAAACTTATTAGATTTATATAGCGATTCTATGATTTATACGGGGACTTTATCGGGTTACTTTATTTACTAATCTTTTTTATTATTCGCCACCCTTAGTTCTTGCATATCATAATACTTTGTGCTGATACCTGCCTTACTGAGTTTATATCTTAACAAAGCTCCATAATGTTCTTCATGCGTTGATAACAATAAAGAATGGTCTCTGAATTCATGTCGTAATGTTTCCATCAATCCCCATAAATTCATATCATCCATTGTTTGTACTGGATCATCGATTGCAATGAATGATGCATTAGCGTACAGTTTATGTAGAGAAAGAGTAAAGGCCATTATTAACGCAGAAAGCTGCCCACTGCTAAGTGTATAGAGCGCATCAACCTCTCCGTCATAATCACCAGCGCGGAATATTATCATATTGTCTTTACCGATTCGTTTAAGGAACATACCTCTCCCGAAATGACATTCCTGCATTATTCTTCCGCTATAAATGTAGAAGAGAATCTCGATATTGGATATTATATGCTTCAGATATTCTGTCTTCTGCTTTTCTATTTCTTTCTTTAAAGCATCTATCTTTCTTATACGAATTTCACACTCAACAAGTTGGGCTGAAATGTGATTTCTCACCTTTTCAATTCTGATCAGTCTTTCAGATGACTGTTGACGCCATTTATCAGACAGAAAAACGATTTTATTTTCTATGTTTTCCCGCGTAAATACTTCCTGATTTATTTTTTGCAATTCCGTGCTAAAGAAAGAATCCATAAGTTTGTAATTAACTTCAGGATTTAAGTTTGAGATATTATTCTTCAGAATTACTAGAACCTTTTCCTTGGTCTCAATCAATGAATTTCCTCCGTTAAAAAATATATTATCTTTCACCTCAGTTGTTTTAATAAACTCATACAATGCATTGTCTGTGAGACATTGGAATACTTCCTGATTGAAATTCTTATTCTTTAAATCCTCTTGCAGTGGGAATATAACCTGTTCATTATATAGCTCCTTAAGAATTTGGTATTGACGGTTCAATCGCCCAGCCATATCGCCTACTTCTACCCTCAGCTTTTCACCGTGTATTTTTATACTTTTGAGGAGATATGCCAGATTGTCGTACTCATTACCGCATAAAGGACATGCTGACATTGTGGAGAATTCTCCACTATTCAGAGTCCTCTCTATAGCCTGTCTTTGACTTAAGAGTTCGGAAAATGCTTTTTCAATGGTTTGGCTACTTTCGAATAGGCTAATTAGATCATCTCTCATATTATACAACCTATTCTTGCTATCCTCATCTATTCTATCTTTAAGTATATCGAAATCAAGCGTGAATGAGCTTAGTTCCTTAAGAGTCAGTTCTTTTAACTGACCGATCAACTTATCTGTCAGCAGTTTATATAGTTTTAACTCGTTTTGAAAAGGACTGTAATATATGAACCGACTTAATGCGTTTAGTTCCTTTTCTTCCAAATATGGAGCCAGCCTATTATTTCTTTTATACCTTTTATACTCGTCAAAGTGATTACAGCAATAAAGCATCTTAGATAGATAGCCTTCTTCTCCAAGATAGTAAGATATGTCATTTAATGTTAATACGGGATTTTCATTATCCCAATTCTCATCTGAATTCAAAAGTCGGATATATCCCGCACCCCCTCCTTTATTTCCTCGAATGGATTCTTTTAACTGGTCTATCTCATTCGTTAGTTCGCCTTTTTCATTTGTTAAATTTTGCCGGCATTTCTTTAATAGTGTCGCACATTTCTTTACTTTCTGAATATCCCGATCAAATTTTTGGATATTAAACAATTTGCTCAATTGTGAGTTGCGTTCACAAAAATTGTTTTTTATGTATGCTGCAGCTTCTTCCTGATCGAGATAATGTAAGAAATCGAAATAATCAATCAAGGACTGAGGGAGTAAACTTGTTTCTTCCACAACAGCATATTCTCCTTCTTCCTCTTTTTTTGTATATAACTTGCTAAAAGCATCAAATGAAATCGGGTTGGTAATCTGTTGAGCCTTAGCTTCTCTCTTGAACCAAATTAGTTGGTTCCGGTATTCGAACTGTACCTCTACTATTACAGTCGGTATTTGGGGATCATACACAAGGGGTTTCTTTTCTTGATCAAAACTAAATTTTTTATTGATAAATTCATTATAAGAGTCTAATCGTGCTATTTTCCCCGTAAGAACCAATTCAATGGCATCGAATATGGTGGTTTTTCCAAATCCGTTTTTTCCACCTAGCACAATCATCTGCTGGGGGAAATCTATTTCAAGACTAGCAAAACCTTTGAAATTAGTTGTCTTAATCTTTCTCAGCAATATCTTTTCCATTTTCTTCAACTTTTGCAATTATGTCCTTTTTAATTTCCTCCAGATTATCTTCTTCATTTTCATGATTCATATTCAAATCCATAACCCAGTCATAGATATCTTTTAGTTGCTCAGACGGAATAAACTCATTGGAGTCTAGATTGGCAACATTTTTATCCATAGATAGTCTTAGGAATGGAAGTTTATGGGCAAAGGAATAAGCAAGATGATATTTACCTACTCTGGTGGATAATTTTTCTTCCTTGAGAGCATTGAAAATACCCATATCAAGAATGAAGTCAATCAGATTTCTCCCATCCAGAGTCTCATTCATTAGACGCAGATCCTCATCAGTATATACAATCACATACTTCTTGAAATAAAAAGGATCGTTCTCTTGTTTCATAATCCATTCCGTCAATTCTGGAGTTAGGTTATCAACTTGTTTGACCAATAAAAGCGACAGATTCTTTTCAACTTCTTTTCTCCTGTCAAATACTTGGAGACTCATATTAAAAATATCCTCGGCTCTCTCATCATTAAAAGTTTTCCCTTCTGCAACAATCCAGAAATCAGAATAATCTTTACTACTCCAGAACCAGAGCCCGTTCTCTTCAGAGACCTTTTTTTGATAACCACAGTCCTCAAAAAGTATTCTTAATATATCAATCATGATTCTATATTTTATTGAATTCCTTAATATCCATCAGACCAATTTTCTTACTATTGAAAATACTTCGCGGATCTCCCTCATATTTATCTCCAATAATATTCCTCATCACAATACTGCAATCCATCTCTTTACCTATTCGATGATTAACTATTAGATAGTCACATTCATTCAGACAATCCAAATTAGCCCTGTTATTATATAATTTTCTACATATTTGTCTTGCATTTGAGAGGGCTATCGTGATAGGAGCATGAAACATACAATCTTTCACCCATACAAATGAATCCTCCAGAGGAAGTTTGCAAAACCCGACTGTGGACATCAATTCCCTTAGAATTGGTTCGTTCGTTGACTCTTTTAAATGCTCTTGATGTTTATTATATGGTAATCCAGGCATAAGGCGTTGCACAATTGTCGGAAAGTTCTTCAATTCTTGTTGCATAATAAGCTCAATCAATTTATGAACGCACTCCGGAGCCAAAATTAAATCCTGTTCCTCCCAATCAGCAGGATCGTTGTTCTCATCGATGATTCTCTTCATGGCAGAAATCATGTGAAACTTCAAAAGGTGAGCGTATTCATCTGATTCAACCAAGCATAAGTCATCAGTATCGAATAATTTAAAAATTTCCTCAAAGAGAATTCCTGCCGCCTTGTCTCGGACAATATCAACCAATTTCCTGCGCTCATCTTTGAGATATTCATTATGAAGAGCTATGACTCTTTTGTCTACGAACCAATAAAGGCGTGCACATATACGAAATGAGGGATATTGAAATTCCCCTTTCTGGGTAATCACCTTTACCAATTGACTTATTGATGTATCAAGTTCTTCACCTGTCCGAGTTTCATTTTCCTGAAAATCTTTGTAATTCTTAACTTCCTCATCACTGATGGAATGGTTGGAATGGAAATACAAATTAGTCGTGTCTGTGCAAATAAGATTTTCCTTAAGTTTTTTATAAAGACCTTTCATCTGTTCCAACGCCTCTGAGAAACTATTCTTGTCCTTATAAAGTTTACACTGATGAAGGGAAATAGCAATATTGGCTCCATCATGGATTGAAAAATCATCGTAAGAATCTAGATAAAGAATATATTTTCCATACTTATCTCTAAGTTCTGGATTATTGACAACGTCATGAAAATAATGTAGAACGACGTACACGGCACATAGACCCTGATAGATATATCCAGCCCATGAACCGATAGCAGAATTATTAAACTTTCTCTCCACTGCCATATCTTTGATCTCTATAATTTTATCAATAACCTTTTATCAAGATAAATATCTTTAACTCATTAAGGTCTGTTGTTCTCTGCAAAGATATCACAAAAAACCGAAAATAAGAGAAAATCGGTGAAAGACGAGAAGCAAGCTAATAAAATCAAACGAATGACACTTAACGTCAGAGCAGATATCTTATTTCAGAAACCTTCGTTTTGGGAGCCGATCCAGTCAAAACGGTGTCTAGTCCCCAGTACTGGTTATTTTGAATGGAGACATGAAGGGAACAAGAAGATTCCTTACTACATTTTTCTTAAAGATGAAGAGATATTCTCTATGGCTGGTATATATGATGAATGGCTTGACAAAACTACTGAAAAAATCTGAAATTAAAAAACTATTGACTCCATTCCCAGCTGGCAAGATAGAGACTTATGTTATCGAGATATTTTTTTGAAAAAGAACAATAATGATCCAACAATAATAAAAGCATCATAAGTTGTTTTATTAATTTATTTCCATAAATTTTCCCATTTGTCCTTATATTGAATTAGATCCTTCAAATATACCTCTATTGGACAATCATTTAATGATCTAATTCTAAGACGATTATAGTACAAATCATCTGTGTATTCAACAGTTTTTATCATTTCTTCACGAGTTAGAATATAATAATTAATAACTTCATTATTATCAATATGCACAAATACATATGGACCTTTGATTTTTCCTCTAATAATTGTTCTTTGACTCCTTTTTAATCCAATTTAATAATTCGTTTTACATCTAGTTGTCTTAACTTGAATATTAACAGTCTGTTATTTCTGGATTAAGGCCAAAAATATCTACAGAAGGATAGTTCTTTAATGTTAGACTTGCAACCCAACCTTTAATATTCATCATGCCAACAACAAAATATTCTCCGGAAAGTCCTATTAGTATTTTACTGTTTTTATCCATATCATGATAAATTAAATACAACAATCAATTTTGAGATCTTTTAGTTTTTCAATTATATATTCTGAAGAGCAAAAACAATTTCCTATATAAATACCGTATATATTATATTTCCAATAGACAGCTCCACCACTTAATCCACGATATGTATCATAGTATTTTTTTAATGGCCTAAATTCATTCCTAAACGATCTAGGGGTAATAATCCCTTTCGTTGTCTTATCTTCTATAGACAGAGAATTAGATATAATATGACAATAAGAACTAGCTCCTAAAAAGTGAATACTATCCCCAAAAGGCTCAATACTTCCTGGTATATTTTCACGTGTATTCCAACCACAAATATATAATTCATGATCAACACTTAATTCTGATGAGTTCTTTAAAGTAAAAGGTATAACAATTCTCTCTTCAAAATTATTCAACTTACCAATAAATAGATCAGCACCTTTATCATCGTCATAATCTTTTAATATTGGAGAAATAAAAAATTCATTTCCTCTATAATAAGCTCTATAACTATCCAATTCTTCTTTAAAATTATGTCCTGCAGAAAGGAAAACTCCAGCGGTGTTAATAAGAAAACCAGTTCCTCGACTCACACTGTTAGCAATCACAAAACTCAAATCTCTCATTTTATAATCTTGATCACTATATACATCCTCTAATGATAATTCGTTAATATTCATACTTCATATTATTTTATTTTAACCAACTAGCCGAACATTTGATACACTCCATCACATCAATCACCCTATTACCTCCAGCAGTCATATCTTTCACAGCCTGATCCAGACAGTTCAAAATTTCTTTGAAGTCAGTTTCCTTCTCTGCGTATCCAAAGTTCAACCTGGCAGAATAAAGCTCATCCATCGCTTTTCTGAGTTCTTTTTGTCCAGACAAAGCATAATCCTCCGACTCACTAAAACCCGCTGTATAAGCCTCAGATATGGCTTTATCGAGGTAATCATCAACCTTGTCAATATACGTTTCAGATTCGGCCACTAATTTTCTCATCACATAGGCGATCCTGATGATCTGGGTATTCGTCATACTCGATTGATCCCGATTAAGAGATAAACTTTCTTCTATGCCGGTCCAATACTCTCCGGCTTCATTTATATTATCAACTGCTTTAACTGAAGTATCGATGGCATATTGAAGCTGCTCCAGTGTTGCGGCATATTTTTGTGCGGTTAACAATACTGGGGAGAAGAATAAAATCAATGTGACTAGAATCTTCCTCATTCCAACAAAATTAAAAATAACGCTTATATTTTCAAACATTTTTCTCTTTATTTTCTTATTCTTCTATAAACTTCCTCTTTCAAGAGGGAGAAAGGACACCTTATACCCTATCTCATGGTCCAACGATATTCTTAGATAACCCTGGCAGTTGTCAAGAACTCAGTAGCCATGATGAAGATATAAGCGTGGAAAAATCCTCACCAGTATTCATTAATACTAAATCGGGATGAGTTAGAGGATCTTGTTCTTATCCCAGCTTTGATACAGCTACGACAGTCAGTACATGTTTGGAAGATGCCAGTCGAAAAATTAGTATCCGGGAATAAATAACCGTTCTACTTTACCAGTGTTGAAGATGGCTGGTAAATATTAAAAAGACTTTGAGACAGTTTACTAAGAATATACTGAAATGTATATTTGATACTACACCTGCCTGGTTAACAAATACCTAACAAAAAGTAGGAAAGGTAGCAACAAATGCTTTACATGCGTATCAAAATCCATTGGGCAACGTCTCACCTGACGACCCGAACTCCGCAAAGAACATAGTCGAAGGCGCATGTGAAGTAACCGAAAGCAATAAAAATCCTATAATTTTACCCTTTATTGGAGGTATCCCAGTAATCAGCGTTAAGAGATATATACTTGTTCCCTGTATCTTGCTGACAGAAAAGTTATCCAATACTGAACAAAGGTACTATATAGGTGGAGGGGCGGAAGTGTTGTTGTATGCTTAACTGTTATTTCTTAATGTAATCCTTTTGGATTATGGTTAGTTACCCTTATATACCTTATGTATATTGTTTAAGAGATAATGACAACACCACATAAGAACATATCTTTATACCTTGTATATAAAGGTTATTAAAGAAGAGCGTTGCTCTACTGAAGGATGTTCTTATGGAGGGGTAAAGGGGAACCTATACTCAATTAAGGAATAGTAAATTCTCTACTTTCTCTTTATACACAATTTATCACTTGCCATTTTAAAATATTTCCCATAGGAATTACGAGGGTCATACTCATATCTAACAGTATCAAAATTAACCCTATACAAAAAATGATCATCAATAAGTATAGAATCTTTCTGTATATAATCAAACATAAATTTCATTACTAGTTCTGCATCTCTTTTGTGAGCATACTTATATATTGTTTCACAACAATTGATAAGATTAAATGTATCTTTCATTTGAGCTAATTTATATACATAAGATCCCCTATCAACAAAACTATAATCTTTATTATTAGCTAAAGGATGTGCTTTTGTATAATAGTAAACTGCTTTTTCAAGATCATACCAATAATATTTCTCTAATTTAGAATAAAGTTTAAACTCTATGCTATCTACATCATTTATATCTATGAATTTTTTTTTATTCAAAAAAATGAGAGTTTTATTATAGCGGATTCTAGCCGTTGAATCTTTTGAAAAAATATTATCAAGTATGGATGCTTCATCTTTGAAATCTAATGGATCTACTATAAAATTGAGTATTCTCAACCTTGTTCCATGAACAGTCTTGGCTTCATAAATCGGATTAAATAATAGATGTAAAACTTTATCTTCCACTATAGAATTATCTTTTAAATGATAATCATATCTAACCGCATCATAAAGATAATCTATTAATTTTTCTTCGTTATCACTTTGTTCATTTTTTATTAATGAAAGATATATTTCACCATTTACAAAATGACGTTTATAAGCCTCTTGGTAATAAATAGCAATAGAATCAGTATTATTTAAAATATATTTTCCATAAAGATAATATGCTTCACCAATAGTATAAGTAGAATCACTACTAACCAATAATGCATCTAATTGCTTTATTGCTTTTGCTCTATTATCAAGGTCATGATAATAGTGTTCTAAAATTATTTTAGACAAGTTTAATGCCGCATAATGATTGTAATGTTCTTCAACGACTTCTTCTAAAATTTTTTTAGCCTTAGAAAAATCCCCCATTTTCATTAACGATACGGCGACACAAGATTTAGCACAAATATAACCCTTTTTATATGATTTTAAATAACACTTATATGCCATTTCATAATCTTGATTAATATAATAGAATTCACCAATATAATATAGACAATAAGAATTATTTGATTTTTCAAAAAGTTCATTCAATAAAGGTGTAATTTTTTCATAAACATTCTTTTTATTATAACACAAAAATAAATATTCTTTCATTATTATATCTCGCCAATTCTTATATATTAACTTATCAAACAGATAACATATGTTTTCAAAAAAAGAAACAGGTTTATAGAGATTATAATCAATAGGTTCTGAGAAACAATTAATTGCTGAATCGATTTCACCAATATGATATAGCAAAATACCTTTATTTATTCTAGCTAAATCATATCCTCCTTGTATTGCTTCATCATATAATTCATTTAAGTAGGATATATCTTTATTGTTATCTAAATCTGATTTGCAGCAATATAAATAATATGCTCTAGCATAAATAGCTGCATTTCTGTGGCTATCCTCTGAGCATAATTTTCTCATTTTCAAAGCATATTTATTAAAACCAAGCGATTTACAGCAAGTGATGTATATTGTTTCAAGACCTGGGTCTAATCTCAAACAACCACCCGCTACAATTGTTAATCCTAATACAAAAAACAGTCCCAATAACAATTTAATAAACTTCCTTGTCCATAAATAATATATATACTTATTTACACCTATTTCTTTTAAAAATATTTTACTTCTATTTATATGTAGTATTAAAAGAAAATTACACTTGTCAAGAAAATAGGTAATGCTTTTTTTCTTAACTAATGCTTCTTTTACAAGACTTACATCAGCTGTTATCTGATCCAATTTATCAGTATGACTATCTAATATATCTATAATAGCTTGATACTTATTGGATTGTTCTCTCAAATACCCATCTATATTATTTGAAAATAGTTCTTTATTGCCTAATTTATTTAATAAATATTTTTTTTCATTTTTAGACAGTCCTATCTTACTATTGTTATTGTTTCTAATTGCTTCTTCTATCGTATCTAATCGTTCATTAAGTATTTGATTTTGTATATTGATAAATTGTTTATATTTATCTGAATCTGAGAGTAAATCATGGCTTAAATTTAAACGTAATAATTTAAAATATTCTACCAGAACACTATTTTTAGTCTCCGAACTTAAATCTTTTGTATTTTTGTTAAAATCTATACCCGCTATTATATTGATAGTTTTTTCTAGTTTAATATAATCGGAGGATTCATTAAACACACAACTCAGTGTTTCATTATCTATTTTTTTTGAATAATCAACTAATGATATATATTTCAATATCATATTTTTAGTTTTCTCACTAAACAATATCCGATTTGAATATTCACTCTTCTCATATTTTTTATAAAATTTTTTACTTGAAGATAATACTGACTTTTTAAATGTTTTCTGTAAAAAATTATCCAAAGAGAATAATTCTTCTTTTTTTAATCCTAATTTTCTTGCTATATTATTAAGCCCTTCTTCTTTACCACAATAATATTCCAAGATAGTTGCTAATGGCAGACTAAGAGCTACTGGAGCATCCACAGCAGCTAATCCCATATTTATTGCTATAGGCGTTAAAGCAAATGTAGAACCAAGTAAAAAAGAACCGACTTTCATATTAGATTCAATTATATATCTGCAATGTGACTAAAAATATTACACAATATTCAACACTGTGCAAAGATATGTATTCTTCTGTAAAATTAATATTAAATGATATGTAATTATTTAAGGTGACTATTTACGACAATACCCCAAATAGGCTTGTCTGATTTATAATAACTGAAATCTTAAACTTTGAAAAGGAATATAACATTTCCAGTTATTATACGTTTACATATAGCAGAATAGAAGGATTGAGAAAAAATAAACCCCGACAAGCTGTAACTTTGTCGGGACACATCCTAAATCTCAGTATTACCCTTCTGGTGGGTATGGGTCATTGCCGTAGCTATGCTTTTCACGAATGCGTCCATCTAATCCGTGTATAGCAACTTCTTGACCATTCTTAATAGCGATTTCACGGGCACGCTCAAATGCTTCTTGCTGTGTTCTGAAATTACCAGAACTGCGTTGAGCATTTTCTTTCTTTACCTTCCATTGGTCGCCATTACGAACAACATGAATGTTCTTGCCTGCCATATTTACCTCCTTTCTGTTCTTAGTGGCAACATGTTTCAGGTTGCCGTTATACAATAAAATAGCCCCAATCCTACACCCGATAGGTTGGGGCTTACTTATTGTATAACAATCGGTATGCCAATCGGTTATTTGTCTTAAAAGTGGCATAATCCCGACAAAGTTATAGAAGTAAAATGACAAAATGGCAGGTGTATGAACAGAACAATTATTTCAATCGAAGTACAAGACCACGGTGGTAAAGAGGCTAATATCATCGTCAGAGGAGAACGGAACAATCAGATTATGTTTGAGGAACAATTTGATTATAAGGACGAAGAAAAGCACTCTTTGCGTCTTCACCTTCTGAAAGGACGGTTTATGGAGAAGTTTCCGAAACTTGGCGAAAGTTTTGGTATTCTTTGTATTCGTAAACTATTCAATGATATTACGATACGGAGTAAAATGAAAGCCAATCCCGATTATAGAACACTTGATAAACAATCATGAAAGATAATGTTATACATCTCTCTCTAACAGCTCGTCATAATGTTTCTGATATTCTTCCTCCGAAAAACCTTCAGCGCAGTTTTTGGAATGCATTAAAACACGCAAGTTTTCTTGGAAGAGAATTTCCTGACGGCTCATTTGTGACCCAAAATATTTTGGAGAGTAAAAACGGTCTATCTCTGTCTGTTTCAAATTCTTATAACCAAGAGCCATCGCCATCTCAGAAAGCAAATCAAGCCGAAACGAATTACTGCTATCAAAATGAGGCGACTTCTCGTTCAGACTATCAAGATATTCTCTCCAAGCGTGTCTAACTTTCTTGTTGTCTTGAAAAACCACGTCAATAGAATTTAGGGCATCAACCCATTCTTTTGTTATTGGATTAGATTTTCTGTCAGCCATTAAAGTTAGAAAAAGTCGTAATTGAGCCTCTTTCTTGGCTTTTCTATCTTGGTATTTTATACCTAACACCCACACTATAATAGGAATTATGGCAACAGCTAATATTTGTCCAATACCAATAATTATCTGCATACTTTCTGTATTCATCTTTAATCTACGTTATTACGAATGCAAAGATATAGATTTTCTCACTATCTTTGCATTGTCTTTCGGGACAAAGTTTTGGAATATAATAAGGAAAGTGCCTTATACTCGTTGAAATCGCCAAATTATCAAGAGGTATATACAAGGCACAGAGGACAGCTCATACTTGTGGGTTGCCCTACTGTGCGTATATACAGGTATTTGGCGATACCTAACGAGTATGCACAGGGGCAGCCCACTTTCTTTAACAACTAACATTGTTAAACTTCTCCTATGGCTGTCGTGGAGAACTCGTTAAAATTCGCCACCATGGAACTTATAGTAGGTTTCTTTTGTATTCTGTTTGCGTTGGGTATTTCTATTGCCACCGCTGTATTAGCATCACGCAGTTTTATATGTCACGGATATTCTCTTGGATAATTCGATTGATGAAATACCTTTCTTGCGGGATGTTATTTCATAGATAGCCACGAACCATTTTCTCAATGGTAATTTAGAGCCTTCAAACATCGTTCCTATTCTGACGTTAAAGTTCTTGCCTGTATTCTTACAACGGTACATTCCATCGCCACGGTTATATACTTTGGACGTAGGGTCATAAGGAGAAACAGGAATACCATTTGCCCAGCGTTGCTGTTCCAGATACTTGATGCAGCTTTCCTCTGTAGGAAATGCTTCCAAAAGGTCATATAAGGAGTTGAATTTACCGATATTCATCTTACCAAAGTTTATAGTTCTTGCTATATATAACTCTGGTAAGAAAAGTTGCTTGGGAAAACAGTTATCTGTGTATATTGAAATACCGCCCAAAACTCTTGTTCTGAACGGTATTATTAGCAAAGTTAGTTAGGGTAATGTCGTAAATAATCACCTTATTTAATTGAATTGAATAAGAATCAAGACTTCTCGCTTTATCTACAATATGAGTCAGTCAAAAATCAATGGATACAAGTACCAACTAAGCAATGAATTATCACTTAGATACTAATTAGAAACAAGAATGAGGATATGCTATATTTCACAGATCCTCTTCTCTAATCATCATTTTTACAGTATTATATTATTCTCATCCAGCTTCTTCTTTAAATACCCCAACCCCTTATTTGTAATTAAAGTAGACTTGGAGAAATGTTCAACATTATACTTATCTACCGTCTTGACAATTTTCACTTTCATATACCCAGCTTGGATATATTGTTCATACGGTAAATTATTCCACATCAGGATCTTCATTTCACGCAAATCATACATCATAGTATTTCTTCCTCCCTTACGTCCGTTCATCAGAATCTTAGAAGCTTCAAGCATATCATAAAGCTTTTCGTCATCTTCGACACAGTGATCAAAGAAATTTACCTTATGGTGATTTGAGTTTATGTACTTGTCACGCTCTTTCACCTCTAGTTCTTTTTGCTTGACAGTTTCCAATGCCTCTAGTATCTCTTCTTCAGCATCAGCTAATGCTCTTAAAGCAGAAGGATAATCTTGGGGAAGAACTCTAACCATTGATTGTAGCTTCTTTTCACACTGGATGAAGTAGTCACGGATTTGATCACCTATTTCAGTTTTAGCCATCATTGCTAACTTCTTTGCCATATTCAAAGTTAGAGCATAATCTCTAGCTTTTTGGCCTCTACCAGAATACTCCTCATTTATGCGGAGTAATATCCAGTCCTCATTTTCAATAAAATAAGGACTTTCAGATAAATTCTTTTGTATCCACCTAGAATAATCCGCTACTCTATATCCTAACCCAATATATAACTCTCTGGCCGACACTAATTGTTTACCACTATCTTCTCTAACTCTAATAACTTTTGAATAATCTTGGTTATCCATTTTTTCGCACATTGTGCCCATAATAATCTTTTTTGAATGATTTATAAATATCTATAGCGAAGGACTCGCTAAGTATTACATTCTGGAAAATGTACTCAGTGGAATAGTAAAATACAACAAACAGGCTAACTTGATTTCATAAAAACATACTTTAGATTTAAAATTCAATTGAATCATACAAACTATTTATCTCGTCTTGCCGAATCCCCAGGTAACGTAAAGTAACTGTAGGACTTGAATGATTAAAGGTCATACACAATAACAATAATGCTTCTTGGCTCCTATTCATCTTCTCATACACATACCTACCAAAAGTCTTCCGGAAAGTATGTGTTGAAAAATTACCAACGGCAAGGCCATATTTATCCTTTATGTATTTAAGTCTTCTATTGATCGTTTGAGGAGTTATGTTTTCCTCTAGACTATCTTTAAAAAGAAACCATCCTTTATATGGTTTACCTAACAATTCGTACAATAGAGATATTCTTTCCTGTACTGTATGATTTATTTTAATCTTTCTTGTTTTACCGGTTTTTATCTCTATACATGTGAGAGATGTGGTATCTAATATGTCTTCCCAACGTAGTTGAATTATATCAGATACACGTAAAGCGGTACTGAAAGCTATCACAAAGTACAGTTCATCAATATAACGTTTATCAATATGAAGCTTATTCAATACCACTTTATACTCTTCATAAGGTAAATAATCTGCCGTTGTCAATACTCCTTTTTTCGCCATAACTTTAATTTTTATATCAATTATTTTAATGCGAAATTAGAGTTATGTTTCATACAAAACAAATCATTTACCCCTTAATTCACAAGAGGTCAGAACTTTATATTTCTTACACACGATTTTAAATCAACTAAACAAAGAATTAAGATTTATAAACCAAGTTGATTTTTTATTTCATCAATAGTTACAATAGAAATTCCTAAAGCACGAGCCTTAACAGCCTTTCCAGAAGAAGAATTTGGATCATCAGCAACCAGCCATGAAGTATTCTTACTGATAGAATTAGTCACTTTTCCTCCAGCTTTCATGATAAGTGCCTCCAGTTGACGATCTCGCACGCCAGTAAAACAAATCTTCTTACCAGCTAACAAATCGCCAGTATCTTTTGCATTCCAATCAATAGGGATTTGATTCTCGTTTACCCAATTTACAAATACTCTTTCATTACTCAAAAATTCGTCGATCATCTTCTTTCCTATCCCCTTTGTATTATTCAATATATTGACAATTACCAAAAGATCTGTAGTACTTAGTTCTCTATTGGTCCACAGCCTAAGAGTATCATTGTCGATATTAGATAATAAAAGCGTAGCCTTCTTCTCTCCAATTCCTTCAAAGCAATCAGAAATTTCCATTAATTTAGGGAGACTAACACCTTCATCGAATATAGATCGGTTCTTCTCAATGATTTTACTGGCCGTATCATATCCAATACCATCTATTTTCTGCAAATCAGACAAATCGACCTGAAGAAGTAGTCTTGGGGTTTCTATCCCGGCATTGAAGATTGCTTTCAATGTTTCCTCTCCTATATCTTCATATTCCATCTTCTCGCAGAAGTAAACTAACTTAGCCAACAGTCTTCCTGGACAATTCGGATCAGGACACATACGATCTGTTTTTGTCTCATTCCATACTGTTGGATTAAAACATGATGGACAATTAGAAAACGCAATTTCTGTAATTTCTTTTATTACAGTTTTATTAACCCCAACGATTTTGGGAATAACTGCCCCTGATCGAATTACACGAATTTCCGCCCCTGCTCCAATTCCTTTATCAAAACAGAAGCGAGCATTGTATCCTGTTGGGTTTTCTATAGTAGCACCTTCCAGTTCTACTTCTTCAATCGCGACTGTAGGACGTAAATATCCATTCTTTGAGACCTTACAATCTATATATTTTACTATAGTAACTTCTGCCGATGTAAACTCTTCAGGTTTGTAAGCAATTGCCCACTGAGGATTACCGGTTGATGGATGACGGCCAATAGAATCCCATTTACTTATATCATTCACATATAGCACAAGACCATCAATTGCACACTCTCGTATCCAATCGTCAAACAACATCTTCAAATTATATTCATTTATATCAGATACCTTTAACAGAGATCTACAGGTGGAATCCCCATATATTCTTTGCATATATTGAACTAAGTCAATATAACTATCAAAACCTTTAGAGCCTTCTCCAAATGCACCATAACGATATAGTCGAACATGCTTTAGTAAATCAGAAGAAGGAATGTCACGTCTGAACAAACCTGAAACAGTATTTCTTGCAGATTTGTAAGGTTGTCCATTCAAGGGGTTTATTTTACCTTGAAAATATTTTCTCCAACAATCGTGAGTAATAATTGCTTCTCCAAATGTATATTCAATAGGAGAATGAAAGTCATGATATACTGACCTCATTGTTTCCATATGCTTTTTACAATCTAACCCTTCATTATCACTTCCTCCTCTGGAGTAAGTCATCATTGTTCGTTCATTGCAGAGTAAACTTATACCATCGTATTTAGGAGTGACTACCACTTCGTCAGTATCTTTTAATCCGATCTTTATAAACCATTTCTTAAGTTCAGACAATGATTTCACTTTGTCAAGCGATTTCATGGGATAAGGGAGTTTTGTCTTTCTATTCTCAGACACCTCCATTCCAGGTTCAATATGTTTGAACCAATCATTATCCGGGTCAATCTCTTTCAACTTATCAATCCAAGTATCATATTCTAAGTCTGACATAATAGGAGTACCATTCCGGTACTCCTTGTTTGCTTTTACGATCTTATCGTAGATTTGTTGTTTATTATTATTCATTTTAATTGATTGAGTATGTTTTTACGACATTTTCTAAAGCCATACGTATTTTATGTTCGATAATCTCAACAATATCATCACTTTGCGTATTGATAACTATGAGATTATCGATCAATGAAGAAATGTTGACTGAAATTGTTTTGTTATTTAAAGGCTGTTCGTTTAGGTACTCTTTTTTCTTGAAAGAGGCAAATCTAATAGCATCATTCTTCCTTCTGATATCAGGCATATATATTTTAGCCATCTTATACTTAAAATCCATTGCTATTTTAGATCTGGCAATTACAGCTAACCCATAAAAATCCGATTCAGAAATATATGTATCGCTATCTATTAGAGTTACGTTTGTCATATCATTTACTTGTAATAAGTATTGCTTTATTCGACTCCACCGTATTGACTTTGTTACATTGCCATTTCTACGTTCTGCTTTTTCAAACCCTAAGCTGACAGCCACATCTTTCAAGTTTAAATATACCTCATTATCTATAGTCATAAAATAATGGATTTCATTTTTCATGTGAGTAGCAATATCTTCAAATGTATATACGCTTATTTGTTCGTTCATGATTGTTTTTGTGATTTTTATGTCCACCAATCCGAAATGAAAAGGTGGACATGGTTATTATCAAGCATCTACTAACTCTTCTTCTCTCTCTTCCCATAGCTGACGAATTAATGTACGTCCTTCATGATTCCATCTTATGATTGATTTAAAAGGAGATGGAACTAATAAAGTTTGGTGCTCATCTGTTACCGTCCAAACACCAGTACATCCCTTTAACACTCCTCTTTTGCTCAAATATTGATTAAGAATTTGAGCGGAAGTGCGAAGTTCAGTCGCGATAGTTGTAGTTGTGAAATAATCTCTATTTTCAACCATATTAGAGTAATATTCTACTTTGGGTTGATCTTCTGCTATTTTAGCTTCCTGTATTTCTACTGTTTGCTGAAGGTGAGCGGCCAGTATTAAAGCATCGCTAAATTTTGCGGGGATTGGATATCCGCCAAAGTCTACATTAACTTCAGGTTTAATTGACACCGATCCTGTTTTCATAAGTTCTTTGATTTTATCATTACACCAGATAGCAAACTTAGGTGATAACCAACGAGCAAATTCAAGAGCAACATCTTCATGCATCCAGGTTCCTTGTTTAACTTTCCCTGGGATACCACCTTTTACAACATTAATCAAACTGGGATACATCTTGGCTAATGAGCTGGCATTCAACGAAGTGGTTTTTCCGACTTCGGTAATTAAGCCCCTTTTTTCCGCTATTGCTAAGATTATTTCAGTAGTGTTATTGTTATCAAACCATTGTCTTACTTCTTTCTTAGCAAACCCCTTAGCCATTTCAGTAGCGTTTACCATAACAGTACCATCCACATTCTTAAATGTTACAGGATTATCTCCATAACTAAAAATTACAGGAAGGTTTGTAACAGGTAATTCGTCTTGCTGAACTTTTTCTCTTAAGTATGTATAACCATTCAAATTAAGTTCAGCATTGATCGTGCCAAAAGAAGGTATTCCGAGCAGCTTTTCACTCTTCACAAAAGCTTTGATCACTTTCTGTAATCTTAACGCACGATCTCCGCGAATTGAATCGGTTTCAGCATAACCTTCCAAAAACCAAATCACATCAGTTTCTTGAATACCCCATGTATAGTGCGATTTAATAAATGAAGTCTTTCTTTTACCAGTTAGTTTCTCCAGAACATAATCTTTGCTATCTGGCATAAACCAATTCTTAACCTGGATAGCACTACAGATATCTGCTAACTGGAACCATACGACCTTATCTACACTATTTACGGCATACTTAATATTTGAACCTTCAAATTCAAAACTTCCTCTCTTTAATATGTTATTGATATAATTAGACATTTGCTTGTTTTCTTTATTGTTATTACACATCTATAATAATTAATTTCTTCCCGTATGACCGAAACCACCAGTCCCGCGTTCCGTATCGTCAAGGACTTCTACCGGTTTCCAGCTTATCTGGCTGTGGGTGGCGATAACCATCTGGCAGATACGCTCTCCATCGCATATAGTGAATGGATCTGATGAAAGATTAATAAGGATTACCCCTATTTCACCTCGAAAATCGGCATCGATTGTCCCAATAGCATTAGCCAGAGAGATACCATGCTTCAATGCTAATCCACTACGAGGGCGTAACTGAGCCTCGTAACCTTCAGGAAGAGCAATAAACAATCCGGTCGGGATCAGCTTGCGTTCCAATGGTTTCAGCACTACGGGTTCTGTTAGGTTTGCACGGATATCCATACCGGCAGATAGTTCTGTTGCGTAAGAAGGGAGTTGGTGTTTCGATTTATTTATAATTTGTATTTCCATTATTATTTACTATTTGATTTGTTAAATCTTTTTGTTCTTTTGAGCAGAAGTTCCGGAACCACATAGGTCCGCTCCAACCCACATAGTTTATCAAAATCTTGAAGTTTTAATGAATTAAAATCGGAAAGGTCAACTTCTATGTCATCAGGAATAACTCTGAAGTATAAGTTATTGGTAGAAATAAGGTCTCCTTTCACGTTTAGCCATACTGATACAGCGTAAGAACCGGTTAACTTAGCTGCTGTATTTATATTTTTTGTTATGGCTATCAGGTCAAATTTGGGATCAAAGACAAGAACTCCTTTTGGTTCTTGTCTTGATTGTCTTGCCATTTTATGAAACTAATTGATTCAATACTTTCTTTGGTAATCTCTGTTTAGCAGAAACGACCAAATAGTTATCAGATACAAGGAACCCATTAGTAAACAACTCATGCATGCGATCGTGCATATAGATTGAAAAATTAGGATCAACGTATGCAACAAAGGCAAAAGCTAAATATGCATGCATCATTGTATCTCCATTGTCATCAACAAGGAAAAGTTCATTTGGATCATTAATTTTCAACTTATCAGCATAGTAATTGATTAACGATTTATTTCTATCCTTGAAATCATCTACGGTACACACTTCAAGGTCTGCATTCCTTAGTTCTAGAAATTTTGTAGCATTAAATACGTCTACTCCCATTACATGTCCAAAAAGCAAGTCTGGGAGTTCAGGATACCATGCTCTGTAATTATGTTTTAAACTCATTTTTTTAAACTGTAAATAGATAAACTTTTTGATTTTGTTGTTCTCTCATATCAATATGGACCCAATTCACCTTATCCTCTAACGAAAGAGAAAATGGAAGTTCGTTAGCATGTGAAATGATCCAGGCTCTTACCTCCTGAGGGGCCATACCTTTAACGTCAAAGTCACAGGCTTTTCCTAAAATGTGGGAACTCATATATGTTTTCGATAAATTAGTTTTAGATTTTACCAAATCACACAAATTACATCGAAGACCTCTCTCATCAAAAACACCTCCTAAAGTCCAATTATTTGCATAAATTGGTTTATTTAGTTTTTCTCTCAAAAAATCAAGAGTTTTCAATAGACGAGGATCAAAGAAATTCCAGATGAAGTTCGGATTATGTCCCCACTTTTTATAGACATGAGGACATACCAATTCCTGTACTTCAAAATGTTTCGGAATGTATAACATTAAAGCCGGTTCTTAATCATATCATAATCATTTACCAAACTTCGATGCGTTTCATTCAATACTAAGATCGTATCATACTTAGTTCCATTTATATCTGGAATTTTGAAATCAAATACGCTATCTTTCAAATGAGCTTTTAAATGTTTTTCAACATCAGATGTAGATTTTGCTGGTACTAGATAAATTTCTGTTGTAGTTTTGGTCTTTTCATCAGAAACTTCTTCAAACAGTACTTTAGCAGAGAATAACCTTATGCCATCCTCTTTTTCAATAAAATACTCCATATAGCCCTTTTTCTCCGATTGTTCAACCGTGAGAATATCACTATACAAAAGATTTTTAATATTATTCAGCCTATTGTTTTTGGGTATATCAATAGTATCTGGAAATTGTGTGGTCTTATCAAGAAGTTCTAAGACCGTATTTTCGGCATCGCCAAAGTTAGCCGACTCAATTAAAAATAATTCTTTAGCATTTTCTTCCTTACCTTTGCTGTTTGTGGTACGGAAGTTTCCTTGAACGCTAAAGTAGTAAAAACCATACATTAATTAAAATACTAAATTTAATTCTTCATTCTTTACTAGTGTTATGTTTGTTTATTAATACGATGCAAAAGTAAGAGCCGCATTTTATATATCCAAATAATTATGCATTTATTTTTTCATAAATTATTTATATAGCTAATTATCATAAGTTTAAACGCCATTAATTATTTTATAAAACACAACAAATATTATAACAACAATGATCAACTATGTTTATCTATATTAATTACGACAAAATGAATACTAACAAGAATGAATAACAAATACACTATAGTTATTGATGTGCTTTTTTCTGATACCAAATAAATAAAACAACACATCATATCAATACCTATTCTTTTAAAAAATCAAAACCTAATGAATGAAGCAATTAATCAAGGAAAAATAGACTCTGGATCTCTTGAAAGTATTTTTCGTCTAAGCAAGAAAACTATTCAAGAGTATGTTGCAGAAATTGAAAGGAACTGTCGATACAAATCAACACGATCACAAACTGTAAAAGGTACTATACTTGATGATCGCTCCAGGTTGATAGATTTGTATGAGGCATGTGTACAACAAGACGCGCACTTAAGAAGTGTATTAGAAACACTAGAGTCGCAGATTATAGGTGAAAGATATATGTTGGCCAAACAAAATGCAAATGGACAATATATAAGAGATGTAGAGGCTACAAAGAAAATCCAAGGTACACAATTTATAAAGATTATTAGAGGAATTGCAGAATCTAAGCTGTATGGATACACTTTGATTGAACTAAATTCATCAATAGACCCCATAACCGGAAAATTGAATGACGTAAATATTATTGAAAGAAGAAACGTACTTCCTGAACAAAAAACAGTTATTAAGCGACAAGGTATATGGTTGCCCAATTGGGATCTGGATAATCCAAAGTATAAAAAAAACTATATCCTCATAAATTCCGGAGATTTAGGTTTATTTTCTGCTACAACACCCTTAATACTGGCTAAAAAGTTCACCCTATCCAACTTCATTAATTTTGCACATACATATGGGCTGCCCATTATACATGGAAAAACTGAAAACGAAAGTCCTGGAGATAGAAATAAACTAGCTAACGATATTGCCTCGGCTGCAACAAATAGAGTCATCGTGACTGGCCTAACTGATGAAATAGAAGTCAAAGCCTTTACGATGTCTAACTCTGAGAAAATATATACCTCTTTGATAGCATTTGTAAATGCAGAAGTGTCTAATCTTGTTTTGGGGTCCGAATCTATGGCTGGTGCTACACAGTCTTATGTAGGCTCAACTAAAGCACATCAAGATGTTTTCAGGGATCGCATTAAAGTGTACCGGGAATACATAGAAAATGCCATGAACGAAGAAGTAATCCCACGTCTTGTTGCAATGGGTTACATAGAGAAGGGGTTAGAATTTAAGTATTCTGGAGGTTTGGAGATGGGTGTTGACAGTAAAATCAAACTTTATGATTTTTTGACCGACAAATATGAAATTGATCCGGAAGAAATAACAAAAGAATTTGGCATTGTTGTAAAGAAGCAGTTCAATAACCCTGCTGGATGGGCCGATATTAACGATGATGGAAAAGTTGATAAGAAAGATGCAGAACTAAACAATGGCTCTACTCCTACTCCTAGACGTAGATACAGAAGTAGATCTGTTGTAAATTACTTGCAGGAGGTAAAAAATGGACGATGAAAGTTACTTCGATGAATCACTTGTTGATCAGGAGTCTGAAAAGGAATATCTTATTCTTCTTGGATTATTTTCCAGTTTACTTGATAAATACAATAATCAAACATTAGATTTAGAATATTTTCAAGATATAATAGAAAAAAGAGCACTTTTTGCTTATGGGCATTGTATCAGAAGATTTGGTATTGATTTTGAAGAGGCTATAGATATTGTAAGAAATCACAACGACCTATATCTTACTCCTTCAGAAATAGAAAGAAGAAAGATTCTATTGGCAGCATTGGATAATCTAATAGATTTTGCAGCAGCTGAAGAAACACAAATGTATATGGACTTGGAAGAACAAAACGAAGATTTAGATCCTACTGACATCTTTCAATTATATAATAAGACATATGCAATTACCGAAAATAGAGATATAGATTATTCAGCCACAATAGCCGCTTGGTGGATCAACTTATCTGAAGAAACAACGCTAATGTATATGACTCAAGGAGATGAGCGTGTACGTGATTCTCATAGAGCACTAGAAGGTCTTAGTTATCCAAAATCTAGTTTTCCCGAATGGCTTATTCCACCAATAGACTGGAGATGTCGATGCTATCTTATAGAATCTTTCTCCAGACCTAATTATCAAGACTATACAAACACTGATAACATTGTTAATCAAGCAGTAAATCCGATATTTAAGAAAAGTCTAGCTAAAGGAGGTCCTATTTTCGGAGATGATCATCCTTATTTTATTGTGGATAAGTCCTTAGTTAAACCAATGCAAAAAGTTATTACCTCAATAAAATCAAAATTCAATTTAGCGTGAAAACAAATATCACTTTTGAAGAGATGCTAAATCAATGGAAAGTGGCCCCTAACAAGTTTGCATCAGGATTATTTAAAACCAAACTAGAAATTGGAGAAACTTATGTTAGAGAATTCAAACGTTCATTTGATTTACAGAAAGATCCTAGAGGAAAATTTTGGAGAACAAGAAAACGCAATTATAATCATCCTATATTAAATGAAACAGGTGCATTAAAGAATTCTATTTCGTATCAACTCTATGATGGTGGTGGTTTAATGATATACACCGATGAAAACAGTTTTCCAGCAGGAAGAAGGAAGCACGATAGTAAAAGTTATGCAGCTTTCCATAATTCTCAAGACGGAACATATCCACCCAATATCCAACGACAATTTATGGGTGATTCTCCTTTAATGGAACTAAAGGTCCAAAACATGTTATATAAATTATTACAAAGTATCATTTCATGATAAAAAAATATAAGCCAAAACCAAAAAGTGAAACAGATATAGGAGAGTCAGACTCTGGATCAACTCAAATTGAGAGTCAGAACACAATAGGTGATGTTTATCAAGCTATCAAAAGAGCGATTCAAACGGTAAGAGAAGATGAAGAAAATCCAGACAGTCCTCAATTTTTTAAAACTATAGCAATAGATACTGGACAATTCGAAAGAATAATGAGTTTAACCAATACCGAATATGAAACAGCATTTCCTGCCTGCTTTGTGAGGTTCGTTAATGTACATTTTCTCGTTGCTCAACAAAATATTGGAGAAGGACGAGGAACAATAAGAATCAGATTCATATTGAACAGGTTAGATAATCAACATGTAAATTGGGAAACATATCCTTTTCAAATAGCAGAGAGACTTAATAAAGCAATACAAGCAGCTAAAGATACAGAAGGAGCACTCCAAGAACGATGTAATCTTATGTATTTTGATATGCCACAGTCAACTAACATGTTACAAGCTTATTGGTTAGACTATGAAATTTACTTTCGAATTATATCAAGCTATAAATATACTAATTGGATTAAGAAAAAAGTGATTATTCCACCGTTTACCAATCACAGCGACATACCTGATGGTAAAGAAGATGTAACAAAACCAACATATAATGAAGCATCTACAATTGATGACGGAATCATAGGCATTACCAATATAGAAGTATATCCTGAAAATTGTAGAATTCAGATTGGAGAACAAATTACACTAAGAATAAAATTTACTCCCGATGATTCTACAGATAAATCACTAACATTCACATCCGACAACCCTGAAATCGCATCAATCAATTTCAATGGCATTATCACCGGGATAAGCATTGGTAGCTGTAAAATAAACATACTAACGTCTAATGGCATTAGTATTAATAAGACCATAACTGTATATCATAAACCTTAACTATGGATCAAGAACTGAATAAAAAATGGTATTCTATTGATTCGAAAAGCAGATCTATGAAAGCTGCTTTTTTATCAAATGAATTATTAACCACCCAAACAAAAAATGAATTTGATACTTCAAAAGAGATCATTGAGCAAGTAGATGAATTTATTGATAACGCTAAAATTTACACTTCAATCAGCAATATCACAACAGAAGATGGGCATCTCATAATTGAATTTGCAAACGGGTTAACTTTTGATTGTGGTAAAGTAAGAGGAGATAAATTCATTCCAGTTAAAACAACTTCCGGAATCGAATATCGTTATGAAAGTGAACCTGAAGATCAATTACGTCTATTGGTTCCTATTGATGATATCCTTTTCAAATTCGAAAATCTTACAGATGAACAACGTGACCTGTTAGCCTTTCATTTTTCCGATTTTACAGAAGATGAAATAAAACAACTACAAGAACCGGCATTAGAAGCAGCTCAACTAGCTAATGACGCTACAACAGAAGCAATCGCAGCTACAAATGTCAGTATTCAGACAAATGAAAAAGTAAAGGTAGCAGAGGAAGCCAGAGTAGCTGCTGAAAATATTCGTAATTCTAATGAAGCCACTCGCATCTCAAGTGAGCAGAATAGAATAACAGAAGAAACGATTCGAATACAAGCTGAAAAACAGAGAAATACTGATGAAGATGTAAGAAAAGGAAATGAAGCTATCAGAGTTAACTCTGAAGAATTGCGAGATAAGGCTGAAATTGAACGGGGTAAAGCTGAAACTATCAGATCTAACTCTGAAAAAGAACGTATATCTAATGAATCTATACGGGATACCAATGAGATTAATAGACAAACTGAAGAATCTGCTAGAAGTGAAGCTGAATCTATTAGAATAATTAACGAAAATCAAAGAATAGAAGCAGAAAAAGGAAGGAAAGAAGCAGAAACAAATAGAGAAGATGCAGAAAAAGAAAGAAAACTAAATGAAGAAGTTAGAGAATCCTCAGAAGCCGATCGTATAGATTTAGAATCTGTAAGAAAATGTAACGAAGATATTCGACTAGACAATGAGTCCAAACGTGTTACTGCAGAAAACACAAGATTAGAATCAGAAAAAAAACGTATCACAGAAGAAGAGACAAGGGTTAATAATGAGGTAGAACGCCAAGAATCAGAAAGTGACCGAGTGTTATCGGAGGATATTCGTAACAACCAAGAAAATGATCGAATAACTTCTGAGACCAATAGAGTTGACTCTGAAACAGAAAGGATTAAAAATGAAGCTAATAGAGTTGAAGCTGAATCATCAAGAATAGAAAAAGAAAAAGAAAGAGATGATGCTGAAAAAAACAGAATAGCTTCAGAAACTGAACGTATTACATCTGAGACCGAACGTTCAAATTCCGAAAAATCCCGTAGTGATGCTGAATCATTAAGGGATTCCACAGAAACTAAACGTATCGATGCAGAATCTGATCGCAATCAAGCAGAGTTACTACGCGTTCAAGAAGAACAAAATCGCATATCAGAAGAAAGTAAGCGAAATGAAGCAGAGCTGGTTCGCAAAACATCTGAAACAGATCGTATTGAAGAGGAAAGTAAACGTTCTTCTTCGGAAACAGATCGTATTAATGCTGAAAAATTACGTAATGATGCTGAAGATACCCGTGTAATTGAAGAGAAAAAACGTGATGATGCAGAAAAAATAAGGATTGAAGCTGAGATATCACGTATAAAAGCAGAGGAACAACGTGTAATAGACAACAATGAAGCTTTAGTAAATGCAGCAGCTGCTACAGAATCAGCCAATAATTCCGCTGCTGCTGCACAAGAAATGGCTGATAAGCAACCAATTTTTGACCCCTATGGATATGTATATTTTTGGGATAGAACGCTGAAAGACTATGTAAAAAGCGATGTCAACCTAATGGGAAAACCATTCAGTATAGCAGAAACATATCCTTCGGTAGAAGCCATGAAAGCTGATGCTGACAATGAAAAAATTCCATTAGGATCTTTTGTTGCTGTTAGTATTCCAATACCCGATGTTCCTGAAGGAAGTGATACAGAAGAGCCAGATACGGCTAAACTTTACGTAAAAAATGAACGCGATGGTGTAATCAGTTTCAATTTTATCGTAGATATGTCTGGTGCACGAGGATTTACTGGAAAGACACCGCAATTTAATATCGGATTGGTAACGAAGGACGAAAATCCTTCAGCCTCTTTATCTCCCAATGGAACAGATTCTAATGGAAACCCTAAGTTTCTACTAAATCTTGTGCTTCCGAAGGGAGATAAGGGGAATACTCCTCTCTTTGAGATAGGAACAGTCACAACAGGAAATCCAGGCGATCCTGCAGACGCTTCTTTAGTTCTTGGTGAACAAACAGAAACTGGTGTACCTAAATATCGATTGGATTTGGTATTACCGCAAAGTTCAGGAAGTGTGTCTGTACAAAAAGAAAATCTGAAAGCAAATAAGACTTATTTATTCAAACCTTCAACAGATGGAAGTGCTGATGGAGAATTTGTAGAATACGTTGTTCCTATTCAAATACAAACAGACTGGAACGTTACAGAGACAGAGTTGCCCTCATTTATTAAAAATAAACCTTCTGCTTTTAAGCCATCAGAACATTCTCATAAAAAGTCTGAAATAACAGATTTTCCAACATCAATGCCGGCTTCCGACGTTTCTGCCTGGGCAAAAGCTGCTACAAAACCAAGCTACACTGCAGCAGAAGTAGGTGCTTCTCCAAGTAATCACAACCACAACGGAGTATATCAGCTGAAAGGTAATTATGCCTCTAGTTCTCATGATCATTCTGGAGTCTACGAACCTGTTTTTACGAAGAACTCTGCCTTTAATAAGAACTTTGGTACAACCGCTGGAACCATTTGCCAGGGGAATGACAGTAGACTAAGCAATTCACGTCCAGCATCAGATGTTTCTGCTTGGGCGAAAGCGGCAACAAAACCGGCTTATACAGCTGCCGAAGTAGGAGCCTCTCCGAGTAATCATAATCATTCAGGAGTATATCAGCCGGTTGGCAGTTATGCTGCATCAAACCACAATCACTCCGGAGTATACGAGCCTGTATTCAGTAAAAATAATGCTTTTAATAAGAACTTTGGCACAGCGGCAGGAACTGTTTGCCAGGGAAATGATAGTCGATTAAGTAATGCCCGACCTGCTTCAGACGTTTCTGCTTGGGCAAAAGCCGGAACTAAACCGACCTATACAGCCTCTGAGGTTGGTGCCTTAGCTAGTGGTGGTACTGCTTCTGCTGCTAATAAAACAACTGGTACTCTTACTATCAATGGGACCGCATTCAATGGTTCTAGTAATGTTAGTATTACTACTCCTAACACGACTTACGGTCTTGTAACTCAGTCTGCTAATGGCTTAATGAGTGCTGCCGACAAAAAGAAGTTAGATCGAATAGGCATGAAGACTACGGCCACAACTGTAGCCAGTCTGAATGTTAATTACGAGACGATACATGTAACCCTGTCCGGTAATGCCTCTTTATCAGCTAATCTAACTGGGACAGCCTACGATACCTGGGAAACTCATGTGTTTGTTCAGGCGAGCGGGGGCAACAGAACTGTAACAATCCCGACCAGTGGAAGCTATATCAGCATGTGTGGCAGTAGCGTTACGATCCCTTCAGGTAAATGGTGTGAGTTTAATCTGAAATGTATTGGTGGTATCTGGCACATCGCTAAAATGGAACAAGAATAGGAGGAAATGATATATGGGTAGAAGACGATTTATGAATAAAGGAACTAAAACATATACAGAATTCTATTTTATGAGCAGTGACGGACTATTTTATAGCCCCGCAGAAGTCTCTAAAATGAACTCAACAGAGAAGGCTAAAATAAAAGGATATGCACTAGGCAAATTAAGTTATTCAGCATCTACGACCAGTCCTTAGTATAATAAATATAATTCAGGATCAGGTAGAGTAATGTCTTTATATACAGTTGCAGGAGCTTGGGGATGGAAAGGAACAGATGTATCTAACTTATATAATTTTTCAGGAAATGCTTTATCTAGTATGTCTGATTATGATGGAAAGACAAATACAAGCTACATATCATCTCAGGGTATAGCTCAACTATGTAAAAATTATAATCCTGGATATAAAAATGGAGATTGGTATTTACCGGCTGGAGGTGAATTAACTTTATTTTGGCAAAATAGAAGTCGTATTGAGTCTGACTTTAAATTAGCTAATGTTTCTAATAATATAGCATTTAGGTCTTATGTGGATAATTATATTGACTATTGGACATCAACGGAGAGTGGTACTAATAACGCATATTATCTAAATACCTATTACAATGATTTTAACCCTGGTGATAAAAACTACAATACAGATATCGTATTCAAGTTTTATGCAATACCTTTTTTATTAATAAGTTAAGATATGATATACACATACATAAATAAAGATGCAGAAACGATTTATGTGGAGCTTGATGCTCCCCTAGATCAAGATAATAATCAGATAGGCTCAACATGGGAGGATTATATTGATGGTGCCTGGTTGTTGTTAAATGATGAGCAAGTAGCATTTCACGATGCGAATCCGGAAGCTTCGGTCGAAGAAATATTTAACATGCAGCTGGCTCCTGTTCCGGAAGAACCTGATCCTACACCGGTTCCCGAACCCGATCCGTTGTTTTCGGCCAGACAAGCAAAACTGGAAGAGATCAGAATACAGGATAAATTCTCTGAGAAGTTTTTTGTCTCTGTTACATCAGGGGGTGTAGAAGTTGCTAATTACGAAATGCCTTGGATAGAAAGAGGTCTTCGCAGTTCTTTACTTAACACTACATTACCATCACTTTTATCCGACGGCATAACAATTAAAAAGTTTTGGACTAACACGGTGCCTTCTGAGTGTATAGACGCCCCTATTTCTTGGGTTGAAGAAAATCTTCCGTTGCTGGAAATTTATGCAACCAGGACCTGGGATCTTATGAAGGCCAATGAGGCTGCTGCTTATGCTGCTACAACCATCGAAGAGATAGCTCAAATCGACGTAAAAGCAGACTATCCTTTATTCTTGACGTTTGAACTAAACTTAGATAAATATGAGCAGGCGTAGGTTTATGGGGAAGACAGGATTTGATTCGGAAACAGTAGCATTTATTAACGCTACTGGAATTACTAGTTCTATACAAAAGGATGCTATCAGTAATCTTGTTAAGTCTTTAAAATCAAATGGATTGTGGACTAAAATGGAAGCACTATATCCTTTCTGTGGTGGAAATGACAACGCACATAAGTATAATCTAAAAAATGTTAACAGTCATATTATAAGTTGGGGAAATGGAGCAACACATAATTATAATGGAGTAATACCAAATTACAGCATTAATAATTTGAATTTGAATACGTCATCTATTCCTAATGTATCTAACAATGTTCATATTGCCATGTACGTTTCTAATAATGTAAGTGACGTATCATTTGACGTTGCCAGTCATATGTTTCAACCTTACAATCGTCTTTTAGTATCAATAGGATATACAGGTATGACTTATTTTGATCTTGGAGATGCGTATGATCAGAGAGTGTCTGCTAGTATATCTAAAACAGGATTAATTGTAGCGAATCAATACTCTTCGATAGCTAGTATATATCGTAATGGCACAAGGATGTCCTATAAACCACTATCAGTCACTCTTCCTCAGTACTACGACATGTATTTTAATGCGACTCCCGAAGGAGATGCAAGGTATAATTCTCGTAATTTTAGGTATATATCAATCGGACAAGGCTTGACGGATGGTGAACAGTCCATATTATATAACATAGTACAGGAATTTCAAACATCATTAAATAGAGCAGTATAAATATGGAAATAACAATTCAAAGACAAACAACTAACCAGGACTTGATGATCCTGTTAATCGCGGCAACAATTTTGATTGCTGGGTATTGGTGCGCAACAGCACCTCACTATCTCCCAATTTCAAAAATTGAGGAGGGGACAATTGTGGTAAGAGACGATAGTGTAACAACCATTATAATACCAGATAAATTATGAATATAAGAAGATTTATGTCTCAAAAGCTAGTAACTCATTTTCTCAGAACATCCCAACATGGTACTATTCAGGTTTATGTAAATGATAAATGTGTTGGCACTGTATCCAGTGGAAAATTAGAATGGAAAGCACCCAAATATAAGGGAATAGTTAAAATAGAACTTAAAGGTGTGGAAGAATATGTTAGTAAAATACAATCTAGTGCAGCAGTAGCTCTTGTAACTTGGACAGTAGATAATACTTTAGAGGCTTATTTAAAACCATATGAACAATTTGAAAAATATGATGCATCTATTGGAAGTAGCATGTTAAATGTAACTTGTTATAGCAGTTTTCCTGTAACAATAAAAGAAGTTTGGACCCCAGTAACGAATTATAGTGTAAATCAATCTATTATTAATGTACAAATACTACCTAGTGTTACCTCTACTTATATTATTGATCCAAGAAGCGGAGGAGGGATAATAGATACTTTAAAAAATATGACATATACTTACAATGGTGAAATATATCAATATCAAACAGGATGTAGTTTTGGTAGAGGATTTGGAAATATAAGGCTTACTACTAATGCCGGGCGTGAATATTACATAAATATCACTGATAATTAACCTGTGACTACGATAAATATAAATTTTATGATACCAATAATCTTATCTATAATCACAATCATTTCATACACATTAGCAGTATGTTTAAAAAACAGAGAAATCCCCTACTCTATTAGTGCTACATTTTACACCTTACAACACAAGTTTTGGTTTGCTGTATGCATGATAGCAACATCAATTTTTCTATTCTTCCCAGCATTAGATATTACCACTGAGAATACACAATTTTTAGTATTTTTATCTTGCATCGGACTTTTTGGAGTTGGACTAGCTCCTGATTTTAAAGACAAATGGATAAATAAAATTCACTGTACTTCAGCAACAATCACTATATTGTGTTCACAAATTTGGGTTTTATTATCATCTACATGGTGGATACTTATTCCTATATGGTTCATTTATATAACATATACTATAGTAGGTATCACAAAAAGTAAAAACCAGAAAGTCATTGACAGGTTTATCTCAACAAAACCAATGTTTTGGTGTGAGATAGCGGCTTTGGTCTGTACATACGCGACAGTCATATTACAAAAATGGGGCATTTATTAGCCCCATTCTTTATTTTATCCTTTTTTCAAGGATCTTACTTATTGTCAATTGAATTTTCAATAGTTTCATATCATCCAGACTTTCCCAATCTATTTTATCTATAGATATGTCATTACTTTTCTCATCTTCATAAGATTGTTCTAAAACTGATTGAACCAATTCTTCAATCTGAACTTTAATTTTATCAACCTTACCTTGATAATTTACTTTTCTTCCCACAGTACAATTATTTTATGAATATAACTACAAAGATATATTTTAATCTAATATATAATAGTCTTCCTATTCATTAATAACAAAATCTTAACATATAATTTTATGGATATAACCAAATTCAAATATGTAGTAAACGAAGCCAAAACCGATGAAGTATGTGATATTCGATTTTTTGACTCTGTAAATGAATATACAGCTAATACTTTTAATTCTGAATTTTTGTGGGTAGAAAGCTATATAAAACCGAGCAAAATCAGAATTCTAATCAACAGTGAAGGAGGTTCAGTTTTATATGGAATGAGTATTTTCTCTGTCATTAGAAATTCCTCTATCCCTACAGAATGCATAAACGAAGGACTTTGCGCCAGCATGGGATCAATAATCTGGGCCGCTGGAGATAAATCTTTAATGAGAGATTATTCTATTCTCATGGTTCATAATCCTTTTAACAACCCTTCAGGAGAAGAAGATAAATGTAAGACAGACAATAATTGCAAAACAAAAGCAGAAACTAATGAGCCAGACTATGTAAAAGCGTTTCGTCAGCAGATTGAAATGATATACATGAAGCGTTGGGGATTTAGTAAAACTAAGGTAAAAGAAATCATGTCAGGAAAGGATGGGTGCGATGGTACCTTTTTCACAGCAGATGAAGCCGTTAAAGCTAATATCATTCCGGTCGATAATATTATTAAAACGGACAAACAAAAAGTAGCCAAAGTAAAAAATGCAATTGAAGGCATTACTGAAGATCAAAAACTTATGGATACAATTACTTCAGTCTGCAACTCTTTATCACTAGAAGATGCTGAAAACAAAGAAAATAAACATTCTATCAATACTAATCCTAATCTTAATAAAAATAACCAACCTAACGAGGTTAAAAATACAACCAAAACAAGTATGGACGAAAAAGACAAAACAATTGATTTTTCTTTTGGTGCAGTAGTCGCTTCTCTCGGTTTCAAAGAACAAGCAGATGTACCACAGGTTATGACTCGTATCACAGAATTGATGGGAGTTGAAAATAAACTGAATGAGGCAAATAAAATCATCGATACTTTGAAAATCGAAAATGTAGGAGAAACCACAAAGAACCAGAATTTAACACAGGAACTAACAACGGTAAAAGCACAATTAAAATCCTACCAAGACGCAGAAAAAGAAGCAATCAACCAAAAGATCGCAGTTATGGTTCAGAATGCCATTGAAGCAGGTAAAATTGAAGATTCTGCTAAATCAACTTGGATTGACATGGCTACAAAAAACTTTGATTTAGCCAAGTCTACTTTGGATTCAATTCCTGCTCGTGATAAGATTTCTACAGAAATTGAACATGACGAACACAACGTTGAAAGAGTCAAAGACAGCGTAAAAACAGTTGAAGCTAAAATTGCCGAACAAGTATCAAACGTTGTTGGAAAAGACTTTAAATTTAGCACTCTCGATTAATAATTAAAACCTTAACTATATTATGGCAAGTGTAACTTTTGCACAAAATTCTTACGCAGGTGAAGTCCTAGAAGACCTGCTAACATATACCGCACAAGGTAATGACACCTATAAAGAAGGTCTTATTCATATTAAATCCGGTATCCAAAATAAATATACCTTACCTTCTATCTCGCTAGGAGATATTATCCAGGATAATAAGCCAACACCGGTTAGTCCTTCAGATTCCAAAGGAGAATATACATTCCGTGAACGTTATTTGGAACCGAAAGATTTTATGATTTACCTTGAATTTAACCCTCGCGATTTTGAGAAATATTGGGCGTTTGCGCAGCCAGATGGAAATTTAGTTTTTCGTGAACTCGATCCGAAAGTACAGGCAACTATGCTTCGTTTATTGATGGATAAGAAGAACGCTTACATTGGTGACGCAATTTGGCAATCAATAAAGGGTGGAACTGCTGGCGTTACCGGTACGCTAACTAAACCAACTACAGGTGTTGATCTTGGTGCTGGATCATATAAATATTATGATGGTGCTATTTATCGAATCCTAACCAATTTGAAAGAAAACATTGCAGGAGAAACAGCAGTGTTGGCAGGAAATACAGAATTGACTACTGGTGAACAGGTTGAATCTGCAATGTATACAATGTGGCAGAAGACTCCATATCAGATTCGTAAAAGTAATTTGGTATATATCATGAGTTGGGAATTGTGGGATTTGTATGATCAGTATGTAACTTCAAAACAGTTTAAATATACCGACAATACCCAGGTTAACAAATACATGTTTAAAGGAAAGAGAATTGTACCTATCGTAGGAGTTCCTGAATGTACTATTGTTTTGGGTAATTTCACTACTGGTATGGATTCAAACTTGTGGATGGGTGTTGACTATGCTAATGATACCGAAGTCTTAAAAATTGACCGTTTACAAGCTAACTCAGAACTCTACTTTTTCCAAATGAGAATGAAAATGGATGTCAACATTGTTCGTCCGGCAGAAATTGTAGTATGGACCGCATACAAATTGGCTAACGCATAATCATTATTAACCAAAACCATAAAGGGGTGAGGCCAAACCTCACTCCTTTTTTTATAACCTAAATTATGGCACGAAAGAAAGAAGCTGAAGAATTAAAACCGGAAACTCAGACTGAATTAGAAAATGTAAATCCGGATACCAATAAATCAGAAGATATTATTACAGAAGGGACTACAAATAGTGAAGATACCTCAGAACCAACTACAACATCTCCTACTCCACCAGAAATAAAAGACAAAGTAGATATACCTGAATATGTAGATGTTAAACTTAAAATGTATCCTTCCTATGCTGAATTATTTGTAGACAATAAAGGTGGAGTTTATACTTCAAAAGACTACAAATCTCCAGAATCAATTTTATATAAAAATCCTTACCACAAACAATAAACAAACTATGGCAATTTCAAAAGTCACCTTCACAAGACAAGACGGAAATTTAACAGCTACAGCAATTGGAACAGACCATATTTCCGGCCTTTTGTTTGACATTCCTAAAGATACCCAAATGCCTTCAGGAGTTAAACTGAACGATGTAATTCAGATTTTTTCTGTTACAGAAGCAGTTTCCCTCGGTATTACTGAATATGATGAAGAGAAACAAAATTTCTTCTATGGCATCCCCTATTTCCATATTTCTGAATACTTTAGAATGAAACCTGATGGTTCATTGTATGTGATGTTTACAGATTGTTCTAAAAACTGGAATGCAATCAAAACTATTCAATCAGTGGCACAAGGAAATATTAAGCAATTAGGAGTATGGACACCACAAAACATTTGGTCTATTGGAGCAAGTTCAGAAGATCCATACACGTTAAATCTTGTAGCTGACATCAATAATATCGCTGAAGAACTAGCTAATGATCATCAACCTCTTTCTATTATACTGACAGCAAACTCTACTACTGCAGATTCTACAGGAGCGACTAAAACTATCAATTTAACAAAGATTCCAACTTGCAAAGGAGATTACCCCAGAGTTACAGTATTGCTTGGTCAAGGTAAACATGATACTTTAAGAAAAATGCAGATAGCCAATCTGAATCACTCCAGCATTGGGTGTGTTGGCACTGCATTAGGATGTGTTGCTGAAGCTAAAGTATGTGAATCTATTGCCTGGGTTAGTCAATTCAATTTGAATAATAAATTTATGGCAAATATTGAACTTGGTTTCGGGGACATTAGTTTGAATGATGCTGGAGATGATTTTGTTAGTATGTTACAATTTGAATCTTTGGCTGCTGCTCAGGTTGATGAAATTGACAACAAAGGATATGTATTCCTAATCAAGTATCCGGGAAAATCTAATGGAACTTATTTTAATAAAGATACAACTTGTACAACTGGAGACTATCGAACTATTGCTAGAAATAGAACGATAGATAAATCAAGACGAGCAATCAGAAATGCACTACTCCCCTACTTAAATTCTCCTCTAACAGTTAATCCTAAGACTGGTTATCCTGCTGAAATTGAGATCAAAAAATATCAAAATGTAGTAAAAGGTGTTTTAGAAACAATGCAGGGGAACAGCGAAATCTCAGGATATTCAGTTCTTGTTGCGACTAATCAAAATATCCTTTTAACTGATGAATTGAAAATTACTTATGCAATCGTTCCTATTGGTGTTAATAGCAACATCATTGTAGAAGAAGGATTTGCCTTAACTAACGCTTAAATTAATACATAATGGCAGATAGCACAACATTAATCAATGGCCGCGCTTATGACTGGTCAATGATAGAAATAAATTTCGGTTTTGCCTCTTCTTCAGAAGCAATATATGGGATCAAGGCAGTAAAATGGGAACGGAAAAGAAAGGTTGAGAGTAACTACGGAATCGGTTCTCAGCCTATTTCTCGTGGATATGGAAACTGGACCTATACAGCATCAGTTGAACTGGACTACGCGACTCAGGTTATGTTCCAGGAAGCATCTCCGGACGGTACACTGATGGGACTTGGTGAATTTGATTTGATTGTTCACTTCGCCCATCCAGATGACGGACGTACAGTAACCACCACATTGAAGAAATGTATTTTCTCAGAAGATGGAATGGACGCAAAACAGGATGACACAGACCTTACTAAAGAGTTTGATTTGAATCCTGGAGGTATTGATCCAGTATCTTAAAGTAAAGGAGGATGAGCTATAAGACAGTTCATTCCTCCTTTATTTTTGCCTGCCTAAAAACGTGTTTAATATGATTACCCTCAATCTCTATTAGAATATTACTGTTTTGATTTATTGTTGATATATAATCATATTTTTGTTTATACTTAGCATTAACATCCGTAAACCTAGCATTACAGCGATCTATACACCTCTGTATCATCCCTTTAAATACCCAAGCATTATTTTTTGATAATTTCAGATAGATTAAAATGTCATTTGCTATTCTACAAAAACTTTTATCATAGTAATCTTTGATATTTATATTTAATTCATTAATTAATGCAGGTATATTTTGGATATGATTGATATCATTACTAAACTCATACATTTTGATCTTTATTGAAATAGCTATTTTATAAAACATTTCAGCATTTAATGCCATATCACATAGATAAAAAAAGTCACTATTCTCTAATTTGCTAACTTTCTGCCTAGCTTCTAAATATTCAAAAAACCAAGTATGAGATAATCTTAGTTTTTTGAATACATCAGCAATACTTTTTCTATATTGCTCAACCAGGTACCCTATTTTATCTATTTGATAATCAATGGAAATATAATCATTATAAGCATAATACTCTTGACTATACAAACGTTGAACAATATTAAATGAATTTACTAATTGTGCTTCATCTTTTATCTCTGAATAGCGAATAATCTTATCTAGTTTTTCTTGAATAATCTCTAATTCTTTTTTAATAGTTTGCTGATAATATTGCCCAGTAATCAGAGAAGTTGCTTGAAAACAAGATAAAACTAATGCATCTTTTCCTGTAACTTCAAACAGTTTTGCTTTTTTACATATTTTACCATTATCATCTATTATATCCCCATAATATCCTCCGCCTTTAGCTTTCATTAAAAATGAAGGATCAACAGAACATTCAAAATAAGTTGTTCCATTTCTTCTGGAGTTAACAATCATATCTTTTGTAGTATCAATTAAGTTTGAAAATATATTTTCAAGCCTTTCTAGATTTTTTTCATCTAACAAAACCTCATCTGTGTACTTCTGTTTTATTAACTCATCATTACTTCCTATTAAATAATTCTTCATACCAAGGATTCTTATTTATTCATTTCATCAACTTTTCTCTGTTTGTTATTTTGACGTTTCTGGCTTTTAGTTACCATGACTGAAGCAATAGTACCACTTGCAATTACAGTAGTAATAGTCTTCCAATTTTTTGCAACAAACGAAAATGTCTTATTAACAATATTATAAATCATAATACAAATACTTATTTTTGCAAATATAAACATTAATATTACAAATAGAGACTTTACAATAAAAGAAAATTACCATTTAACAACCAAAATATATATTGACTGATAACTAAAAAACAATAGATGAACAAAATCACTATTCTTTCATAAAACAAAAATCATTATTAAAAAATGGAAGAAAGCAAAGAATTAACCTCAATACAAGAGGAGGAAATCAAGAAGAAACTTGAATCTCTCAGAAAAGAAGATCCTAAAAAGAACAAGCGTATCAGACCTATTGTAATTTTTGGTGATGAGTTTGATGATAAGGATACATATGTTGGTTACTTCAGAGAACCTGATTTTGCTGCATTTAGCAAATTTGTACAGCTACAGAAAAAGGATGATGTTGCAGCTTTGAGAGCATTGGCTCGCGATACTTTTGTGGATGGCGATAAGGAAATGATTGATGATGATTCTATTTTCTTGTATGGTCTATCAGCAGAAATGGGTAAAATCCTGGAGGCTCGTCAAACCAAAGTCGTAAATTTCTACAAAGCTGGAAAGTAGATAAAGATGATGCATTAAGGCAATACACAGCTTTAGTGCGTCACTACTTCCCCAGCATAGATTTCACAACCTTAACAGATGAAGAATTTGCAATAGTAGCCAACGATGCTCTATGGCTTCACGAACAGACAATGGTCATGTCTTCAGTTAGGCTTTTTTCTTAACTACTTTATATACACATCTTCACAACCCTCATCGGTATTTTTCCGGTGGGGGTTTCTTGTTTTAATCAAGCCCTACTCCTTAACTCTATTCTTATTAAAAACCGATTTAATCAAGACCATATGGATTATAATGTAAGGTATAACATAGACATAAACAGCAGCACCGCAACAAAAAGACTTGGTGACTTTCAAGATACAGCACAAAGAACCATTCCTTCAATTATTACAAATCTAGCAAAGTTAAGAAAAGAGGTAGGTAAGGTAAACTCGGCATTTGTAGCTATGAACCGATTTATTGGAGCCAAACCCAAAACAGTCAAATTCACTCTTGATAGCAATATCAATAAACAACTCAAAAATCTTCAGGCTGAAATAAATTCTATAAAAGGCAAAACTATTAAAGTTAATGCTACAATAAACGAAACTTCAACAGAAAGAACAGGAGGCAAGGTTCCTGTTGTTACTCCCCGTAATAATACTTTATCTCAAAAGGGGCGTAATAGAGCAGCAAGAGGGTTTGGTTCCGGTTCACGAGGCCTATTTGGAGCAGCTGACGTAATGTATGCCGCAGGTTTCCCATTCCCTAACATGATTGGGGCGGCAGCAATTGGTATGGGAACAATGAGTATTGTCAAGTCTGCTGCAGAATATGAGAATATCATGACGACTGTTCAAAGTATTCTAAAGGTTACAGACGACGATGTTGCAACATTTGATCAACGATTTGAAGCAATGTCAAAAAATATTAGACAGGTCGGAATAGATACCAAGTTTACAACAACTGAAGTTGCAGGAGCAGCTAAATATTTAGGAATGGCTGGCCTAAATATAGAGGACATCAACAATTCTATTAAATCTATTGCTAATTTGGCTATTATTGGAGACGCACCATTAGATAGGATGGCTGATATTGTTACAAATATTCAGACTGCTTATGGTTTAAAGAGTTCCAAGATGCCACAAATAGCAGATATTCTTACCAGCGTTACAACCAGTACCAACACTAATGTATTGGAAATGGGTGAAGCTATGAAGTTTGCGGCTCCTATGATGAGTATGGCAAAAGTATCATTTAATGAAGCAGCAGCTGCAATTGGGGCGTTAGCTAATGCCGGATTAAAGGGAACAGTAGCCGGTACTGCATTAAGAGCCATGATGACGAGATTACTTAATCCTACAAAGAAAGGGTTGGCTGTCTTAGAAAAATACAATATAAAACTATATGAGACTGATAAACTTACTGGTAAAATAAAATTGCGCTCTCTCACTGACATTTTCACTCAGTTAAAAGCAAAAGATGCTAGTGTTCAAGACTTAACAAGAATATTTGACAAAATTGGAGGTAACGCTGCAAACAATATTTTTGCAGAACTTATGAAAATACCTTCTTTAGTGCAAAATTCAGTATACTCCGGAGGCATAGCAGAAGATATTGCATCTAAAAAGCAAGATACAATTCAAGGTAAATGGTATAAAGTAACTTCCCAGTTCACAGAAACAGGGATGAATATTTTTGAAGCATATAATCCAATTATAAAAAAGGGACTTGATGATATTGTTGTATTATTACAGCAACCAGGTACTATTCAATTTTTCAGAGACCTTGCTGCTGGCCTAATGACATTGACCAAGGCTTTAATCGGAGTATCCCAGTGGGTATCTGAAAACTGGAGTTGGCTTGAACCACTTATCGTTGGCGGTTTCTTATCAAAAAAAGTATACAGTATTAGTTCGGCTTTTTTAGATTTTGGTAGCACTTTGACCGGAGCATTGAGAGGAACTAAGGCATTGACAACAGCAGTTGGAGTAGCAAGTGGATCGGGGGCAGCAGTCGGAGGAGGCTTATTGGCTGCTATAAGTGGAATACCTGCTGTTATAGCGGCAGCAGTAGCTGCTTTAGCAACTTTTGGGATCGAAGTATACTCTGCAAAATCTAAAACTGCAAATGTATCTTCATCAATAAAAAACCAGATTGACGAGTTACTGCCAGGATTTAAGTATGAATATGAAGGACATTCCAATAAAAAGAAACAGAACTATTTTGAATCATTAGGATACGATCTTGGCTTTTTCAATGGCTTTGGTAATAATTATTACAAACAATACCATGACAAGGTCAAAGAACAAGGTGAATTATCAGCAGCACAAGACTTTAATAAGTTCAAGCAGGATATCGTTAGCATATCTAATATCGATAATAATACAGCTATAGAAATAATAAAAGCAAAACGTAGCCAAATTAAATCGATGTTGATTAATGACAGTCGATACAGTATATTTGCTCATACTGGAGAGAAAATATTTAGCTACGATAAGCACAAAAATTTTACAGGACTTAACCCGGATGATATTAATGAAAACAATATCAAAGAGATTTCTTCTTTTGCAGATGGTTATAATCAAAGTTTAGAAAGATACTCTTCGCTTACAAATAAAATATTAGACGTATCCGAAAAAGTATATAAAAGCATACCACTTACTTCTCAGGATTCATATGACTTAATCAAATTGGAGACTGGAAAAGACTTTAAGTCTTTTAATATACTCAACGAAGATGCTCAATCTGCTTATGTTCAGAATATTTATTCTCAACTAAGAAATAAAAAGTATAGCCCAGTCCTACTAGATGCATTATTTAAATCATTGCCTGATCATATCAAAAACCTAGTTCCTCCAACAGAATTATTTGGTCCAGATAAAGCTCGCATAGAAGGAGATAGTAGTGTCGATACTTCAGTTAGTGGACGCCAAGGTAACGGATCACTTTCTGGAGTTGGGAAAGGTTCTAACAATCAAACTAAGCACCTCATTATAAATATCCAGTCTTTAATTGGATCTATTAATATCAACTCTACAAATGGAGAAGATATGGAAGAATTGAGAGACAAAGTAACCCAAGTAATTATGGATGCAGTAAAAGACTTTGAAATATCATATAGCTAATGAATATTAATAAATTAAGATTAAATACATATCTTGATAAAGAAAGTAACAAAAAATTTGTTGCTCAAGTAAATCAAGCTTCTTCAAACATTTTACCTTTTCTAAAAAGGGAATTATATAAAGGAAAAGACCCATCTTCTCTCCTAACCTATATTCCCAGGATTAATATAATCGATTTAGCACGTAATCCAGAGGCATATATTAAAAAAAAGGCCAGGATAGTAGAACGAATTGTAAAATGGAGAACTAAACAGGCAGCTATGAGGCTGGCTGATGAGTTAATTAACGGTAAGCCAAGCAATAGTATAAAGATTGAAGGAGATTTAAAATCCATTAATGAGGCCCGTATTAAACTCGTCGATGCAAACACACCAGTTTTAGAATCTGGAATGCAAACTTTTGCTGGTGAAGAAATACGACATTATCTTCGCCTGGAAGCAGACGGATTGAAATTTGTAGATGCTCATGCAGTATTAAAAATCAACGAAAGTAAAAACATCTTGTTAACAAAAGTGCAAGGTCGTGATCTTACTCGTAAAGAATATATTTCCGGAGGAGATTATATGATTTCTATTACTGGTAAAATAGTGAGCCCTTATCAAGATGTATATCCAACAGAAGAGATGTCAAACCTGCTTAAAATACTGAAACATAAAGGTGTAATAAAATGCAGATCTCCATTTCTTGATATATTTGAGATAAGTACTATGATAGTTCTTAGCTATGATTTTCCACAGGTAATAGGTTCTTCCAACGTACAAAATTATACGATTAGTGCTGTCTTTGAAAAATCTATAGAAGCAATAAAATATGATGATGCTCAAAGAAAGAAAATTCTTGAAGCCAGAGCCGAACTAGAGGCATTAATCGCAAAGCAAGAAGGTATAGTTGAAGCTAATGTAGAAACTATCAAAAAATACCAACCTGCAGGTACATCATTGAAAGATTATCTCAATAAACTTAATCCAAAACAATTCTTACAACAACAATCATGGATATAGTACATGGTCTAAGTATCCTCAACTGTTTCATTACTTTTGGGGATACAGATCCAAACAACAAATTAAATATCATTAATCCTACCTACATAAATGAAGTAGTCAATATAGAGATAAAAGACTCCTACAAAACTATTATCAATGTTGCTAATGTTCAATTTACACGACAAATTACAACCAAGACTTCACAGAAAAATGAATTTGGAGAGCGAGAAGTAAGATTAGTAGGTGAAAACGGGGCATTTAAACGTGGACAAAGAATTAAAATACAGCTTTGGTATAGTGAAATAGAGGGAGATGAAACCAATAAAAAAACAATGTTTGACGGTTTCATTACCGGTATAGTAGCGGATAATCCATTTACACTTAAATGTGAAGATATGGGATATATATTAAAACAAACCGCTCTTTCTGCCATAAAAACGGATTCTAAAGGTACTAAGCTTAATGATTTCTGTGAAAATATTTTATTAAAAGGGACCGGTATTGAACTACATCCAGCAACAAAAGAAATGAATATGGAAGTTGGACAAATTGTATATCCACAGAGTTGTACTGCTGCTGATATTTTGAATCGATTCAAAAAATGGGGAATCATGGCTTATATGAGAAACTATAATGGCGTGCCTCATTTGGCTCTTGGAAGAACTATGTTCTCCGTTAACTCCTCCGAGTCTTTACTCAAAGATATGCCAGCGACACCATATGAAATTTACTTTGATGAACATGTTGCAGATGATAATCTCAAAATAAGTAAGTTGGATGCTAATCTACTTGCCCTTGAAGCTATAGCTCTGTATCCAGATAATTCTATGTATAAGGCAACCATCAGGCGTGATCCTAAAGACAATTCTAAATTTCAAGTAATAAATGAGACCAAGATCAGTAAAAACCAGTTAAAGAACACTTTATTAAGCGAGCATGATAAAAATACTAACCTCACAAATTTGGTGGGGACTCAAAATAATAAGATTGATCTTTCTGCTTATAACGTTCGAACTTATCATGAGTACAACGTCAATAGAGATACTCTTGTCAAAAATGCACAGGCTGCATTCTCCGAGATTTCACAGACAGGGATCGAAGGAGACTTGGTTATCTTCGGAGATTATGGACTCTCCTCCGGATGTAAAGTTAGATTAACTGACAATCTAAATCCTGAAAGAAATGGAACGTATGTTATAAGTGAAGTTGTTACAACCTTTGGAACACATGGATACAGACAAAGACTTAAAATACCATATAAACTAAGTGACAAATAATCATGGCCGACCAAAACAAACTATCAGAAGCATTACGCAAATTAGTCCAAGCTCCAGAAAATAACCTCCAAATAGTTCATGGGTTTGTTGCAAAATATAACCAACCACAAAATGAAGGTTCATTAGGAACCATTGACGTTATTTCAATGGATGGGACAATTAATCTATCAGATATCCCTCTTAACTCCGTTCCGGGATTAAATAAAGGACAAATGTTTGTGCCAACTATTAAGTCTGATGTAACCTTGTTATGGGCTGTTGGAACTGGGGACGCATCTATCCTATCGTTTTCCCACTTAGATAGAATTAGCACTATAGCTAATAAAAAAACTATTATTGGTGTAACTAGTGAAGTTAGCAATCCTGAAGTAGACTATAATGAATTAAAAAACGACGGGAACAAAACAGAAACCATATATGAATCCACGAAGATAATCTCTCAGGCTTCAAATAAGAGCGATTCTGCCACTCAAACTATAGAACCAAGCAAGATTACTACTAACACAGGAAAAAGCAAGGTAGAGCAAGATAAAGATCAAATTAAGCATTCTGTAGGAAATACTAGTGAAAGCATAACCGAAGATTCAATCATTTTAAATGGGAAACACATAGTTCTTGGTGAAGGAGCAACAGAGCCAGCTGTACTAGGCAACCAACTAGTATCCCTTATGATGGAGTTTATGACTGAGTGTTCAAAGATAACTACACCAACAATGTTAGGAACAATGCCAATCATAAACATGGCTAATTTCCTATCATTTCTAACTAAATGTAATTCAGTCTTATCTCAAACTGTAACAGTAAAATAATATGAAGCAAACAAAAAATACAGAAGGGTTGATAGAGATGCCTGATCTTTCGACCTCTATTGTATGCAAAAATTTATATGAGAGTTTTTATGCCAGTATTAAAACAAGCCAGGATGGGAAAACTAACATTAGTCTTGACACACGAATCAAAAATTCCGCCTATAATTTAGCCAAGCCTATTGCTGAAAATTTCGAATCTGCCGACCCTACTGAACCACAATTAGCGACTTTCGTTAAAAAAGCTGGCGATAATATGTCTGGTAGACTCAGTACTTTATTTGGATTCCAAGCTGGGGAAGATGGAAAAATATTTCTTCAAACATTTAAGAAAACCAACGATGGACAAACTGTTGAGAGCTATATATCTATTGAAGAGAAACTAAAAATAGACAGCAATAATCTATTAATAGACAACAAATTATTATTCAATCACTACATTGATTCTTCAATTCAAAAAGAGATAATGAAGATTGATGCTGGAGACATTGTAGATTTTCTTCAGTCAAATTTACAGACATCGGGAGATGTATTATTTGGACCTGATATTTCTAATGGTTTTTATGTATCCCCTACCACCAATTTATTTTCATATAAAGGAGGAGATATTTATTATTCCGGAAACTCTAACAAGGCTGATGTAAATTGGACTATGCTAAACGCTATTGTGAAGGGAGAATTATCAGTTACGGGGAATAGTAATTTATTGGGTCCACTCTTCTCTTTGTATGGAGTACAACTAGGTGCAAATGGAAATGCTATAGCTTCAATAACACAAGATGAACTTCTATTGAACGGAAATATAAATATAGGAAAACAGTTCAGCATCAAGTTAAATGGTCAAAAAGTTATATCATGTCCTTCAGACTTCCATATCCAATTATCTTCTATAGGTGGCTCACTAATACTAGGAGGAGAATCTACTAGTGATATACGCCTTTGGTCTACTTTAACTACAGAAGCAGGAGATCATAACTTAATCGACAAATTTGGACGAGCATCATTTATGAACTCATTCCAGGCAGGGTTCGGATATGGTGATATTTTGATGAGTACAAATACCAAAGCTGTAATAATCCACGAGAAGTTAAGATTCAGAGACAACATTGGTCCATATATTAATTCTGATATATGTGGAATAGCATTAACAGCTGATTTTCTCAGATCTGATTCGAACCGGGTAACACATAAGACCGGTATCAATTATGGCAAGACTACATCTGTTTATGCAGACTTATCTAGAAACAGTGAAAGCGTATTTATTGATACAAGTGCCGATTTCTTTACTTTCAACAAACCACTGGAAGGGAAAGACTTTGTTGGCATTCAAGAATCAACAACCAGGTTAGCAAACAATACTCTATTCTTTAGCGATAACAATTATCTACTAAATATCTCTGACGGAATTAAGCATTTTGGCAACGCATATTTTATCGGCAATCTTTCATCCGAGCGTTTCTCGACAGGTTTCGCAGGCGAAGGATGGGGTATTAGAAAAAAAATAGATACCGGTAATATAGAGATCACTGCAGATGAGGCTGTATTTCGAAAAAAAATCAGAGCATATGAATTTGAAATACAAAAGATAAGTTCCATCAATGGATCGCTTTGGGTCAGTAGTTCATGTTCCGGAGATAAAGTAGAGCAAATAAAATAAAACCTAATTATGTCATTAACCAATTACCCTAAATTTAAAATCTCCATCAATCCTGATTCCAAAAAAACTCAAGGTTTACAACCTGGTGATATAGTAAGAAGACAATATTCAGATGGAATAAGTACAATATATACTCTAATGGTTGTATTGGCTGTAGGCCTTGATGAAGTACCTAATGATAAAGGTGTTATAGTGAAATCCCATTACTTCATCGGAGCCTTACTAGAAGGCGATATTCCTAATAGCCAACAGGTATTGGATTTTGTTAGAACTACCAATTTATTTAACGCAGATAGGTCTGGAGCAATCTATATGACTGCCAGTGATTCAGATGCTCCATTTCTAAAAGTTTTAGATAAACTTGGAACAGAAAAATCACTGTGTTTGCCATATTTGTCAGGAAGTAGTGTAAATCAACCGTCTAAAAATATTTATGCATGTATAGGAGAAAGTTTTCTAACAACATCATATAGTAAATACTCTAATGGTTCTTACCGGGCATACAAGGTTATCAAAAAAACAACCACAAATAATGCAGTTCAGATAAAAGTTACTTTCCTAGATTCACTTCAAATACAGGATAAGGTTTTAATCTCATACAAAATCAGAACAAATAAAAATATCACCTTACCTTTTTCTTTTGGATATACAGACAACAGTTCATACGACGCTTCAGGGTCTGTATCTTCAAAAGGTGATTGGGAATACAAATTACATATTGTCCAAATTGATGCACCATCTCGGAACACAAGGAGTTTTCTTATTGATTTAGCTTCATTATCTCAAAACGACTGGGTTGAAATTGCTGAACTAAATATCATAAAGTTATCAGATGTTGCTAATTTCTCTGATGCTGGCAAAGCTATTATTGGGAACCTTAATTCAACAGTTGATCCAATATTCGGATCACTCAAGGGCTATGGAATCCACACTCAAAATTTTTATGCGACTCAGAACGTAGGTATTGCAGGAACTTTAACAGCAGGTGATAGCAATGGATTTTCAAGTACCTTCTATGCTGGCCGCATCTACAAAAACATGATAAAGAATAGCCTTAATTGTGATTTTAATAACACCGCAGATAAAGTCGATATAAAAATCCCAGCTAAAATTGGATCTGCATACAAATTTAAGACTAATACAACGCTTCACCGTCTGACATGTAGGGAATCCGGATGGTCCATTAATAACAAGGGTGATATTATAACTTTTTCAATATGGATATATAGTTCAAATATAACTACTTTAAATCTTTATCAAAACACAAACCTAATTGACTCATGGAATATATATCAAGGTTGGAGACGTTATTATACATCTTTTCCTGTAACTGAATCCGGAGATCCATTCTATATCAACTTTGAAACGAATGAACCTCTGATTGTGTGTTCTCCACAATTAGAGAAAGGAGATATTGTATCTCAATACCAACCAACAGACGGAACATTAAAAGAAGACAGTGAAGGGTACGGTGCCTGGTTTTGCGAAGGCGGTATAGGTGGTACAATACAAAACCCATTACTTAAACTTGGACCTGATGGCTCTATTCGTTCTCGTAATGATAATTTTTATATTCTGCCAGATGGATCAGCCTATTTTAAAGGACAAGTTGAAATTGGAGACAAATCAACTATTAATGGAACGACTCTAATTAAAGATGGTACCATCAACACAGATGTTTTAAATGTACGAGCAATATTTGCGAAAAACATAGAAACCGAAACTATCGTAGGTGGTAATCTTACTTTTCAAAAAGGAAAAATTGGAGGATGGTTAATAGAAGCAAATAGGCTTACCTCTGAAACAACTCCCGGTCGTGATCATATAGAACTATCAACCATTGGAGGTATTCAAGCAATAGTAGCAAGCAAAACAATATGGCAACTCTCTCCTACCGGTTCTGGTATTCTTGCATCAGGTAAGATTAGATGGGATAAAAATGGAAACACTACTATTGCAGGGTGGAACATTTCTGATACTCAGCTTTACTCTACTCCTACTAGCAATAATGAAAAAATTGAACTGAACTCGAATGGTTCAATACAATCATTAACGGGTTCAACTGTAAACTGGTTATTTTCCAAAGACGGATCAGGTAAACTTGCAAGAGGTAATGTTACATGGGACAAAGCAGGCAATTTAAGCCTCATAGGAAGCATTACTGCTGCCGGTGGCACAATTGGTGGCTGGACCATAAACTCTACCAGTATAAAGAAGAATAACATCTATTTAGGTTCAGATGGTAGCATCTATCATACCAGCAATTATTGGAAACTCAATAACGATGGCTCTGGCCAACTAGCTGGCGGTGCTATTAAATGGGGTACTGATGGTGTTTGGAATGTAGACAAAATCACAGCTAAATCTGGTTCTATTGCAGCCTGGAATATTGATGGAGACTCTATATACTCAGGAACCAAGCAAGCAAATAATGATTTTACAAGTACAGGGATTACATTATCCAGTGCCGGTGCATTAAGAGCCAAACAATTTAGAATTGATACAAATGGAAATGCATTCTTTAAAGGAACCCTTAGTGCCGCTACAGGTACTTTTAGTGGAAATCTATCAGCTGCTGGCGGTACATTCTCTGGTAATTTAAGTGCAGCAGGTGGTACATTCAAAGGTTCTCTTTCTGCTGCTGGCGGAACATTTACCGGCACTCTAAGTGGTGTTAACGGTGATTTTTCTGGAAGAATAACTTCTTCTTCAGGATCTATTGGAGGTTGGGTTATAGATAGTAATTCGATATATACTGGTACTAAATGGAATGGAAGTGCTAACTGGACAAATGGTATTACTATTCACAACAATGCTATCGTAACATATACTTGTATTTTTAAAAAAGATGGCTCAGGTCAGTTGGCCGATGGAAAGATTAAATGGGATGCTAGCGGAAATCTCACTATCGATGGATCGGTAAAAGTGAATGCTACAATAACGGCTGAACAGGTTAATGCTCTTACTCTCACGACAACCAAAGGGACTATCGGTGGGTGGAATATCACTTCAAATGCGATATACAAGAATTCTGTATATTGGGGTTCAGATGGAAGTTTATATAATGGAAATTATTGGAAATTAAACAATGATGGTTCTGGTCGTTTAGCCAATGGTAACATTACGTGGACTGCCACTGGAGATTTAAATATTACTGGCACAATAAATGCAAAAGGTGGTACATTCACTGGTGAACTTAAAGGAGTTGTTGGCTCATTCAAAAAGTTAACTTGTTATGATACAGATCCTAGCAAACCAGCAGGTATGATATCTTTTGACGGTAGTAATAATTTATGGTTTTCCGGCAATATGTATCACCAAGGAGGTTATAGATTTTATTCAGGAGATATATGGTGCAGGGGCGGATTTGGAGCAAGACGCATGAATACCCTTCAAACTGGATATTCTGTAAATAATGGTTTTTATTGTGTAGATGGACCTAATCAAGCGGGTGAGCCGGGAGATACATCTAAATATGTAAAAGTAGTATTTCCATATAAAACATCAAATAATAATTTAGTTTATTATGATGTTCCTTTAGATGCTAGCACTAGCACTTCGATACCCGGATTCACGGCTAATGTATTTATAATACAACATGGTAATGCCGGAACTGTTAGATACAATTTAATTGGAAGTAACGGACAGGTCGTTATTGTTGTAAATACACATAACAATTATTCTCGATATATCGCTTCTAATGGTCAATGGGTTGAAGTACACGGAGGGGAATGTGCCATTTTTATTAAGGTACATTATGGTTATTTGATTCCTAATATATCTAGTACTTTAGTTGGAGCCGGATGGATGTGTGTAGCAAAATATGATAATGGCTGGTAATTAATCATTGTATAATATTTGTTTGGTACATTTTTTAAACCTTTTTCTGTTCATTTCCTTATTCTTCTATAAATACTTCAAGAGAAGTAGAATGGAAGACTTGCGGTAAACAATCCGATTTGAGGTCTGGAATTAAGTAATGAGACATCCAGATAACATTGAGTTCTGTACGGCAACTGAATCTGCGAATACCAGATAGGTTGCCTATATCTCTCAATCTTCGCCATAAAAAAGGAAGGTAACAAAAGAAATTGGCTTTATATAACCATTTACACATAATTGGCAAAAATCTCGCTCTAACTGCCCTGTTAACGAGAACCCAGGAAGGAATAACGCTTTTAGCACCGACTAACGTTATGATGTAAGTGAACGAACAAAGAAGCTATATCAATTATAACTAACAGAACATCTTGTTGAAGTTTTATATTTTCTGGGCCTTCCTTACCCATTTATAGATAATATAGAAAATAGAGATTAGTAATTAGGAAGAAAACATTAATTGATATTGTGGGGGGACGGAAGTGTTATATGAGGTTGAGGAAAGAATGTTTTATCTTATGGCTTATTGCCCTATATAATGAAAGTATTATTATAAGGTGTAATAAAGGTGGAGTAAGGTTGAATAAGACATTCCTTCCTGGGGTATAAAGGGCATATTATGCCTTTTCAACAACAATAAATATTTAACAACCTAAAAATCAACATTTTAAAATATGAAATTATATATTAAGGACCGAATTTATCTTTTAAACATTCTTCCTCAAAAAGCAATAAGCTACAAGACCTTCAGTATCAAAAAGGAGTTAATCAATAAAATCTCTATTTCTGAAGAAGATAAAGAAAAATACAAAATTGAAACCGGTGATGATGAAAACAAAACTGTAAAATGGGATTATAAATACGATCAAGAGAACCCACTAGAATTAACCTTAACCGAAGATTTAGCCAATTACCTTAAAACCGCTTGTGAAAGCGTATCTGAGAATGAGTATACCGATGACATATGGAATTTAATTGAACGAATATTTGATGAGTGCGCAATTATCTTAATTTAAAAGGACCGGTTACAAATGAACTATAACCGGTCCTTAGTTAATCTATCTCATATAAAAAACGTAATCTGGATATAAGATATGAATCTGCACCCACCACCAACCCTCTTTCACCTCCATAAAGATAACTTACAACTGTTATCTACTATCTACGAGGTAAAGAACGATAATGCTGTCTTACATATTCAGTTCTACCGAAGCGATTTCTGAAATACGCATGAACAAACACCACCAACTTATTATTGTGGTATATAATCATTTAGATTAGATTTAAAAAATTATTTGTTAAGGCTTATCTCTATTTATCTTTAACAGGGGCTACAAATTTAATTATAAATTATCTTCATTACATAACAAAACCTTAACTAAATCAGGGGGGATTAGCTAATTGCTTTTCTCCCCTTTCTTGTATATGAACATAGATATTGATTAATATCTAATCTTAATAAACACCTAAACGATATGAGAACTGATATTGCAATAAATTATGATACCGGGGAACTTACACTAAAAAAGAATATTCCCCAGTTCACCGTTGATTTCTCTTGGCTGGAAGAAAAAGAAGATGATTACTATGTCTATGGAGAATGTGCATTTAGATATGGTATGACGGAAGAACATTTATATAATGGGATTGGAGTAAATATCCCTTTTAAAAGCAAGTATAAGAAAATCAGGTTATCTTTTTTGGTCATAGATAATCAGAACAACACTTATCCTGTATTAAATTCCAGTAACAGCAGGGCTATATTTGACGCTGTAAATCAAGACAATACCCCTATTTATGCAAGTCAATTACCACTATTATCTGAAGATTTTATGTATAAATTGACTATGAAAGATAATATGGTATATATATCTGATATGTATAGCTATGATTTAAGTATCAACGAATCAATAGAACAAAACAAAATGTTCTTGTTAAAATGTAATGAAGGGAATTTGTATAAATACCCAACATCCGGAGTTGGACTACCAGGCTATTTAAATGGTAATATTGGGGCCTCTGACTTAGGAGAAAGGGTTAAAGATGAGTTCAACAGAGATGGTATGTATGTAGAAACCGCTTCTATCAATACTGAAACAGGAGAAATTTGTATAAAAGCAATAGAAAAATAATTATGGCAAAATATACAGTCAAGGTTGGACAAAATATATTTGACATTGCATTATCTCTTTATGGATCAGTTGAAGGAATTCTGGATTTATTTGTATGCAACCCGAACTTATCAATGGATTCAAACATAAAAGATGGCGATATCTTAAGTTACACAGATAATTATTTTGAAGACTCTTCAGTACTTGATTATTATAAATCGAACAAAATTGTTCCTGCTAATCAGATTGGAAACATTTATTACAATATGTTACCGCAACTAAGAATGATTATACATATTGATAATAAATTGAGGAACTTTGGTTTTAATGTCTCAGGAAATGGGAACATTAAAATTGATTGGGGAGATAATTCCCCCATTGAGAATATTGATTTATCAAGTAGTTTACGTAATGTGAGTCATGTAGCAAACAATGAAATATTAGGAAACAGGAAAATCAAGTTCTATGGTGATTTTAGTTTATACCAAATAGACTTTAGCAACATTCCGCCAATAAAATTATATGTTGTCTCCCCTCTTTACGTTGAGTCTTTATCTTTTAGGGGAGCCACAAGTCTATTTGATATAGAGTTCTTATATTTAGCAGACCACAACGTACTAACTAACATTGATTTAGTACATACTAAATTAACAAACCTTACACCCCTTATCCAGTTACGACAAGCCCAAATAATCAATTTATCATATTCCAACATAAAACAATCTGTAATCGATCAATACTTGATATCTCTTGTAAAAAACTACGGGGTTAGAAGAAACTGTACTGTAAATCTGATTGGTTCTATTAACCCTACAGGTCTATATCAAAAACCAAAAGACATAAAAAATCCTCTCACCGGTATGGAAGCAATATGGGTAATAGTAAATGAACATAAAGAATCATCAGGTCCTTGGAAATTTATACTAACAAATAATACATACACTATATAATGGCAAGAAGCATTAATGATATCTACAAAGAAATTGTAGCAGAGAAAGACAAAAGGCTTGAATTATCTGATATTCAGAGTGATTCTAAAGTCTCTATTTTTAATGGTATAGCATGGACAGTAGCTACAGCTATTTTCTCCTTTGAAACTATAATGGATATCTTTACATATGATATGAACAGTGCCCTACAGGAAAGAATTAACGGAACACCTTCATATTATGTCAATTCACTACTTAAATATCAACACGGTGATAAACTCAAAATCCGAGAAGATGGACTTGGATTTGGATATGAAAAATTAGATACAACAAAACGTATTGTAACTCAGGCTTCTTATCAAGAAGACACAAATGATCAAAGTTTAGATACTAAGCTGATATTGAAAGTTGCTTCCGGAACAAATGGAAAACTGTCTCCTCTTACATCTGATCAACTTATGATGGTTACTTCTTATGTAAATCAGATCAAGTTTGCTGGAACAAATATAGAAGTCGTAAGTAGAAAGGGTGACATAATTATACCTCGATTAACAGTTTATCATGATGGAGCCTTACCAGAAGAGACTATGAGAAGCAAAATTGATGAAGCATTAAATAGCTTTATAATGGAAACAAAATTTAATTCTGCAATTTATGTTTCAAACATTATTAGCTGTTTAATGTCCATTGAGCATGTTACCGATGTTTATATGGATGTTAATGCAGTCCCACAACAAGGAGTCTACATTGTATCGTATGAAAGTGATGGTTCTATGGCTGAAGAAAGGAGAATCGGAAGAATGACATATGCCAGCTCCGGCTTCTTGAGAGAATCATCAAAAGAGGATCAAGAAGCTAATATTCCAAATTTCAGAGAAGCTATAGTTCTAAAGGTAGATGTAGTATGAGCAGGTATTCTATAAATTTTGATCGTTTAATGAATATGCTTATACCATACTATTTGAGAAATAGACAGTATGTTCTCTTTATGCAATCTTTTATATATCCTCTACAGATAAAAAATGAAGAATTCATCAATTTTGCAAAAGAGAAGAAAATTGAAGCATCAATGACAAGCCAAGTTATTCTATTTACTTGGTACTTAAATCATAAATACAACCAATATTTTGTAGATCCAACAGATTCGGTAATAATTGAAGATTCAATAGATATTGGAGTCCCTGTGTATCGTCACAAAGATCCCAACCAAATTCCTTATACTATTTGGAATGTCGCTGATAATTGGGATTCTGTCAAAGACACCAACGAAGAACCTCCAGTATTCTTTTATAAGCAAGAAAATATTACAATAAACAAAACAAGTTTTTCTGTCTCTGTTCCGGCAATCAATATACCGCAAGAAGATTTTGTACCAATGATTGCTAATACGATAAAAATGTATCGTATTGCAGGCAAAACATTTCAAATTAAAATATCAGAACCAAAATGAGAGAATTTATAGCAAAAACAGGAGGCCGGTATACATATATTGAAGATTTTATCGGACTTCAAGAAATATCACTTTCACTTACTTCTATTTTCGAAGGATGCAATAATTTCATTCTTTCCGGTTGTAAGACATCCGGGACAAATAATTCCAATATAGCAATATCTGAGGGTTATGTATTTATCAAAGGGAAGATTAGACACTTTGAAGGAGGAAGTATAGATTTAACAAAACCATACTACATTGTAGAAAAAGAAAGGACTGAATCTGTCAAATATGCTGGGGATGCGACTCAACAAGGTTGTATTATATACGAATGCTTCGGATCAGATGTAGAGCCTATAGACAAGCAGTTCATAAAAATCACAAGTACATATATCCCAAGGCTTAAGGACGAGTTCTTTGGTAAATATGCAGTAACCTTAAATAGTGCATTCAACCAACAGACAGTCTCACAAAATATTGCATTTGATAAAAATATATCAGTCAAAGGAAATATAACTAGTGTCGGCAATATTACACAAATCAATTCAGATAAACAGGTTGAAATAAAACAGTCTATCTCATCCTCCGGAGACGGTCAATACTCTTTCTTAAAAAATGGAGCCGAACTAAGCAAGTTACTATTCGGTTATGACGGTTGCATCAAATTTATCTCTGGAGGTATTGAAAAGTTGGTTATTTCACCTACAAACACAGCATGTGACCTTATAGGTGTTAATGAACTAAGAACTTCAGAACTAGCTATTAAAGGTAATGAAATTGATAACTTTAGCACCAAAGGTGAAGATGGCGGTATAAATATTAATAGAACCGGTTATAACGGAACTGCAAATACACCACGTCATTTTAATGTATATGGAGGTAAAAAACAGTTATTATTCCGCGTTGATGGAAGTAAAAACACAGTGATTTCATATGGCTCATTTACAGAAGAATCAACTAACGAGTTTGGGATTACGCTTCGAGATACAGCACATAGTTACAGGGAACCTAATTATAATAAATCGATTGCCTGGAAAGATAATGCAGGAGTGATTCTAGGTTCTATAGGCTACTCAGACACATCGAAAAATGACTTGGTTATCAAAAATGAACAAGGAGATGTTTCAATTGTAGCTAGACAATTCAATATATCAGGAACAATACTAGAATCAGGACAATCATTAGACTTCGTCTATGCAAAAAAAGCATATGTAGATGATGAGTTAGCTAAAAAAGTTAATTCGGTTGCCGGAATGGGATTGTCAGAACAGAACTTTACATCTGCTGACAAAGCTAAACTTGATAATATAAAACAGGGAAGCATTGGTTCTGGTAATGATGGGATGGTAAATGGCAATGATGTAAGCCAGGCATTAGCAGGAAAATTAGACGCGGCCAATAATTTGAGCGATGTCAATGATAAAGCTGAAGCAAGAGAGAATCTAAATATTTTTTCAAAATCTGAATGCGAAAGTTACTACCTGCGCAAAGACAAGAAACTTTCAGATCTTCCTACTTTAACCGAAAACGAAAAGGAGAATATCAGAAATGCGATTGGAGCAGCAAAAATCGGAGACTCTCCTGCTGATTCAGGAGTAAGACAAATTGTCAAAGAAGAGATGAAAAGTTTGGATGAAAAATTTGCTTTAAAATCCACTACAGGAATAAAGATCGCTACTCAAGATGGATTAACGTTTGTTCAAATTGGAGGTGTTGTATCTATTGGAGGAAAAATTGAACCTGCGGGTGGTGCTGGTCATTGGTTTAATATTCCAAATTCAATAGGTGCACCTGCTACAGTTATCAGTGGGGTTATATTTGCTGGATTTGGAAAGAAAGAGGATATTAACTATGGATTAACTTGGGAATGCCAAGCAGAGAGTAGAAATATTACATGTCCTTTTCATTACTATCCTGATCATCAAGAAAGAGAAGTTACTTTTAGTTGTACATATGTTACAAAAACAAAACCTGGTAATGCAGAGGCATATTTATAAACTTGTATTATTATGAACATATCAAATTTGGATCGTGATTTATATTTATTAGAAAAAATGAAAGAAGATGGCTACGAAACCATTAATAAAGAACGGAGTAAGGATAACACTGAAGTCAAAACCCAACGGGAAACCAGGAAGACCAAAAGGAACAAAAAAGAAAAGACTGTTTGAAGAGACTAAATTAGGTTTTCTTTTAAAATATGAAACGCCAATAGAATATGAACTAATTATGTCTTCTACACCAAAAAGTGTTTTTCCGGAGCCTAAAATAAAGGTTATAGAAGCTATTACACTAGCCTCCCCTAACCCAGTATTTCAAAAAAATAAGTTCTACCGATATCTTGATGATTACAGAAGAAACAAACTTTGCAGTGAAAGAGCAAAAGTATTAACATCAAAAAGAAAAGCTTATTACGAAAGGCTCCAAATGAATCAGATAAAAAAATATATTGAATCCAAGAAAAAAGAAGGATATTATTATTAATGTACACATAGGAGCACTCTTTTACAGGGTGTTCCTTTTTTTATCAAATTTATTTGCTTATTTTACAAATAGAACTTACCTTTGCATCGCTATCCTTGATAATGGGCACATTTCTTCGCCCAAGCAAATATCTAATTATATAAATGTTAAATGAAAATTTCTATGTAACTGTTAGAAAATTAACTGATCGTGAACTAATGCTTTCTGCATGTGAGTCTACATTCCTAGGAAAAAGCAATCAAAGTTTATTGAGTATCTATAAATCCGAGCACTCTCCCGCTAGAACACAATTGTTTTGGATTGAGATAAAAAACGCACCTCTTTTTGTTGTTTCTCACTATGTAAGACACCATGTCGGTATTGAGAAATTTCAATTATCAATGAGAACTGATCGTGATGGAGGAAAAGACCAGTGTCCTTATATTGCAGATCGTTTATCGGAAATCCTAGCTATTCCAGAAGAATATCGTGCTGAAGAAGAAACCAAAGAGATGTATGAGTTACTTGAAGAGTTAAGAAATAGATCTGGAAGAAATGCATTGACAAATCTCTCTATACTTGTAAATGCTCAATCACTGATCGATATGGCAAAACTTCGTCTCTGTAATATGGCTTCTCTAGAAACAATAAAAGTATTCTCTGCCATTAAAGAAAAGATCAACGAGATTGATCCAGAACTAGCTTCAATGATGGTTCGTAAGTGTGTCTATCGAAATGGACTATGTGGAGAGCCCAAATGTTGCGGCTTCCAAGTTTCTCCTACATTCAAAAAGGAACAAGAAAATTATATCAAACATTTTACACTTAAACAAAAAGGATTACATGCCAACTAAAACTATTACAAAACGTGATGGACGTATTGTCCCATTTGACCCATTTTGTATCTCTAGTGCCATCTCTAGTGCTGTGAAAGCAACTTCAGGAAAATTTGATTTACCTGAAATAAAAATAACCGAAAGGGTAACAGATAAAGTTATTAGACAAATAACTGAAAGTTCATCTGTAGAAGATATTCAAGATTTAATCATCAAAACTCTCCGAGAAGATAGTTTCGATTATATAGCTAAGTGTTTTGAAGATTATAGGAATGAGAGAAATAAAGCTAGAGAACTAGCACTGCTTGCAAAGAAGAATCAATTTATCTATGAGTACTCAAATGCCGAAAATGCAGCTACTGGTAGTGTTTATGATTCAAATGCTAATGTGGCAGCTAAAAATATTGCAACTTTAAACGCAGAAATCCCCAAACAAGATGCCATCAAACTAAACAGGTATCGTGTTGTTAAAATGCTTCATAAACTATATGGAGATCAAGCTCCGGATTATGAAAAAGATTTAAACTCACATATTATATATAAGAATGATGAAAATTCTTTTTCTTTTGGAACTGTCCCCTATTGTGTTGCTATTAATTGTTATCCATTTATGCAAAACGGCCTGAAGGATCTAGGGGGATTATCAGCGGCACCTAAAAACTTAGATTCATTCTGCGGAATGTTTGTAAATTTGATATTTGCTGTATCCTCTCAGTTCGCAGGCGCTGTAGCTGTTGCTTCTTTCTTTAATATGTTCGATTATTTTGCACGCAAAGAATGGGGAGATGACTACTACTTATTTACTGAAAATAGAATTGCTCGACTGAAACAACATGAAGGAGAAGAATATGGAGTAAGTGTAAACAAGCAGATTGAACAATATTTTCAGCAAATAGTCTACTCGATTAATCAACCTGCTGGAAATAGATCGTTTCAAAGTCCATTTACTAACATATCTTACTTTGACAAAAATTACTGGCATGGAATGTTCGGTCACTTCTATTATCCAGACGGAACACAACCTCAATGGGAATCTATTAATTGGCTACAAAAGAAATTCATGCAGTGGTTCAATCATGAAAGAACTAAATGTGTTTTAACTTTCCCTGTTGAAACAGTTGCATTACTTTCCGATGGTAAGAATAAAATTCTTGATGAAGAATGGGCTGAGTTTGTAGCTAAAATGTATTCTGAAGGCCATTCATTCTTTACATATATTAGTGATAATGTAGATAGCTTATCAAGCTGTTGCCGTTTACGTAATGAATTATCAGACAACACTTTTAGCTTTACAAATGGTCTAACTGGAGAGTCCACAGGTAGCAAATCAGTTATTACCCTGAATATCAATAGAATAGTCCAAGACTGGACTAAAACAAATGTAAAAATGACTTTTCCAACAGAATTTCCAACTTATTTGGAGACAATACTGGATCGTGTCTATAAATATCATACAGCCTACAATGAACTATTGAAAGAATTGTATGACGCAAATATGTTACCGGTATATAAAGCAGGGTTTATCTCAATGAAGCAACAGTATCTTACAATTGGAATCAACGGTATTAATGAAGCAGCAGAATACATGGGGATTGATGTTAGCGATAATAAATCCTATGAAGGATTCACAAATACGATTTTAAAAACTATATCAAGAGAGAATAGTAGTCATAAAACAGACGAACTATTATTCAACACAGAATTTGTTCCAGGAGAGTCTTTAGGCGTAAAGAATGCAAACTGGGATAAGGAAGATGGTTATTTTTCACCTCGTGACTGTTATAATTCTTACTTCTTTCTTCCAGAATCGGACACAAACATTATTGAAAAGTTCAAACTTCATGGAAGAAGATATGTAAGCAATCTTGATGGAGGATCAGCTCTTCATTGTAATCTAGCAGAACATCTAACTAGAAATCAATATTCAAAGCTTCTTCAGATTGCAGTTAAGGAAGGCACAAACTACTTTACATTCAATGTTAAAAATACGGTTTGCAGAGAATGTGGACATATTTCGAAACATACATTAGATAAGTGCCCAAAATGCGGAAGTGAAAATATTGATTACGCGACGCGAATAATTGGCTATTTACGTCTTATATCTAACTTCTCTAAACCTCGTCAAGAAGAAGCTTCAAAACGATATTATGGAAATATGAACAGTGATGCTTAAATATGTCAATACAGATGTAACTTTTCAAGAATTCCCAGATGAAGTTGCACTGTGTATAAATATCTCCAATTGCCCTTGTCATTGTCCAGGCTGTCATTCTAGTTATTTAGTTAAAGACATTGGAGAATTATTAACAAAAGATACCATAGATGAATTTATGGATAAATATCACGAAGAGATTACACTTATAGGGTTTATGGGTGGTGATGATGCCCCTTTTGAAGTTTCATATTTTGCTCAATACATAAAAGAACGTTATAATATTAAAGTTGGATGGTATTCGGGAAAACAGATGTTCCCTAATAAATCAGATAAAACTTTTCCTTTCCAGTATTTTGATTATATCAAACTTGGACCATACATTGAAGCTTTAGGAGGACTTAAATCAAAAAACACTAATCAAAGAATGTTTAGTATTAAAGATGGAGTTCTAATTGATATAACATATAGATTCAGAAATAAAATACTATAACATTGATATACAGTAGTATAATTATTTTTATCTAATTTATTTGCATATTTAATTTATTGTATTTACATTTGCATCGTAATAAGAAAACAAAGTATATGAAGTAGTGTCAATTCTAAAAAAAGGGTTGGTCCATATTAGAGGTAAGCGACCAGATCTAGCAGAGTTACAAAGAGAAATTCGAAGATTACCAGATGGTGAATATTCATTTTTTATCTGCGACAAGAAGCCCAACAAAACCCTCCCTCGCATGAAATACCTTTACGCGGTAGTTTTAAAAACCATATCAGACGAATTACCGGACCATCCTAAAGTAGAGGTTTTATACAGAAAGTTCGAAAAAATGTTCGCACCCACCCGAACAACAAGACTCTTCAAAAACGAATTTTCATACCAAGATTTAAAAAATTGTACATCAACAGAATTAGATGAAGTAATTCAAAAAATTATTTGGTTTGCTTCAGAAAATTTGAGTATTAAAGTCATGGAAAGATTGGATTTTAGACCATCTGAAGTAACTGAAGCTTATGTTGGTGCATATAATGAACAGTGGGAAGACTATAACAGAAATATTTAATTATCAAGCAATTTATTATGTCAGAAGTAAACGAAAAAGACCTGGAATTACAAGAAAAATCATTACAAGACTTATTTTCAGATAGCCAAGAATCATTAGAAGAAGCACAAGCAAGAAAAGCGAAGGAAGAAGTATCTTTTGTAAAAGCTAAATACTTTGTCATGGACTCATTAGGTTCATATAATATTCGTATTTTACCTTTGCCACCTAAATCAGATCGCAGAGGGTATGAATATCCAGTTCGCCAAATGCTATTGAAGATCAATAATCCGGATCAAGAAGCCAAAAAGAAATTTATGTACGTGAAGGTATGTAAAGCGACTGATGCTGGTTACTCCGTGGATTTGATCGATACATATAAAAAATTGGCTTTAGATGCAGTAAAGGATGACGAAGATCTGGTAAAGAAAATCAAAGGAGGTACGTTTGGAGGGGGACTTGCATACGGTTATAATCATGCAATGTATGTAATTAATCTGGACAAAGAAGCCGATGGAATGATGATATGGGAAGCATCAAATGGTCAGTTTAAAGATCTTGAAGATCAGAAAGAATCTGTTTGGAAAAAGATGATTACTAAATCAAAGAATGCAAAATTTCCTTGTCCTATTTCATCGTGGAATAAAGGTTTTCCTATTGAGATCACTAAGAAAAAAGAAAACAATAAAACCGAATACAAATTTATTGTTGATGTTGTTAGTGACTCATACGAACTGAGCGAAAAACAGCTTAAGGACTTAATGAGTGCTCCTACTCTTCCAGAAATCATCTACCGATACACAAAGTATCATATGGACGCAACAATCGAGTTTCTTAAGCAATATGATGAGACAAGTGATCTAAATATTATGGAACATGAAGATATGCTAAATGCTATCGAAATTCTGAAAGGCGAATTACCGGCAGATGACACTTCTTCTTTCTCTTTCAAATCGGGTGATGATGACAAATCAGGTGAAGTAAGTGATGAAGACATAACATTTGATAAACTGGCTGCCATCTATGACGATCTTCAGGACAAAAAACTTGGAGACAAAACAGAAGAAGGACAGAACTTAAGATCGTTGATTTCAGAATATATTAAAAGTAAAAATCTATCTGTTGCTGTTAAACGTGGCAAATCAAATAGTGATCTCCTTGATGAAATTGAAGCAGAACTAGATACATTAGGTGGGGAACCTACATCTAAGAAAGCAACAACATCAGTTAAAAGCAAGAAAGAGGTAGAAGAAACACCGGAAGAAGATGTTTCTGATGATGCTCCTGAAGAAAAAAAGGAAGAAACAGAAGAAACAACAGCTGATCCAGCTCCAACTGAAGAAGCGACTCCTCGACGCAGAAGAAGACAATAACAAAGACTTAACAGATAAATGAAAGGACATATCGAAACAGAAGGTATGTCCTTTTTAAATATCAATAGTAGTGCAGAAAAAAGCGGTAGCCTTACTTTTAAATGACGTACATGTTGGTAAGGATACTATTAATGATTTTAAATTGAACTGGGGAGAAGCTATAAATATAGCTATTGATAACCAGATTAACCATATTTTAGTCGGAGGTGATTTATTTCTCAGTAGGTCCTCCCAAAACCTAGACATTCTTTTAGCTGTACATGATACATTTCAGGAATGTCTTGACAATAATATTAAACTAACTATTATTGAAGGTAATCATGATAAAGTAGACCAAGAAACATTAAGAGGATATTGTCATGTGTTTGACTCATTCGACAATGTAAGGGTGATTGATACCTGGGGAGAAGTCGGATTTGGACCTATCGGTGTAGGACTTATGTCCTATTTTCCAGAGAACGGTTCTTTCTCTGACAAGTTACAAGAAATAACAGAATATTTCTCAGGAACAAATTACGAAAAATGGATTCTATACATCCATCAAGGAATACGTGGTGCCCTCTCCCAACCTAGTGATGACGAGTTACCAGCAAAGATATTCAAAGACTGGGATCAAGTATTAGTTGGCCATTATCATAACCGATGCAAGTTTGCTAATATTGAATACATCGGATCATCCAGACAGCACAATTTTGGAGAGGATGAAGAAAAGGGGTACACAATCTTATTCTCAGATGGTTCAACTCAATTTATCAAAAACGAGGTTAACATCAGATATAAAACCCTTGAAGTTTCTTTCGAAGAGATTAACTCTCATATGAAAGAAACCATCGATGATCTTGTTCATGATGGATATAAAGTGAGGGTAAAAATCAACTGTAAACCAGAGCAGGTTAAAAGCATTGACAAACAGTTTTTAATCGATTCTGGAGCATCAAAAGTAGAAGTAACACAAGATAATGTCGAACTGATAAAAACCTCTCAGAACGACTTTGGTAAACGTTATGACAAGAATGGATTGAAAGATGTGTACTCATCATTTTGCCAGGAAAACAATATTACAGACGAAGAAGCAGAGATTGGAATTAAATACTTAAATGTGATACAATAAGATGTGGAAAATAAAGAAAATAAGAATAAAGAACATATGTACACTGAAAGATATTGATTATTCATTCACCCAAGGAGTAACAACATTAGTATTTGGAAACAATTTGGATAATGATAGCCAAAAGAGTAATGGCTCTGGAAAATCAGCATTGACTGAAGCAATCGTATTTGGGTTAACCGGGTCCCCTCTTCGTCAGGTAAAGAATGATGAACTTATAAATAATGATGAAGAAAATGCTTTTATCGGAATAAGGCTAGAAAATACCGTCAATAAAATATCTGTAGATATAGAAAGAACAATCTACAGAAAAGGATCACCAGATATTACTGTTTCCATGTATAGAGATGGTAACTTGGTTGATGATGGCTCTACTGTTAAATCTGGAGTAGATGAATATAACAAGTACATTCTTGATCTACTTGGTCTAAGTAAAGATGAAATATACAATAGTTATATTCTTTCAAAACATCGGTACCAAGACTTTCTATCTGCCTCCGACAAGGACAAGAAAGAAATCATCAATAAATTTAGTAACGGGAACTTGGTGGATCAATCTATCCAGGCTGTACAGATTGATAAAAAACCTTTAATGGAGCAATTTGATAATACCAAACTTGAATTATCCAACTTTGAAGGTAGAATATCTGCTACTGAAGAACAAATTGAGAATGAAAAGAAAAATGCCGAAACAAGGCAAATAACAAAATCTCAACGTATTCAAGAAGTAAAAGACTTAATTAAAAGCCATCAGGATTTAATTAATGAGCAAAAAGCTAATATTGAATCCTATAAATCAGAGCAGAACACTCTAAACACTGTCGGTGATGAACTAAATGAACTGGACGATAAGTCTCAAGAAATCGCTATTAATGAGATTTTGGGTAATATAAATACAATATTGTCTAAAACAAATTTAGTTTCTTATGATTCAAAATCCTTCAATGAAACTAGAGATCAGTTATCTGATCAGATTAAGCTAAAGAATGAAGAATATGAGAAACTGGGGCAAGATATTATCCAGGTTGAATCAGACTTACAATCATTATCAATAGATTTAACCCACCATCAAGAGAAGTTCAACAGTGAAAAAGTTACTTATGATAAATTCATTTCAGATTTTGAAGTCAAAAGACAAGAATATTGTGTTAAGCGAGAGAAGCTGAATGAAGTCATCAAGTCATTCAGGGCAAAGATTACTAAAAACAATTCTACAATCTCAGATCTGGAAGCAAAAATTAGTGGTTCTATTGAATGTCCTCATTGTAAGAAACATTTCATTCTTGGAGATAAAGACTTTGATATTGACAATGCTAAATCTCTAATCAAATATCATACAGATGAGAATAATATATGTATTAGTGAAATAGAAAAATCAGTCAAAGACTTAGAGTGTATTGATAATTATATTGATAAATCAAATAAGTCAAAAATAGTTAGGTGTTCTTTATTAGAGACTATTGAAAAAGATTTTAAGGCAGCAGAAAGAGCAGTCACCCTTAAAAACGAAAAGCTGCAAGATGTCAAAAGACAACAAAGCAATATAGAAAATATCATTAAGGAACTGAAAGAGAAACAAACTCATTTGGTTAACAATATATTTGATGATATTTTCAATAATATTACAAGATGTTTTACAAGGCTTTCAAACTCCATAAAATCGGCAAACGAGTCTATTTCTAATTATAATGGTATCATTGAGGCAAAAAAAGAATTGATCAACAAACTAGAAACAGAGGATGAGAACTCAATAATATCATCATTACAATCTTCTCTTAAGGAATACAAAAAGAAAAAAGCGATAGTATACAAAAAGAGCAACGATCTGGATGAGCGGATAAAATTATTGAACACACAGGAAGCTAGATTCATTGCTTTTAAAACTTACTTAGCTAACAGTAAGGTTGAAGCTTTAAACGATATCACAAACAATTTCCTTGAGCAAATCGGCAGTGATCTAAGAGTTAGATTTGATGGATATACAATGTTAAAGTCTGGAAAGATTAGAGACAAAATATCAGTCTCGCTACTTCGTGACGGCATCGATGTAGGTAGTTTCGCTAAATTCTCAGAAGGAGAGAAAAGTAGAATACAACTTGCAACAATCCTTGCAATGAATACTCTTACTAATAACAATGCTGAAGGAGATAAAGGTCTTGATTTATTAATATTGGATGAAATATTAGCAGCAGTTGATGAGGAAGGGTTAATTCATATATTGGACTCTCTTAACAAACTAAAAATAACATCATTAGTTGTTTCACATGGTAAAACTGCAGAATCATACCCTCACAAATTAGTAATAACAAAACAAAACGGAAACTCAACAATTAATGGATAATCATTTAAAAGTACCTGTTGACCTGAAGAAAGAAGATATATTGGCACTAGATATTGCCACACATTGTGGATACTATTCTACACTTAGTTCTGGAACCTGGGATTTTACCGAAAAGAAATCAAACGACTGGAAACAGCACCTAGATTTTAGAACAACCATACTAAACTTTATAACAAAGAACAATATTAGACTGATTGCAGCCGAAGATGTAAATGTAGGGGGGCAATTTTCTGGTATGAGAAAGTTGAGTGAATTTAGAGGAATACTTATGGAAGTGTGTGATAAACTTAGTCTTCCAGAACCAATATTCGTAAATGTATCTTCTATCAAAAAATTTGCTACTAACAATGGCAAAGCTGATAAAAAAGACATGATACAAGCAATGATTGATAAATATGGTCTAATTCCAGTTGATGATAATGAAGCCGATGCATGCCATTTATTTCATTTAATATGTAAACGTTACCGATTATGAGTATTTCAAGAAGAAATCGTAGAGCAATAGATAAACATTTGAACGAACTTGGTATAATCCTGAGTCGCTTTTATGATTTTCTTTCTAAGTCTGATAAGCCTTCAGACGAAGAAGTAAGAAATAAGTTCATTGAATATGAAAAAGAATGGTTATCCTACTGTTTAAAAAAGCACTTATCTCCCCTACTACATTCAGAGTTTAAACACCAAGTATCAGAAGCGTGGAAGCACAAACAAACAGAGCAATAGAGCGAAGGCCAGATACAGATGAAGACATAAAAAGAAAACATAAATTATTCTACCAGTATGTCGTACCATATGAAAACATGATATATAAGTTAGTAATTCAATATTCAATGCAAAAAGCATATATAGATGACAATTATGTCGAATGTTTAGTGAATTACTATAAATACATAGAAACTTATAACCCCTCAATGTCTATCAGAACATGGCTCCACATAATATGTAAAAGATTTGTTCATGATCTGGAAGAAAGAAGAACAAGACAACTTCAACCTACTGATGATGTTAATATTGAGAATTCAGAAGAATTTATGTATGAACCCAACAATTCAGAAGATGATGCTCTCAATTGCAGAAAGTGGACTGAAATATATAATGATGAAGAAATTGAAGCTCTACAGTCATTAAAACCTATTTATCGAGAAGCTTTTTTATTACAGCATGCAGGGTACAAGTTAAACGAAATAGTTGAAATATCATATCGGAATGGAAATCTCAAATCAAAGAACATTGATACAATAAAAAGTAGATTGTTCTTAGCCAGGCAATTTTTACAAAGAAAATTAACTAGAAATGGTGAAAGACGAACTGATTAAAAAGTTTGTCACGATTTATACTCAGATAGAAAGAAAATGCCTCCATCCTCAGTTTTCTTTTCCCGGAGGTGGAAAAGTGTACAGAGAAATGGAGGCATTTGTCGATAGATTAGAAAAAGAATTTGGAGAAATAAGTAACGGACGTATTGTAGATTACTGTATCTGTTTAGTCCATTATCGCAGAGATCTAAATAGGATTTGGAAACCTAATCTATCATTTGGTCCCAAATCAATAGAAAGATATATCGAATTCAAAGGTGGAAAAAGATATTTCGAAGATCAATGGCTAAAAGAAAATGGATTAACAAGATCCGAACTAGAAGCTATTATCTCAGACTGTACAACTCATCCCCTAGCCAAATACATCTATCTGGAATCGGAAGAACAAACTAAGAAAAGAGCACAGAAACTAAAAATGGGAGTTCTGATGTGTGAAAGAAGCACTTTACTATACACTCCATTCTCTAAAAGTTGTATTCATTGTAATTCAATAATAGAATGCAAAGCTCTCACACAAAAATTATACCCTGAACTATTTAGAATTAGACTAGACAGATGGCAAAAGACGAAATAAAACATTTAAGTGAGGATTTCCTATATATTTTATATAATGTAGCTTTGAAGCGGAGTAATATTTGCGGTATCATCGTTGAGAACATGAAACCTGATTACTTGCCAGATAAACAATTTCAGACAATCAATAAGATCATCAGTATCTATTTCAAAGCAAATAAATGTTCTCCGTCAGTTGGTATTCTAATGGAAAAGGTTAGAGATGATTTAGATGCTGTTGAATTGGTTCAAACGATAAATGAAGTAACATATAATGAAACAGATGAGATTATTATTGACACACTGGAAGAGTTCATCAAGGATGTAAAACTAAAGCAGCTATATGCGAAAATTCCAAGTTACTATAATAAAGGGCAAGCAGAGAAAGCGCAAGATGAGATTAAGAAATACGCGGAATGGCTTAACTCATTCTCCCTTCATTCTTCTAGTTTTATTGATGTGATTGGAACTTTTAAAGAAAGATATGATGACAATTTAAGAGCAATGGAAGACATGAAGCTTCAAAACAAGCCTATTGTTTCGAGATTTTATGTTGATGATCTTGATAATCTTAATGGAGGACGAAATTTAAGAACCCAGCTTACTTGCTTTCTTGCACCTACTGGAGTTGGCAAGTCCCATATTGCAAGACATGTCGGGTTACATGCAGCAATTGATGATGGTTTGAATGTATTGCATTTTCAGTTAGAAGGATCTCAAAAAGAGGTTGTTGATGCGTACTCTGGAGCTCTTATCGAAAAAAGTTCATACTTATATGAAAGAGGAAGATTAAGCGATGCTGAGATGGATCGATTTATTGTCCAAATGGATCAATATGCAGGTAATATTGATGTAAAGGCATTTCCCAGATTCAATAATAAAGTTACCACAATCGATATAAAAGCAGGAATTGATGAATACAAAAAAACTTATGGTTCTGCTCCTGATCTCGTTATTATTGATAGTATGGATTTGCTTGGAGATGCGAGTGGAAAAACTTGGGATAGCGATCACGAACGACATAAACGAATTGCAGTTGCAAATGACCTGAAAGATATTGCCGGGGACGAAGATCTTTGGATAGTTGTTACTTATCAGGCGACAATGGAAAATCGAGATTGGTTAAACGATGAAAAGAATGTATTGACAGAGTATAACTGTTCAGAAGCAAAGGGTCTAGCAAGACCTATGACCCATTTAATTTCGATGAATCAGTCGGACAATGAGAGAAAAGAAAATATTATGCGGCTCCATGTTGCCAAATCAAGGTTTTTCAAAAAAGGGAATACTTTTAAAATAGCTACTAGATATGAAGACGAAGTGTTCTATGATCGACAAAGAACGTTAAATCTGAGTAAAGTAAAATGAAAAATGAAGGCTCATGGTATATTTCTATGGGCCTTTAGTTTTTTAATTAATTTTTGTCATTATATTTGCATTGTCAAAATGAACTACAGCAGACAAGAAGTTGAGTTCATTATACAGGAACTCAAAATTGAACTGAATGGACACCTTGACGGATCAGAAAAAAACCTGATAGCAGAGTATTGTCCTTACTGTCGAAAAAAACACAAGTTTGCGGTTTACATTGGTAAGCCTACTGCAAGAAAACAATTATTTGCTTCGCATTGTTTTTCATGTGGAAAATCTAACAGAGAACTCAATCCTTTATTAGAAAAACTTGAAAGATCCGACTTAATATTTGAAGCTACTACTACACTTGACGTTGAATTAGAAGCCTCTCTTCTACTCGACACCACTGGAGAACAAATTGATGACTCCTTAGATATTATAAAACCTCCTAAAGGATTTAAAAGATGCTATAAAAACAATTATTTAAAATCTCGTGGATTTAATGCTGATGATTATGAATATTTCCCAGTGGGCACAACAAGAGGGTGCAACTTTCAATTCGACAATTATGTAATATTCCTCATTGTTGACGCTGGTGATACAGTTGGATGGGTGGCCCGACATACTTGGCCTAAATCAGACATAGAAGAATATAATCGAAAAGCAAAAAGAACGGGCATATTTCAATTGAGACGATATAAAAACTCTACCGAAAATGAATTCATGAAGTTGCTATACAACTATGATACAATCATTGAAGGAGAAACCGATACCGTCATTTTAGTAGAAGGAGTTTTTGATGTTATTGCACTAACCAGAAAGTTAGAACTATATGACAATCACAGGATAGCAGTAATAGCCACATTTGGAAAAAAAATTTCGACTACACAGATATATAAAATACAACAAAAAGGAGTTAAAACTGTCGTACTTGCATACGATGGAGACGCTGTTACAGCTATTAAAACAATCTCTCAACAACTAAAAACATATTTCGAAACATATATTGCAGATATTGATGGTGATCTAGACTTTGATGAAATGGAGTATGAAGAAATATACAACACTTTCGCCTATAGAATTAAGACACCAATCGAGTATGCATTAAATAAAATATAAAAATATGTCACAACAAAACAAAACATACGCCAATAAAAGTAGCGACTGGAAAGAATTGATTGAAGAGAATTTTCTATGGAATTTATTCTACCCTAGATGGTGGAATCCATTGTTCTGGATATTGGTTTTTATCACACCACTCGCAAGAGCTTTTCACTATACTTTCCATAAAATAGATGAAGATGGTTTTATATCATCGTTCTTTTATGGACTTTCAGAATCTGCAAAAGATGTCTGTAATTTCTTCCAGATGTATAAAGTGTGGTAGAAAGTCTGTCTGAATGGCTATCTATAAACAAAATATCTTATAAACAAATCGATGACGATGTAATCGAAATCGAGAATTTTGGTAAGCTATTCATTAATGATCTAAATGAAGTAGACTCCATATTCCGGAAAGATAACACTGGTGAAGTTATCTTTAACCTGATGGAGACACAAGAAACTCTTTTCCAAGAAGAAATATATTTCACCTGTTTCCAATTCGGAAATAACTGGTATTATTATGATTTACGGGAAAAGTTTTCACTTAACATTCTCAAATATATCGGTAAAAGAACTCCTATTAAACACAATGAACAATTTGTTAATCTTGGAATACATACTCCATTCGAACTTTTACAAGGATCTTTCCAGGTATCTGAATGGGTTAAGAAAGCTAAGTATCTAGATCACACAGCCATCGGCATATGTGATAAGAATACTATGGCCGCATCCCTTGTACTTCAGAAAGAATGTAAGAAAGCGGAAATAAGATATGTGATAGGATATACCCTAGATATGAAAGATGGAGACATTATTATCCCTGTAAAGATTTATTGTCAAACAAATGATGGTCTTCAGAATCTTCTCAGAATCCAAAAAGAGATCAATGTTGATAGCGATACTAAAACTATCTCATATTCTCGATTGATAGAGTATGTACCTGGAAACATTGTTGTATTTGGAACTCTTTCTATAAACTGGATTTCTGAAAACCTTAGTAAAATAAGGAATTTAGAACACTGTGCCAAAGGAATTTATTACCAGGTTGATCTTACAGAGTTCAAAGCTGATCGCTTTGATAAAGCATATCTTGAAGCAATTAAGATGTACTACGATAATTTGTATTACGAAATCCATCCAGTTCTAATATGTGACAACTATTATCTCGATAAAGAAGATGCCAAAAATAAAATAATTCTGAACAAAGTAGCCGATGGTGCTGCTCATATGCAAAGCGAAGAGCAGTATTTTAAAGATCAAGATGAACTATATTCTGTGCTTGATGAATTATTTTCAGACGACTGGGATAAAGAATCACTGTTCGAGGAACTATGTACAAATACAATCAAGATTGCTGAAGGAGCCAAAGCTGCTTATGAAACAGATAGAAACTTCATGCCACAATACGACATGACTTCAGATGAAATAAAAAAGTATGGTTCTCGGCATAACATGTTCAATCAAATTCTTGAAGAAGGTTTTAAACGATTGGTTCCTAAAGGACAAGAAGATTTGTATCGTAAAAGGATGGAGTATGAAAAATACGTAATTGAATCAACAAATAACATAGATTATTTTCTCGTTCAATACGATACTGTCAACTGGGCTACTGAGAACAATATCATGGTTGGTATTTCTCGCGGTTCTGGTGGTGGATGTCTTCTACTTTATCTTATGGGAATCACTAAACTTGACCCTCTTAAGTACAATTTAATTTTTGAGCGTTTCTTACTTCCAGATAGATCAGGGTTGTACGAAACAGATGTTACAATCATTAAAGATTCAGTACCTACAAAGGAGTTTGTAGAAATAGAAATGAATGGTCGAAAATACAAATTCGATCGAGATGCTCAACTAATTGTAAATCGAGGTGGAGAAGATATAATTATTTATGCTGATGAATTGATACCAGGAGATGATATCATATTTGACAATAGAGATGTATTATGGACAATTAATGAATTATGAACATAAACTTAGAGGATAATCCTAGAATGAAAGAAGCATACGATCTAGTATGCAATACAAATGAAAACTTGTTTATTACAGGTAAAGCAGGGACCGGTAAAACCACATTGCTTCATTACCTAGTTGAAAATTGCGATAAAAACATTACAGTAGTATCTCCAACAGGTATTGCAGCAATTAATGCCGGTGGTACAACAATCCATTCCCAGTTCGGTGTACCCTTCGGACCATTCAGACCGAACATCGTAGGCAAAAATACATATCCTGGACTAGACAGTTATGGTTTAAGACCTGATAAAATTGCAGTCTTGAAAAACATGAACACTTTGATTATTGATGAAATCAGTATGGTTAGAGCAGATTTACTGGACGCTATCAATGATATCCTTTGTGTTCACCGTGGATGTAATAATAAAATGTTCGGTGGCGTTCAGGTGGTCATGTTCGGAGACTTATTCCAATTAAGTCCTATTATCAAAAAAGAAGAAGAAGAAATACTCTCTGATTTATATCAATCATTCTATTTCTTTGATTCATGGGCACTGAAACTTAGTGGGTTCAAAATGATAGAACTGGATAAGATTTATCGACAGAAAGATCCCGTCTTCATTAATATATTAAATGAAGTCAGAATGGGCACTATTTCTAAGGAGAGCTTTAGTGTTCTTAATAAAAAATGTCAACCCCGATTTAAGTCTGAAGAAAACATGATCACAGTTTGCTCTCACAATTCAAAAGCAGACAAGATCAACGCGAAAGAGTTATCCAAACTAAGTTCAAAAGAACATGTATTCAATTGCTTGACTGAAGGAGAGTTTAATAACAATTCTATTCCTTGCGACATGATTTTAAGATTAAAAGAAGGCTCACAGGTCATGTTTCTTATTAATGATCCAGATCAAAGATTTTGTAACGGAACAATTGGCACTGTTGAATACATTGATATTGATCCAGAAACTAAAGAAAAAAATGTTGTAGTAAAACTGGAAAATGGTTTATCAATAGAAGTAAAACCTCATACCTGGGACAACAATAAATTCAGTCATGATGCTGAAAGTGGAAAGATCAAACGTGAATCCATAGGTAAATGTACTCAACTTCCTATCAGATTAGCTTGGGCTATTACGATCCATAAAAGTCAAGGCTTAACATTTGACAAAGTGATCATCGATGCAGGAAGATCATTTGCTTCAGGACAAGTATATGTAGCATTAAGTAGGTGCAGAACTTTAGAAAATATGCATCTGATCTCAATGTTTAGCAAAGATCAAATCAGTTGCGACCGGAAGGTTGTAAAATTTATGAGAAATAAACGGAACGAACAGTCACCTAAAACAGAAGAAGGAAATGAAACCAATTAAATTAACAAGTGGTACTTACAGAATTACTGAAGTAAGACGTAGGACATCATCGAGATTCTACAAGGATCTTCAAGAAGGTACTATTGTAAAGTTTGAACTTTCGATGGGAATCATTGAAAAAACAACAAAGATCACAATAAATAATTTGTCAAACGGGAAAAGTTATGTTTCTCCAGCTCATATGGTAAGAGCAGTATTTATGAATTATAGCCTGGAAGAAGTATTATCAAGAGATGGCTGGGAAGATGCATATAAAAACGACAATAAAAATTAATGCTAGTAGAATCAATTAAGCTGAAAAAGTCAGCAAATGTGATACCAGTCATCGATTGCTGTGTTGGGAAGGGGTATCTGCAAGGTGAGTCAGGTTCCCTTCCAGATGTGGATATCGATTATCAATCGGATCGTCGGCAAGAAGTTAAAGAATATCTTGAAAGACGATATAATAAGAATGGTCTACAAAGAGTTTTTAGTGCCGGTACTTTTACAACAATGAAAATTAAAGCTGTTCTAAAAGATGTTGCTAGAGTTCATCATGTACCAGTAATGGAGGTAAATTACATCAACAAGATCATTGATGATGATGCAATGGACTATACAGGACTATTCAAACTTGCATATACAAATAAGAAAGTTAGATCATTCATTGAAACATACCCTAGAGTTATTGAAGATATTCGTACATTGATGAATCAGCCTCGCTCCTCTTCTGTTCATGCTTCAGCAATTGTTATTACCCCTGAGATTAAAAATGGGAAAACAATGGAATGTTTCGATTTCTTGCCGGTAAAGAAAATTGATGACATATTGGTATCTGAGATTGATGGAGCATCTATTGATGAAGTGGGACTACTGAAGAATGACTGTCTTGGGATTAAGGAGTTAACAAAGCTTCAAAAAATACATGATCTCGTAGTACAAATGTATTCGGATAAAACCTCGTTCTTAAATATCATCACAGATAAACTTGAAGATGAGAAGGTTTATCGTCTATTTGTAAACGGTTATACGCAAAATATTTTCCAGTTTGGATCAGCAGGTATGACAAAATTTGTAATGGATATGAAACCAGAATCAATTACAGATTTAATTGCTGCAAATGCACTATTCAGACCTGCAACTATTGAATCAGGATCAACTGAAAATTATGTTGATTGTAAAAATGGGACAAAAGAACCAGTTTACTTATGGGGGACCTATGATATTTTGAAAGAAACTTTCGCCCAACTCTGTTATCAAGAAGATTTAGCTCGAATGGCACGTGAAATTGGCGGATTTTCATTGGCTGAAGGGGTTCATCTTGTAAAACACATCAGTAAAAAGAAAGTAGATAAGATTCTTGCTATGAAAGATAAATTCATGACCGGAGCTAAATCTAAGGGGTGTCCTGATGAAGATGCACAAGCAATTTGGCGCATGTTCGAATCAGCTGGAACTTATCTGTTTAATAAATGTATATCGGGAAAAGAGATGATCTATAGACCTCATGGTGGTAAATGGAAACCGACTATAGGAGAAATGTATAAGATCATGAATGATCAAAACTATGCAAAAGAAACAAAGCATGTTGATCTAAGAGTAAAATATGTAACTTATGGATATGGAATAGGATTTTCTTTAAATGAAGAAAACAAACTAGTATCAAACAGAATCAGAGATATTCGTTATATGGGTGTTAAAGAATTATACCGAATTACTCTCGATGATGGTAAGACAATAGATGTTACATGTAATCATAAACACCCAACGTCAAATGGATTAAAAAGAACAGATGAATTGATAGTTGGTGTTGATCAGATGTATGTTAATATAGGGCACATTAGTCAAGATACTGTATATCGTTTTACAGACAAGGGTAAATATAACAACGAAACATATCATAATAATGATAACATTATTTCATATGAACTTAATTCTAAAAAAGGTCATATGGGGTTTATAGAAAGACCTGATTCCGATTATGTAAAATTTGAGCATTATAGAAAGTTCATGATGAAAGATAGTTGTGAACAATGTGATAAAAGTTCCAATAGATTGGAAATACATCACATTGATGGAAACCATGCTAATTGCAATTTTGAAAACCTTATGACCCTTTGTGTGTCTTGTCACAAGAAAGCACATTACAATATGGGGCGTACAAAAATGGGAAAAAGAGGTCTATATACTGAACTAAGAAATATTGTGTCTATTGAAAGTATAGGATTTGATGAAGTATATGACGTTGAAATGGAAAACCCATACCATACTTTCTGTACTGGAAATGGAATTGTTACATGTAATTCTCATGCAACAGCTTACGCTCTTACAGCATACATTGGTGCTTGGTATAAAGCTAACTATCCAACAGCCTTTTATACGGTAGCATTAGAATATGCAAAAGATGAAAACATCTCATCTCTTATGGCTGAAATGGAACAGGCTTCTTCGTGTAAGATAGTTCATCCAGACATTAATGTATCTAACATTGAATTTATTACAGACTATAAAACTAATGAGATTTTTTGGTCATTATCAAGAATTAAGTTTGTTGGTGGAGAAAGTGTAAACTATATCATTTCTGAACGAGACAAAAATGGTCCATATAGTTCATTAGAAGATTTCTGTCGAAGAATCTTTAGAAAGAAATTACTTAAGCTCCCAGGTGAAGATAGGTGCCCGGTGAACTCTCGCCAGGTTAAAAATTTGATTCTTTCCGGATGCTTCGACAAAGTTGAAAATGCATTATCCGTTATTGAAAGGTATGCACTATTACAAAAAGCATCAGAAATAATTGGTTTCGAAATATCAGAGAACGATTTTCCTGAAGATAAAATCTCTCAGCATTATTTCTGGTCTATGCTTCAAATTGCAATCAGTGGGATTGGTAGTGTTGATTATCGAAGAGTTTACGACAATTCGGATTTTAAAGGTAAAATCAGAAACATTAGTTACAAAGACATCGCTCAATGTCGAGATATGATGATGGACGGTAATAAAGCGATTATATGTGCAACAATTGTAGAAATCAAAGAAAAGAGTTATGTAGATAAAGAAACTAAAGAGAAAAAAGCATTTGCGACCTTGTATCTTCAACAAAACAACGAGCTAATAGAATTACTTCTTTGGCCGGAAGCATATGAACAAAATAAGTTGAAGTTGACAAACGCAAAAGATAAAATAATACTGATGAGCTGCATGGTGAAATGGAGTGATTTCTCATCGCAGAATATTTTACAAGGGTATAAAGGTTCACTTATAGAAATTGTTTAAACAAATGAAGAAAACTAAGAAAAGAAGAATGCGCCTATCTAATGAAGATTTAGCAGTAGTATTGAAGATGAGAGGATTAAAGAACAATCCCTATCATATAGTAAATAGTAATACTACGTATAGATTAACATTAACACGTGAAGAAGAAGATGCTGTAGCTAAAGCTAGAACAAACAGAGCTTTTGATGACTGCAATTCGGTGGGTAAAATAGTAAAAAATGCACTCAATTATATTTTTGAAGATTACCAGGTGAATATTTGCTTGAAAAATAGAATCACGGGGAATAATTCTTATTTGACTGTACTAGGCGAATGAAACCTATCATTATTTGTATTGTTGGCCAATCAGGAAGCGGCAAAACATACATGAGTCAATATCTTGAAAAAACTATGGGGATCAAGTCTATAGTTTCTTATACCGACAGACCAATAAGAAATGGTGAAATAGATGGAGTTGACCATTGGTTTGTTAGTACAAAAATGATGAACAAATTTCATAACGATAGAGACTTCATTGCATATACTAGATATGGGGATTATCAATACGGTGCTCTCCATTCAGATATCCAAAGAAACCAAATTTGTTCTTATGTAATTGATGAAGCTGGTTTAAAAAGTCTATCCCATACTAATTTTCTAATGTATCAGATAATTCCTGTTTATATAAAACGCAATGAAGAAAACAGACGTAAATCCGGTGTTTCCAAAGAAAGGATAAAAAGAGACAACTCAAGAAAAAGATTACCAGAAGAATTCTATGACTGTATTATTGAAAACAACGGTACAATAGAAGAATTCAACGAAAAAATACTTAAATCTCTTAGTTTATAATGGCAGTACAGAAAGAAGAACAGATATATACGGCTTGTATTCTTGATACAGAGACTGGAGGATTAGATCCTACAACATGTGCTATCACCCAGCTTTCATGTCAGATGATTCGCCTAGATACATTTGAAATAATTGGACAGTTTGATGAATATATCAAGCCATACCCAAAAGGAAATTTTAATCCTAATCCGGCAAAGAAGCTCCGAACAAAAAGAGAAATTGATAAAGAAGAAGAATCATATTTCGAATATAACCAAAGAGCATTGGATGTTACTGGATTATCGTTTGATTTTCTAAAAAAGAATGGTAAGGATATTTTTGAAGTTGCTGACAGCTTTATTGCTTTCATTTCCAATAGTACATTAGGTAAGTCAAAAGCATATAAACCAATTATTGTCGGACAAAACATTCCATTTGACATAAACATGCTATATCAATTCTTCATTTATACTGGTAAAATGAAAGAGTTTGCATCATTGTTCCAAGGAGATAAAGACATATATGGCAATTTCAGACCTACAATTATTGATACGTTACCATTAAGTAGGATAGTTTTTGCTAATGACCCGGAAGTAACTAGTCACAAATTGGAGGTAATAGCTGAAAAGTTAAAAATTGATCTAGTTGATGCTCACTCTTCTATGGCAGACGTAGAAGCTACTTCTGGGATATTTACAATTCTTACCAATCGAATGAGAAATGGTTTGGAAGGAGATAGTTCTGGTTTAATAAAGCAAGCAGAAAAGACACGAAAACATTTTAAAATCTGAAGATGGAAGAAAAAGTAACATTTAATGCTCACTCAGACCTTATTGTTTATGGTGTATCTTCAGAAGATGGAAATGAAATGATTGCTGAAATATCTGGATATGGAATAAAAACAAAATTCAATATGGATCGAATCAATTCATTAGATGATGCCGAATATGCATGCCAGGCCATGTCAAACGTTTTTTTTAAAGCATTGTTTGAAACTATATTAGAAGATATGAAATTCAAAAACAAGGGTTAGTCCATAACCCTATTCTTAGAAAACGGGGGGATATATGTATTATCTCCCTGTTTCTTAAATTCAATATAGGATTATGGATAAGAAAGAAACAATCAAAATTCCTTCTTTGAAGGGAAATCAAATATTACAAAAACAGATGGCATCTGATATTCAATCAATATCTTCAATAGACCTTTTATCAGAAGAAGAAGAAAGATTCTGCCAACTTTTTTGTTCTGGAGGAAAAGAACTCTCAGGAAATCCAGTAGCAGTATATAAAGAAGTATTTGGATATACTAATAAACGACAGGTTGCTATAGATTCAAATAAATTATTAGCATCTCCAGCAATAGCTAATAGGATTAGGGAGATAATGAAAAATCAATTTGACAGCGATGAACAAAATTTATACAGGAAAATGAGAGTAATCGAAACTCTTTTTTCTGTTATGGATGAGACACGCGAAGCTAAATACAAAGATAAATGGGGAGTAGATTTATCTCCAGCTCCATTGCGAGCAGTCAGCGTTAATGCAGCTAAAGCGATTGCAGATATTTGTGGCTTTAAGACCGGCGATGGATCTGGTGTAACCATTAATGGAGAAAACAATGTTACATTTAATGTTATAGTACCTCAGAAAAATGCATAAATTTACTCAAAAACAAATAGAAAGAGCAATATACATATTTATTATACTTTTACTTGTTGCCTACGGAATATGGAATACAGAAATATCAATAACACTAATTCGTGCTTTTTCAGAAGCAATGCAAATAATAATAACAACGTCACCAGAAACCATCACACCACTATGAAAAATTTTCTATTAAACAACCTCCGGCTTGTAGTAATGGTTATTTGTTTTTTTGTCACTCTCTATGTTCAGCATACAGAGAACATGAACAAGCTAAAAGAACTTGACCATAAATACAATTTATTAGAAGTTAAAGTAGACGATCAATACAAAAAAATAGATGATATAAAACTTGACAAATCAGTATTTGAGGCTACGATGACACAAGTAACAGCAATAAGAGATGATATCAAAGAAATACGTTCTGATATCAAATCTATTCTGAAAGAAAAAAGATAATTTTAATCAAAAAGAGTTGTCATATTATTTTGATAACTCTTTTTTTATTTCTACCTTTGTATCATTCAAATGAGAACCATACTTCCGGTTCAAAATACAATTAATCATATTACATAATTGAAAATAAAACTGCTTGCAATAGCGGTTATCATCTTTATATTCCCTTTCATTTGTGCTGATGACAACCCTATTACTACTCAAGCAATTGAAACCGATTTATTTGAAGAAGCTGTAGATTTTATAATTGCACATGAAGGCTGGCACGATAAACAAAACTATCCTTATGTGGGCTACGGTCACAAACTAACAAAGAACGATAATTTCAATCACAACATTTCAAAAGAATTTGCAAGACTATTGGTTATAAATGACTTACAATCCAAATGTATAGTATTTAAAGGATTCGGTAAAGACTCATTGTTACTTGGGATGTTGGCCTACAATATAGGAGAAAACAAGGTTTTGTCCTCCAGATTAGCTAATAAAATAAAAAATGGAGATAGAAATATTTATCATGAATATATAGGGTTTTGCTATTATAAGAAAAAATTAATCCCGTCAATTAGACAAAGACGAATTAAAGAATACAATCAATTTTTCAACAAAACAAAAATTATAAAAACGAATGGAGTTAAAAGTAGATGATGTAGTTCAGATTGGTGACATTCCTGATGTCAATCTGAAATTTTTATCTGGGAAACTAGGTATTATCACCCAGGTATTAAACTCCCCCGCTAGACGTAACAGGGGTTTTATGGTAAGAGTTACAGGATTACCAGAAGATGAACAAGAATGGTTTATAGATTTAGATTACGTATCATTAATAAAATAACAGAACATGTATATTACAACAAGAAATGTCAATGCGGTACCAATGACTGCTGACGCTTATCGTATTTCACAAGGGGAAGAATCTTGTGAGGATTATAAAAGCTTTGATGGATTTTTAGTAACAGACATTGATGGATTTCAAGAGTGGATTGGATGCAAAGAGTTTAAAGACCGATACAGAGATGAAACAAAAAATATGACTTTTGGAGATGCCATAGAATATTTGAAAAAGGGATTCTTAGTTTCTAGAACCGGTTGGAACGGGAAAAAGATGTATTTATTTATGAGACCTGAAGACACTTTACCGCTTGATGTAATTGTAAGAGCAAAGTCTCTTCCTGATTCGTTTAAAACGAAAGTTCTTGTAAACCCTAACACCACTGAAGTAAAATTCGGAGCATATATCTGTATGAAATGTGCAGATGGATCTATATGTAATGGATGGTTAGCTTCTCAGACTGATATGTTAAGTGAAGATTGGTGCATTGTAAATCCTGATGAATAAATACCTCATTATCTGTTCAGTTCTAAGTGTACTAGTATGTGGTTTGTTATTAGCTGATAGAAAGAAACTTGTTGAGTCAAGAGATAAATATAAAGAAAACACAGAAGCTCTTTTATCAAATATACACCAATATAAATTAGACTCAACCAGGCAAGTGATAGAATCATCCAGGCTACAACTAACTTTAACTGAGTACAAAAAGTATAGAGATGATGACATAAAAACTATTAAAGATTTGGGGTTAAAACTTAAACAAATCAAAGCCTCAATGAAACACGACATTTCAATTGAAGTTCCGATTAAAACTCCAATAAAAGATAGTACCATAATTAAGAATAACACTCCCCTATTAGTTAAGACATTCGATTTATCAAATGAATATAGAATGTTTAGAGGGGTTATTACTAATGATTCTATTTTAGCTGATTTAAGCCTCCAGGTTAAACTAAAACAATATTTGTACCTGGTGTACAAATATAAATTCTTGTGGCTTAGATGGGGAGTAAAAGGAGTTAACCAGGTTGTATTAAGCGACAATCCATATGTAAAACTAAATTATTCAGAATTCATAGAAATCAAAAAATAAAAAAGTAGTATGTTAGAAAAAGCAATGTTTTGGAAACAAGAGTCTAGTATTTATACTTCAGAACTCAACTCAGTAAATAGTATCTTCACTAAGTTAATCAAACGTTTAGAAAAGATTAGAACAAAAGTCCTTACCGCTAAAGCCAAGAATAGTAAACAAATTTCAAAGTTAACTACAGAAAACAATAAACTACTTGATATTGACGATTCAATTCAAGCACAGATCAAGAAATACGAAGGTATGATGATTTAAAATTAGGGGGTGTTCAACCCCCTTTTTTGTTTATATACCTATTCTTTATAAAAACCAAAACATAAAAATAAATGGGATACAAAACCTTAGTTCCGCCCAAAGAACTTCATATAGAATTTGCACCTTCGGAAAAGCAATTTACTCTATGGAAAGCATTACAACCAGAATGTCATCTTTGTGGTGGAGAAATTAAAAATGCATATATTGGAACTGATGAACATGGAAATAAAAAGTATGTGCCCGAATGTTCATCTTGTGGAAACAGAAATATTCCTCAGATGATTTTAGGTGGTGGAGCTGCTGGAGGAGGCAAGGCTCAACCATTAACTTCAAAAATCCTTACTCCTACTGGATGGATTACTATGGGAGATACTAAAATTGGAACAATTGTTTCTACACCTGATGGTAAAACTGCTAATGTAATAGCTATACATAAACAAGGGATAAAGAAAATCAACAGAATTACCACAAGCGATGGATGTGTTACAGAATGTACAGATGATCATTTGTGGGGAGTTTATTTCAAAACAAGAGGTGGTGCTTTTGTTCAGGGGAAATTTACATACAAGATAGTTGATACTAAAACTCTTAAGAAATTTTTATCACAAGGGAAGTTTGCATATGTTCAATCAGTAGAAGAACAAGAATTTGGAAATAAGTTTATCAGTTCCCTATCAGCTTTTTCCTGGGGAGGATATATGAAATGTATTATGTCAAATCATTATCGATTTCTAAATGCATATCATAAAACTATACCTGACGAATTAGTACAATCTTGTCTGCAAGATAGAAAAGATTTTGTTAGAGGGCTGTTATATGAAGCAAGCTATACTACTAATGGTGAGTATGAATTTATAAGTCGATCTGAAGAATTTGCTAATAAATTGGCTTACATTCTTCGGAGCCTTGGTGCAATAGCATGTATCAAACCAATCAAGAAGAAAACAAAAGTCATCAAGTACTATATCAGATTTTCATTCGATCCAAGATCCAATATTCTTAAACATGGTCCCCAAATACCGGTCCATAAAAGATATATCAGATCAATCGAAGAACTAGATGAACCAGTAGAGTGCCGATGTATTACTTTAGATAGCGAAGAACAACTTTATATCACCGATGATTTCCTCGTAACACACAATTCTTATGTAGGAAGTGCTTGGCTTGTGAGTAGTTGTATGAGATTTCCCAATATTCGTGCAGTAGTTGCTCGTAAAACTATCAAGTCTTTGAAAGAATCTACTTTTATTACAATTAAGAAAGTAATGAAAGAATGGGGATTGAAGGAAGATGAGAATTTCTGTATTAATAATATTGAAGGTACAATTACATTCTGGAATGAATCTGTTATCATGATGAAAGAAATGGCCGACCTTCCAGCTGACTTAGATTTTTCACGTTTTGGTTCAATGGAAGCAACTATCGTGTTTGTTGATGAAGCATCTGAAATATCCGAACGTGCAGCAGACGTAATGTTCTCTCGTATACGTTGGAAAACATCAGAGACATTCAAGACTCCCAAAATGTTTCTTTCATGTAACCCGGCTGCATGTTGGCTTCGTGATAGATTTGTTCAAGACGAAGAAGGAAATCCTGTTGAATGTAGAGATGGCGAAGTATTTATTAGATTCTCTATATTCGATAATCCAGATGAACAGTTCCGACAAATTTATGAATCATCGCTCAATAAAATCAAAGATAATGCCACCAGAGAACGACTTCTTTATGGGAACTGGGATTTTATTGAAGCTAATGCCATGACCCTATATAAAGGTTTTTCCGGAGATAAGCATCTTGTTACAAATCTAAAAGAAAGTGTTTATGACCCAATGAAGCCATTGATCTTAGGGTTTGACTTTAATGTCTTTCCACATATGTCATGTGAAGCCGTTCAGATAGATTGGGAAAATAAGAATGTCTATTTTTTAGAAGAGTTTCTAGGAAAACCAAAAGAGAAGCTTAATAACACACCAAAGTTTGCACAATATATAAAAGGGAAACTATTAGAACAAAAGCATATTGGAGGAATAATTCTCACTGGGGACCCTGCTGGTTTAGCTAGAAGTACACAGACAGAGGATGGGGTTAATAATTTTACTATCATTCAGGCTAATCTTGATCAAACTATATTAAGACCAAGACAAAACATTCTATCCAAACAACCACCTCAAAAAAATCGAATAGATTGGATCAATGAACTATTCGATGGTCTTGACGGGTGGAATATTTATATTGATCTTAGATGTAGAAAACTTACAGAGGATCTTGTTTACCAACTACGTAATGAAGATGGAACAAAAAACAAGCAAAAAGTAACTGATCCTGTAACTAAGGTGAGATATGAGAGATTCGGACACAACAGCGACTGTCTTGACTATATCTTATGTACCTTTCTCTCTAAAAGTTGGAGTAAATATCAAAGAGGAGGACAGACTGGTCCATTATTAACAACAACAATAATTCAACCACAATTTACATATTAATGAAAAACAATCGATTTTTATTAGATAGTGATTATCTTGAGATTATCACTAAGGAAGCATTAGAACAAACCATTAAACCTGGTAATGAACACAAATACATCCAGGCAGAACAGTCTGCTGAAATGTCTATATTGGAGAATCTTATTGAAAATTATGAGATAGAAAACGAATTTATGAAGGGAAAAGCGATCAAGGATTATGATCGTAGAATAAACTACCCGGTTGGTGCTTATATAGTATATGAAAATGAAATATACAAAGTGATCAGGGCGATCAATGGTTATAAAGTACCTTGTGATAAAATTTACTGGAAGGAATCTTTAGAAGTTCAAGAAGAAGTTAACGCTGACTTATATTCACAGTTCAAAACATACTACCCAGAAGATTTAGTATATTACAATGGAGTGGTTTATGAGTGTTTGGTAGAAAATGGATATGACTTTGATAACATTCGCATTCCATCTCTTTGTGCTTGGGAAAAGATTGAATTACAAAATTGGACCCCTGTTGAACATGAATTGTATGAGGCATTTAGCTATGATGGTAAATATTATATGTTATACGATCTGAAAGAATATGATGAAACTGTTGAGCCGAATCAACTACCTCAGTGTTGGGGAGAAATTATTGAATATGATCCAGGTTACAATAAATATGAATTACTGCCTTATGAATATGTTATTTATATGGGAGAAGTCTATTATCCCAAAATGAATGTAAACTCGGATGATGTGGTTATTGGTAAGAATTTAGTATTAGAAGATCCTCGAAACATGAATATTAAGAAGCATATGGTTCGAATATCATTGTACCATTTGACCAAAAACATCTCTCCTAACAATGTTTCCTCAATACGAATAGCCGATTATGAAGAATCAATGAAATGGTTGGAGTCAGCAAATAAACTGAAGATAAATCCTATGATACCTAGAAAAGTAGACAAAACAGGTCAACAAATTACAGACTGGGGAGTAGCAACCTTCCAGAAGTCTTATGATCCTTATTTGAACCCCTGGCATATATAAAAGCAAGAAGGCTACCGTTATTGGTAGCCTTTGTTGTTTATACATCTATCTTGTCATATAAAACATAGTCAATTACTTTGCGATTTATATTATCAATCCGACTCCAGTCTTGCTTTACATAGATGTCTGTCACAGGAAGAGAAGATTTATGATTCAAGCCTTTTGCTACATCTTCTAAATCGGCACCAATATCATTACGGGCAATCGTAGCCCATGAATGACGAGCCGAATAAAAAGACATTTCTTGAAAGTCCAAATAATCACGTAGAGCAACTATTCCCTGTCGAATTGCCGTTCTGAAGGATTTTTCTGTACTAAATCTCTCTCCAATACATAGTAGATAATCCCCTTTACCAGGATACTTATATATTATTTCTAATGCTTCCGGTTCTAGTTTAATAGAAGTAAAAGCACGATCTGCTCTACGATTCATGGTTTTGGTTCTTTCAAATTCTAGCCTTCCATTTTTTATATCAGATTTCTTCATCGTCATAAAATCAATGGTGTTTGTTCCTCTAGTATAAAAAGACAACATAAACATATCCCTTATAAAATTAAGAAGTCTTCTTGATGGGTCCTTGTAATAAAGATCATCAGGAATAAATGCAATTTCTTTAATCATATTTGGAGACAAGGCTCTTTTTTTAGATATGGGTAAAGGAGGCATTTTATATCTTTCAAAGGGATTGTAAGGAATAACTATTTCACCGATTTCTGGATTATTGTATTTATTTCTAATTTTATTAATTGAAGCCTTAAAGTTAGTCATATAATTATGCACAGAAGCTGGGGCCATTCCTTCATTCTGTAAGAACATAGTAAAATCGTTCAGAAAGCGAAGCGTAACATCATTGATATTCAATGATCCAGTTTTTATGTATTTTATTAATGAAGAACGAGTGGTAAGATAATTAAATTTGGTATTTTCATTTTTTATACCATTTGTAATATCTAATATTTCGGCAATAACATCAACCTCGTATTTTTTCTCAGCATTGCATAACTCTGCTATCTGCTTAAGACTTTTGCATCCAATTAGATTGCGTAATTCCAATTCATTAATTCTAGCTTGAAACTTCACTACGATCTCATTGATAAGATTTAATGAACGACACCTTTTAATGGCCATATTTTTTGTTACTTCACTAGCACTCAAAACAATACCCGTATTGTGCATATACGTTTGTCTGTCTTTGGTAAAGCAAATGTAACCAACATAAGATCCATCAGATCTTCTCTTACTCTTCTGAACACAAGGATTCAAGTAAATCATATTATAAATATTTAATTTTCAGTTGTTTGCCGAAAACACCTCAGAAGCCCTTTTCGGTTATTTTTCGGCAAACATACATCAATAAATTGACTATAATATGATAAAAATAAGGATCAAATTAACATGAAATGAAGATTGTTTTACAAATATTTACTGTAATCATTGTAAAGAATACAATATCTTAAACATCTGATAATCAAACGACGATAGGAAGATAGATATCATTCTCCTGAAAATTTTCGATACACTTGTAATCATGCAAGATAACGTTGGTATCCAATACAAAATTCTTCTTTGCTCCCATGATCTTTCGATTTAAAGATTATCGCTTCTAAGTTAAAAACATTTTTGGAACTTGTTTGGTTTAAAACGGAAAATAAATGCGCCGGACCAATTTATTCTAGTTTTGTGCGAATTTCATAATCGGTTAAAAATCAGGAGTTAAACAAAATGCCTGAAGGCTGTCACGTCTTACACACTCATATTCAACACCTTACACCACATCCTGCCTGAAGGCTGTCAATTCCCTACATTATATATAAGAATAAATAAAAAGGATTTTATTTTTTTACAACCTTCCGGCTCTGAAAAAACAATTGTATTCAAACACAAAAACAATTGTATTTGCATTCAAAAACAGTTGTATTTGTAACTGAAAACAATTGTTTTTTTGAATAAAAGAAAAAAATGCCTGTATGTGCCCGTTGAGTCCCGTTGGGAGCCATTGAGTTCTTTTATAAAATAGGCCTTGTCTATCTTTGCATCGTATTCATTGATAACGAAAAGTTCATAAGATGCCGGGATAATTAATCTCGTTATGTATCTTTGTACCGAAGATCTGATTTTTTAATAACAAAATAACCTAAGATGTATGATTTTTAATACTAAGAAACTCAAAATTACGTCATTACTGCTATTAGCGGCGACACTTTCTTTCGGACAGAGCAATACTTCGGCTTTATTGCCTCTGCCTAATCGAATCGAACAGATGACAGGTAAAAAGAATTTCGTCCTTACTCCCCGGACAACCGTTAAAACCAATCTGCCCAAACAAGCATTTTGTTTATTTGAACTACAGCGTATTCTGGGCGAACGAACCGGACAGGTTGCCGATATCGGTGCTCCTTCCACATCCGGCAATTCTGTTATCGAGATAGAGCTCGACCCTTCAATAAAAGGGAAAGAACACTACATGCTGGATATTTCAGAAAAGAAACTATCGATCAAAGGAAGCAGCCATGCCGCCCTCTTCTACGGACTGAAAACACTGGATCAGATATTGCTGGGAGATGTATGCAACACAGCGAACAATCAAATCGCTCCTATCCGTATCGACGACGAACCCCGCTATGGTTACCGGGCATTGATGCTTGACCCTGCCCGCCACTTTCTTCCTGTAGAAGATGTAAAATTCTATATCAACCAGATGGCAAAATACAAATACAATGTTTTGCAGTTACATCTGACTGACGATCAGGGATGGCGTGTTGAAATCAAAAAACACCCCAAACTAACAGAGATCGGGGCATTCCGCAATCCGAAAACCGGCTCCAACGGGCCCGACAACGGTTTCTATACACAGGAACAGCTGAAAGACCTTATCAAATATGCTGCCGACAGAAACGTTGAAATCATTCCCGAACTGGATATCCCCGGTCACACGGTGGCAGTTTTGGCTACTTATCCGGAACTGGGATGTACACACACCGATACGATTCAGAAAATAATGGGGCAAACAGTCGACCTGATGCTTTGTGCCAATAATGACAAAGTATATACCGTTTATGACGATATCATCAAAGAAATAGCCGATATATTCCCTTCCTCCAAAATCCATTTAGGAGGAGACGAAGCTGTTATCGAAAAGAACTGGACCAAATGCACTCACTGCCAGGATTTAATGAAACAACTGGGTTACACCAAAGAATCGCAGTTAATGAATTATTTCTTCGATAAAATACTGGCCTCTGTCCGCAAATACGGAAAAGAACCGATGTTATGGTGCGAGCTGGATAATGTCCGTATGCCGGCCAATGAATACCTGTTCGATTATCCCAAAGACGCCACACTGATCACCTGGCGTGCCGGATTAACTCCCAAATGTATCGAACTAACTGCAAAACATGGTAATCCGTTAATCATGGCTCCGGGTGAATATACTTATCTGGACTATCCGCAACTAAAAGGCGACCTTCCAGAGTTTAAGAACTGGGGAATGCCTGTCACCACGCTGGAAACCTGTTACCGCTTCGACCCCGGATACGGACTTCCTACCGCACAACAGGCGCATATTTTAGGCATCACCGGCACATTATGGGGAGAAGCGATGCAGGATATTAACCGTGTGACTTATATGACCTATCCACGCGGCCTTGCTTTGGCCGAAGCCGGATGGACACAGATGGAACACCGGAGCTGGGATTCCTTTAAGGAACGAATGTATCCGAATCTGATGAATTTGATGAAACATGGCGTATTTGTCAGGGTTCCGTTCGAGATCGTTCCGAGATAAAACAAAAAGCGTAGGCCGGTTATTGATTTCGGCCTACGCTTTTTATTTTTTTAATCTGTATTTCCTTAAATATCATTTTCCACCTCTTTATAAATCACTTCCAGAACAGTTTGGCCGACAGCTTTCAAGGTCGTCTGGTCTATGTTATCCAGATTATCATCATGTGTATGCCAGTAAGTACCAAAGCGGTGTGAACTTTCCGGGTCATAGTTTATAATATCGATACAGGGTATATTTCGTCCTCTGATGACAAAGGTATGGTCGTCAAGCACACCGCCTCCCGGTTCATTAAAGAAGAACTTGCCATAGCCGAGATTGCGCGCTGCCTCCCAAACCTTCTCCACAGTCTGAGAAGCATATTCCATGGAAGTTGCTTCCTTGAAAAAGGTAGCATTACGACTCCCCACCATATCAAGTAATATCCCATAATCTGCCCGATAATTAGTCACATGGGGATTGGCAGACCAATACTGTGAACCAAGACACCAACTCTCTTCCGGACTGTTTTCAGTTATAAAACGGGGAGTACCATAATCTTCTGCATCGAAAAATATAACATCGATACCGATATTCGGATTCTGACCGCCTAACTGACGACATATTTCCAGCAGGACACCTACTCCACTGGCCCCATCATCCGCACCGTCAATGGGAACACGCCATTTGTCAGGATTCGGGTCATGGTCGGCATAGGGACGCGTATCCCAATGCGCAAAAAGCAGAATCCGCCGGGGATTATCCGGATTATATGACCCGATAATATTACGGGCATTCAAACGGTCACCGTTATAAGCAGTAAGCATTGCTTCCTGTACCTGCACCGCTGCCCCAAAACGTTTCAGACCTGCAATCAGATAATCACTGCAATGACGATGTGCCTCCGTATTCGGTACACGTGGTCCGAAAGCAATTTGTTCGACAATATAGGAATAAGCACTATCTGCATTGAAATCGGGAACAGAGACCACCAATCCGGACTTTTCCTCTCCCTCTGAAACATTTCCAGTATTCTTATTTTTACATGAGAACCCACCGATAATAATGAGCAGAAAGAGAGAGGCCGCTAAGCTGTTTATTCGCATAATTTTAAGGTATTAAGCTTGTTTGTCCACAAAGCTATAAATTATATCCCAAAATCAAAATCATAACTTACAAAACAACGATATCAATAGCGGAACGCTAATCTCCAGGATGATTCCGTGAATAATAGCAATGGGGACAATCCCTTTTCCCGAATACCTGCTGATAACCGGCAGACAGACATCCATCGAATTGATGCCGGCAACAGACACCGGAGCAAACTTCCCGAACAAAGAGGCATAAACCGGCGCACCGAACAAAGCCATCATCTCCCGGATAATATTTGCCAGTAAAGCAATTGTTCCCAACTGTGTGGCAATCTCTATTCCGGCAGAAGCCTCCTTGAACTGTACAATCAGCAACGACGATAAAGAATAGTAAGCAAATCCACTCCCAACCGCCATACAATCATATACATTCCAGCTCTTTAGCAACACACTTGCTATCGCCGAGAAAAGCAACGTGCCTAATATCGTAAACAATGGCAGTAAAAGGCTGGACAACCGTACGCTCCGCAGCATGGCTCCCATCTCTCCGTTAGAACCTATATTCAAGCCGACCTGGATAATAAGCGCATACAATAACCATGTCGGTAATTTTGTACAATAGGCAGCCAGTTCCTCTCCCCCGAACATTCCGCAAAGTATCCCTGCAAAAAAACAACATATAACAATCAGATTACTTTTCATCACCGTCTCCTTTCTCTGATAAAAATTTATATGCAATATAAGAGGCCAACAGGCTTCCCAGTACTCCGCAACCAGCCAGCAACGCCGCCTGAAAACCAAAATCACCAATATTATCCACTAAGGTTTTGTTTGCCCCGATAGTAATGCCGAAAACAAATAACATGGCGAATATGGTATAAGAGATTGTATTTTCCAATTTCCTTAAACTATGAGCACGACGGAACAGATAGCCCGCACCTGTCCCTATGCATAACAGGCATAAAACTATAAACATATGTATAATCAATTTAACACGGACGAATAAGGATTCTCCCGCGATACGTTACTAATATAAATGAATGGTGTTATAAAAACTCCGGAAAGCTGATGCCGGAGAAGAAAGGAAATATTATTTAGATAAAACCACTGAACCAATGGACATGCACAACAGGAATACCACACGTCACGAGAGCATTCTGTTTCTTTATATCATTTATTGTATAAATTTTATTCATATTCAAATGCTTTGTCCAATTCGGACGCAAAGATAAAAACAAAATTTCAATATACCAAATTGATACCCATAACAGGCCTGCAAGGCAGAATCTCACCCATCCGGCTATCAAAATGACAGACCGGACACATGAGATTTCAGAATGAACAGGACTACCGATACTATTTTCCAAACCTGGAAGTATCTACCTTATCATGCTCTTTACTCTTATACCCCCCGAATTTCCAGATGAAGGAAACAGTTAGGCAACGAGTATCGTCAATCTTAGTCAGGCGGCTGTATTGGTTTGCCTGATTAATTTCGATTTTATTAGGAAGATTGCTCCGGAAGATATTGTCACATTTCAGAAGAACCGTTGCCTTGTCATTGGCAAACTGCCATTTCAAACCGGCTGAAACATTATAGACAGAACCCAAATCGTAGATTCCCTGCACGGCTCCGGTGATATAATAACCGTTCAAATCCAGTTTCAGATTCGGACGTGACTTTGACAAAGTAAATGTATTATTCAGGAAGAACTGCCCCAGGTATTTACTATTATCAAAAGAAATATCATTAAAATGATCCAGCTTCTGTTGCATCCGAATGCCCTGTGCCGTAAACTGGCTGTTCATGAATTCACCGATGCGGAACGGGATAACAGCTCCTACTCCTGCAACCAGGTTATAATCCATATTCTCGTAACGGAACACATTCTTCAGTTCTGTTGAACTCTGATAAGGCAACTGGGCAAAATAATCCGGTTCATACTGGGCAAAAACCATGAAAGTATATTTTTGTTTCAGGATATAAAGCAACTGTCCCTGATAGGAACGGTAAGGCTTCAAAGCCGGATTACCCATTACTACGGAATAAGAGTTTAGAGGGGTAGCCTGTGGTGTAATCTCCCAATAAGACGGATATGTCTTATTGCTGTTCACGTTCAGCTGCAAAATATGCTGCGGTGTAAACAGATAACTCAACGAGGCATTCGGGAAGAAGGTCCAATCATTCCAAAGTGTCGATTTCTTGCCATTGGAAGTATAGTCCGATTTAAAATATTCTCCTTTCAAAGAAGCTGTTGCCGAGAAATGTTCTCCGAAATTTTTGGATACTTCGGCAAAGACATTGGCTGTATATTCTTTCTGCAAATTGTTCTCCAGTAAATCCGGGTCCGGTTCGTAACCATTCCCTTTATTATACAAATAATCGATATAGGTCTTTGAGGAAGTGTAACCACCGTGGACACCGTAATTCAGTGTCCATCCGGTGGCAAAAGTGTGTGTATGGTTGGCAAATAACGCCCATTGTGAAATATCCTGTTTGGAATTGTTCTGCATATCAGTCAGCGTTTCCTCTCCACGATTTTCCAGGAAATTCTGGAAAGAAGGCGAATGGTAGTTGGTAAAATCCATTCCGGCTGTAACACCGCTATGACCGTCATATTGTAAGCGGATATTGTGCAGAGTAATCTCATCTTCTCCGGTAGTCCGACTGAAACGCTCTTCTTCCGGGACAGAGTTTTCAGGTATAGAAAAGGAGGTATTGGCTGTCCGGTTCTTTTTCACCCTATTGCCTCCTAAGGAATAGGCAGCCGACAACTTATCTTCATTTTTGAATTTATAGTCCAAGCCCAATCGGATATCCCCACTGTTTATATGACCGTTTCCTCGTCCGAATTGATGGATTTCCGTCATTCCTGTTTCCAGGGTATGCCTTGCCATAATATCTTCCCCCTCGAAATAACGTCCTTTATTACCATTCACCAGAAAGTCTACGGTCAGGTCAGGAGTCGAATACAACAAATTGGCATGTGCCTTGCCCGAAGCATAATGTTTTTGGAGATAATCGACGCCAACTTCTCCCTGTAAGGCTGTGCCGTCAGTTGTCCCCTTGTCCAGAATAACATTGATTACCGCGCCTCTGATATTATATTTAGCGGGAGCGTTGTACATCACTTCTACATTTTTCACCCGTGAAGAAGGGATACTTTTCAGCATGGTTATCAGCTGGTCTACCGACATAGTTGTCAACTGCCCGTTCAGAATGATTTGCGGGGAACCGGCTCCCAGTAACTGTATCTCATCCGAGCCGCCGACAATACCCGGCAATTGTTTTACAACTTCAAAGGCATTACTGACCGATTTATCTTTCATCAATTGAGGAACATCATATTTCAAAGCCCCGTTCTCTACTTTCACCTGCGGACGCTCCGCCTTAACAACCACGCCATCCAGCTCATAGTTTTTAGAAGTCAGCCGGACAGTTCCGGCATCTTCCCCGGATACCTCCAACTGAAATGGTTCATATAATAGATGTTGGAATAAAAGCCGGCATGTCTGTTCCGCCGCATGGTCCAGGTTAAAACTACCCAGACTGTCCGTTACCACCGCATCCACATAAACCGAATCCAATGTCTGGAGAACAACGGCTACGCCGTCAACCGGATTATTCTCCATATCCGTCACTCTCCCATGAATCAAACCATTCTGAGCCATCATCATCCCGTTACCACCAATCAGGATAAGTATCACATAGTAAAATATTCTTTTCATATCCGTTTGCTTTATCAGTTCCTATTCTGCAAAGAAAAGAGGTTATGTCAAGAAACTATGTTATCGTTGGCTTATGAAGTGTTATTTAGTCTTATCGCCCGCTATCCGAACAAAGAAAAATCAGATAATAACACAGGTAACAGACTAATCTATAATTATTAAGGTATTCCCTGTTTTCTTTTAAAAGAAGGCTATTTATGGTAACCTTTAGTACAATCTATTGGTTAACTTTGTACCTGAATAATAAGATATTTATGAAAATCAATGCTGAAACAAAATATTGCCAGACGTGTGGAATACCTTTAGATATAGATTATACAAATCTTGAGGCAAACCAAAATGTGGAATATTGCGACTATTGTTTGCATAACGGGGTTAAACTCTATGATTTCTCAATGGATTATCTCATTTATCTTTGGGGGCTGTTCCCCGAAGAATATTATAAAGAAACAGGAGTTAATCTCACGTCGGAAGAGTTGAGAGCGGAAATGTCCAAACGACTTCCAAATATCAAGAGGTGGAAACAAAAAATCAATACGGCTCATGTGCAATATAATTTGATTATAAGAGTTCAGGAGTATATCAACCGCCATTTGTTTGACGACCTTGATTCCGACAAACTATCGCATGTTGCAGGTATCTCCAAATATTATTTTCGCAGACTTTTCAAGGCTGTTTGTGGCGAAAATATTGGAATGTACATTCAACGACTGAGATTAGAGTACATTGCATTTAAGCTAATAACAACTGACGTAAGTGTCCCGAAGCTTCTCGATCAAATCAATTATCAGAACAAGCACACATTTTCGAGGGCATTCAAGAGTTATTTTAATTGTTCCATTCCAGAATTTCGTAAAAAGCATTCAAACGTCAATCCCGAGAGGAAGAATCCGATACGAATTGAACCAAGTATTGAAAAAATATCTGGTATTCGAATCGCATACTTGAAATTGGAAAGAACAAATAATGTCATCCATAGTTTCTCTGTTTTGTGGAAGCAGTTGCTACAATTTTCCGAAAAATATGAATTATCTTCAAAAGGATGTAAATATGTGAGTTTGACTCTCGATTATCCGTATATCACGCCGGAAGAACAAAACCGTTTTATGATTGGGGTAACATTACCGCAATCATTTGAAGTGCCGAAAGGCTTTGGCGTTTATGAAATTCATACGGGCGAATATGCAATCTTTCGTTTCAAAGGGTTTTACCATGAATTAAATAAGGTGTACCGCCATATTTACCTTGACTGGTTGCCGACAAGCGATTATACCCTGCGGGAACAATTCACCTTTGAGACTTACATCAACACTCCCGAAAAAACTCCGGCTTCGGAGCTTATAACAGATATTTATATCCCTATTACAAAAAAAGAGACATGCAATACTTAAACCAAGAGATAGAAAACGAATTAAAAAATCAAGGAGCAGAACTGATACGCTTTGTCAATATATCGCATTTAGACGAAAAGCAAAACAGACAACTCCCGACCGCCATTGTTTTTGCGCTCCCGCTAACCGCAGAATATGTTAAAACGGTATTTAATATTCCCGACTACGTACAAGCACGGATAGCGGATAATTACAATTTCGACGATGATGAATATTCGCAAACCGAACATAAAGCCGGAGAAATAGCAGACGAACTGGCCAAGTTCATCACCGGGAAGGGCTATAAAGCCGTATCGCAATCCGATACGGGATTATTGGCTGACGGCGTATTCGATTATGAAACAAAAGAATCAGTATTACCTCATAAAACCGTTGCACTACTTGGCGGATTAGGGTGGATTGGGAAAAACAACCTGCTAATTACTCCTGAATATGGCGCAGCACAATGTCTCGGTACGGTTTTAACTAATGCTCCACTGGAAACAGTATTGCATGAACCTCTATCTCCCAAATGCGGTAATTGCATTACTTGCGTCAATATCTGTGAGAGAAAACTCCTTAAAGGTAAGATTTGGAGTAGATCGGTTTCAAGAGATGATATCGTTAACATACATGGATGTAGTACCTGTTTGAAATGCCTTGTGCATTGTCCCAGAACACAAACATATATAAAGAGGAATATTAAACCCTGTCCTCTCCTACAACACAATTCTCACCGATTGTAACCTCCGAAAGTTGCTCCTTATTTTAATCTCTTACCATCCGAAAAGGCATTACCTACCTTTTTACCCACTTCCAGGTAATCGTTATTGAACGGGTCGAATATAATAGGAGACACTTTGGATACATCTACTTTTCCGCTTTCGTCAAGAACACGTTCATCCACGCTTACATTTATTATTTCACCTCGCAAAATACAGGTTTCAGGATTATAATCTTTCAATTTACATTCCAACACTACGGATAATTCGTCAATCAACGGTGCATCCACAAACTCCGAATGAGTAGCATGGAAACCTGCACGAGCAAATTTATCCGAAACCTTATTGCCGGAAACAATACCTACATAATCACAAGCAACCACCTGTCCGGCCTCTGCCATACTCACGGTAAAAGCCTTACGCTTCAGGATATTTGTAGTCGTCTTATGTCCCTCACTGATACAAATACTAATTTCATGCATTTCGCTGATACCGCCCCAAGCCGCATTCATAGCATTGGGAGTTCCATTTTCATCATAAGCAGCGATAATAAACACCGGCTGCGGATAAGTAAAGGGCTTTGCCCCAAAATTCTTTCTCATGATAATTTATTTTTTAGTCCATTTCTTAATATCTTCTTTTGTCGCACCATTCAAAAGTCGGCCTTTCTGCCATTTCAGACCAGGATAGGTTTCCCGTAGCTCTTTTTCAGCATTAGAAATACTGCTGCTACCCGATGTAGCAAACGGAATAATCGTCTTGCCTGCAAAATCATTGCTCTCAATAAAAGTATTGATGATTCTCGGAACTGAATTCCACCAAATAGGGAAACCTATATAAATGATATCGTAATCTGCAAGATTTTCCGGTTTAGATTTCAATGCAGGACGTGATTTGGCATCTGACATCTCTACACTGCTACGCGAGGATTTGTCATGCCAATCCAGGTCAGCTGCGACATATTCTTTTTCAGGTTGTATTTCGTAGAGCGTTCCACCTGTAACTTCTACAATCAACTTTGCAGCTTTCTCCGTTGTTCCTGTTGCCGAAAAATAAGCAACCAATGTCTTATCACTTTGCGTCTGTGCATTTATGGGGATACATAACATCATGATCACTACCATAATTATACCTTTAACTTTCATTGTTGTCATATGTAATTCTTATTTTTATTGTTATGACACAAAATTACAGAATAGTATCCAATATAAAAGTATATAAATCACTGATTATCTAACCCAAATTACAGATCGTAAACCGCCAGCATATACGATTGTATTATTATTTATTTTTCAATAGCTCCTCACCACCCCGCAAAACTCAACTATAGTCATCTTCCCTGCCAAAACCAACACATCTTCGCTAGTAATTCCCCCTTTACTGATATGTCCGGAAACCGTACCGATCTTACCGCAAATCTGAAAACAAATCAGAACAGACATTGCGATATGATTTATAGAGGTTTGTGCAGTCCGTTCGACAACTTCGGTCAAATGCAACATCCGAATAAATAAAACAGGAAACCGAAGAGGACAGCGCAGACAGGCCATTACCGTTCTTTGTTGTATAAAGTCAACATAGGACTGACGATCATGGACGATAACTTCTTCGATGAACTTCTGATGTTTTTTAGGTAAAGTTGACCATACGGTAAATGCAATTTTATAAATCTTTTCACGTAAATGGTTACGGCCTTCTTTTGACATTTCGTCAAGGCTACGGTTAAAATCCTTCGCTTCCGGCACTTTTCCGTTGGGAAATAAGGCCTCTAATTTGTTTTGTTTCTTCATGATATATCTAATAGGCGTTAATAAATAATTGAGGGAAATCAAAAAAACAGAAGCAGGTGGAGACACATAATAGCTAAAAACATCTGTGTCTCCACCTGCTCTCTATTTGGATGGGTTTAAATCTCTAAGCAAAAACTTCCCGGGTTTAAACTTGACACTCGTACGTGCCGGTATTGCACAAGAGATACCGGTATGGGGATTACGGCCGATACGCTCTTTTTGCGACCACGGAGTAAAAGTACCGAAACCCTGAAGCATAACAGGACTATCCTGTTTCATTGCTTCTGTTAACACTACCTGAAAGGCTTTCATAAATTGACGTGATTGCTGTTGCGAAATATTCATCTCCACAGCCAGTTTACTGATAAAATCTGCTTTGTTCATAATCTGTTGTATTTATTTTGTAAAGGCATAAAAAAGCCCTCAATATCTTTTCGATCAAGATATTGAGGGTTTGAAGAAAAAAGTCTTACAAGGTATGTTACAGTTTTTCGATTTCTTCGGAAGTCAAACCGGTTATTTGTACAATCTGCTGAATGTCCCACCCCTGTTTTTTCATATTGGCGGCAATTTCCGCACGGCCTTCCATGCGGCCTTCAGCACGTCCTTCTGAACGTCCTTCCAGCTTTGCCCCTTCCAGTGCATCGTTTTGGATCATGATGTCGCTCAGGTGTTCATCGTAAGCACGGCGTTCCTCGTCGCTCATGTTGTAGTAGAGTAACTTTTCGCGAGCTTCGCTCAGGCCGGGAGCTGTTGTATCCGCACGGATCGTGCCGTCTTTCAGATATTCGATCCACTCTTCTAGCGGGGTAACGGCTACCTGGTTGAACTCGTTTACACGAATCAGGTAGTATTCCGGAAATATCTCTGCCGGGAGCTTATGAACCAGGGCGTCTTTCTCCTTGACACTCACTTCCAAACGATCGCCCGTATGCACGCCCGTGAAGATATTCTGACCGTGGTACAGATAATCGCTACCCTTTCCGATATCGAAGTAAAGGATACTTACGGAGTAAATCTTTTTCACTTCGTAGTAGCTGCTACCCAAAGATATATGTTCAGTGATAGCCTTCGCAACACCATAGAGAATACGCTCGAGGAATGTAAGTTCGCGCGTGTTCTGTACTTCCACAATGATGATCTCACCCTTGCTGTTTTTAGCCTTGATGTCTACACGGTTGAATTTGTCGTCGATAGCTTGCTGGTTGCTTTCGCTCTCCAGCAATTCAATGATCTCCACCTTTTCATTCAGCAACACAGACAAAAAACCTTCCAGCACGCCGAAATTGGCTTTCTGACGCAAAAGGCGCTTGATCGCCCAGTCGAAACGAATATAATTATCTTTCATAAGGCTATACGATTAGTTTATTTACAATGTATATGCAAATGTAATCAATCCGGAGCAATTTCGCCGGCCTGTTGCCTTACTATTTTTCTTCAAACCCTCAATATGTCAAAGATCGCTTTTAAACTCTATATCTGACACGGTTCTCTCACCGCTGCCTTTTCGCTCTTCTGTTCAATACCTCCACCGTTGTGGAGAAGCGCCGGAGCGCGGTTGGGTAAATATGCCTGAACACTCTTTACCGATGAACCAATTTCTACGCTCCCTGTTATAGGGGTATTCTAATGCCCTCCAAACTTCGCAATATAGACCATCATCTTTTGTTAAGTTAACTGCGTACACTCAAATAGATCAGTCTTTATTCCGGACACACCGAACAGGGTAGATGACGTGATCGAATCCTGGAGATTCGGAATTGCCAAGAATGTTATAGACAAAATGAGCATTACTATATCGATTGTCAACCGTACTACTCCTGTAGTACCCGCCCACGAACGCAGTAAAATCACTCATGGACTGCAACGTATTCTTATTATTACTCATGATGATCAATTCATCTTTAGTAGGTAAACGCCAACCAGTCTTACCTTCTTTTGTTGATTTACTACAATTAGTACTAGCAGTACCGAAATTACTGCTATCTTCATCAGTCAAACAAACCTGAAGATTTCCAATATAAGCTCCTGTATCTTTTCCCGTTTGCGTTGCGGTTATCGTGATCGTACGCTCCTGATTAGCATCCAACGATACAATAAATGTTCCCATACGTTCACTACCGGCATTATCTGAAGCTGAAAACTCCAATGTAACATCACCACTACCACTAGTTGGGCTTACGGTGATATCATTATCGGTTTCAGGAGTTATAGTCCACGCCAAACCGCTAGTTGCCTTTACCGAGCCGGTAGTTGTCCCGCCGGTTGTAGCTATTTTCTCCTCGCCACCAGTAGCACTAAAAGTAGAACCGGCTTGTTCGACTGTTATGCTTTTCGAGATATTACCTGCTTTGACCTCAATATTGCCGTTACGGGCGGATTCATTCGGATTAATTAATACACTATATGTAATCGTTTGATCGGAACCGGTCGTATTATTTGTTCCGTCGGTTGTCCCCAACAAGGTCAGCCAATCCATCTCTTCGGAAACAGACCAGGACAAACCCTTAGTTGCCCTGAAAATAAAGGTATTATCCAATGAAGCTATTGCAGGAATAGTTTTATCTTCATCGACTGACAAGGCAGACTCTTTCTGAATAACCGTGATTTCTCCGTTCGGCCCTTTGGATTCATCTCCCACACGGACTATTATTGCACCCGTACGTTCCTCGGAATTGGGATTGACAGGAACATTAAAAACAACATTTTGAGGATTTGTCGTTGTCTGCCCCGTCGTTTGACCAGTCAGCCCGATCCAGTTATCAACTTCCGAAACTGTTATTTTCCACGGTAAATAGGGAGTGGCTGTAAACTGAGAAGACGCATCGATCGCTCCCTCCGCACTTACTTCTACCGGTTGGGTGGGACAAGTGACCGTGGAACCGGTCTGCTCTACGGATATCTCTTTTTTCAGATCGTTATATGTTGAACTGCCAACCGACCCACCTCCTTCTACCGTTATGCTTCCCGTTCGTGCTGATGCATACGGGTTACTGGAAGTCGCTTTGACTATTAAACTTTGTTCCCCTCCTGTAACTTCATCACCGCTGTTGGCCAGATCACCTGACACCCAACTCAGCCAACCGTTGGATAAAAGAGCACGCCAGTTTAGTCCCTTTGTGAGGGTAAATGTTGATTGACCTTCCGAACCGGAAGCAGCTTCCAAAGAAATGGGACTACCAACATTCATGGTCGATCCATTCTGTACGATTTCAATATTTTGTTCCTCGCCCGTTACGTTCATCTGAAAAGAAAATGAGCGCTGCTGGGCGGTCGGATTGGCCGTTTCTGCCTTGAAAACAATCTTTGCAGGGCCCTGGTGAGTTATATTAGCCCCATATCCTACCGGGATGTTGTCGTTAAGCAATGCCGAAAGCCAATTCGGTAACTTGATTGTCCACTCATCTCCCGGGCGGGCAGTGACCTGCAACCCGGTCGTGCCGCCTTTACCCGCAGGCATCGGTTGCAAGCCGTCGAGATCGATCGGCGGGATTGTCCCCACCGTGATGCGTTGGTCGGTGACGTCTATTCCCTTCAACGTCACACTCATCGTATAATAATGGTTGCGTTTGATATTGTAATCATTCATATCGGTACTGCCCGGGAAGAAACGGAAGGTGACGTTTTCGTAAGTGACACCGCCCTGTACAGCCGTTCCCGTCAGTTCTATGCAAGTGGCATTGCTCACTCCCCGGCCTGTTTTCTCCTTTTCAGACGTGGCGGCGTTTTCGCCGGTTACTACACCTGCCCGGTTTTCCGGTAGATACCAGTGCATCGTCGCTCCGTCAACACTGGATTCGCCGGTATATTCTCCATATGTTACATCGGTTAATTGAGTTGTCGTTTCTTCCATACGTATTTTATCCGGCACCGATTTCAGCTTTACTGAGGAAGGTTTGAAACTGAAACCATCTCCACCGATCAAATAGCTAAACGAAATCTTTGCCACCGTCCGGGTCATATCGACACCTATACTCTCCACACCGTTATCCCGGATCACACCCGACCACATTCCCGTCATGCCGCACAAACGATTCTCAGGTAATCCCTCTGTGGTCGAGGCATACGTAAATACATGTTCTTTCAATACCACTTCCGTAGCGATCTCACCCCAATCGTCGCAATTGGCAACAAACCAGACATGGTGCGTGGCTTCTCCGCTCTCTTTCAGCCTCAGGTTCACCGTCGTTCCGGTCACAGGCGAAATGTATTGGCTGAATACCCGGTTGCCTGATGCATCATACTGCCCGACCCATAGTTGGGAGATCAGGCTCTCATCCCCCTCTGTCAAGGCGACTGCCGATCTGGTTGCGACCGAATCCGTGATGCCCGGTGCAACCGAGTCGACTTCGAATGTTCCTTCCCGGGTAAAAGTGATGCTGCGTGTTTGCAGGGGGCGGTTAGCCAGCACGTTCAGGTTAAAAACGGCTTCCACCTCTTTCGCCGGATGGGGTGGCAAATCCTTTTCCTCCACCTCCGTCCGCGTACAACCTCCCGCCACCCACAGCAGCAACCACACAAACAACACGGTTTTACTGATTCGTTCCATTGTATTTCGTTTTTAATTGTTTCAATTATTCTCCTCCTCCGACATCTGAGTCGCTCCACTCTATTTTTGTCCACCGAGCCACCGTGATGGTTGTTCCGATCCCCTCCTGGATATCCGGGTCGGGATAAGAACCGCCGGGGGGAGCACCTACCTCGCCGTCGGAAAAGGAAATGGCATTCCAGGCTATTATTTTCAGATTCAGACAGCTTTCGTCATTCTTTACTTCCAGGGTGAAGACGTACCGCTTGCCTGCATCGAAAGTGATCGGTTGGTCTATGGTCGCTTTCAGGGTCGCTGTTTCATGATTCCTTTGTACATCGATTTCCACTCCGAAAGGACGGTCGTTTTTGGGTAGGACGATGCCCGTCGTTTTATTCAGGCCCATACCATCCGGATCGGAACCCGCTTCCACCGCGACAAATTCCCCACTTTCAAACACTACGGTCGCCTCCGCTTTATTCTCTCCGCCCGTCGGAAGGATTCCCGTATCCTCCCCCGCTATCAGAGTCGCACCGGAGACAGAGATATGACTCAGTTCCAGCCTGGTTCCATATAGCTCATCGAATGGAAGCGCATTCTCCGGTGAAGGGGCGACATTGAACACCAACAGGGCGCATTGCCTGCGGAAAGTTTCCAGCGTGACCACACGCGAGGAACGCGAAACGGACACCCCACGGGCAAAAGAGGTCATCACATCCTCCTTATGCGGGATTGCCGTCATCACATACCTCCCTTGCGCATCTTTTTCCAGCCGACGTGCCGGTGAAACGGCATAGAAATCGTAAACGCCTCCCCTGACGACCAGTTCGCCGGCAGTGCCGGGAAGCTGCACCCCTGTATCATCCGCCAGGCAAGGCGACAAAGAACCGTCCTTTTCCACCACATAGGTCGCTTCAAACGATGGTTGCGCAGTAGAGAAAGGAACCTCGGCTGTAGCCGTCCCCTCCTCACCGCGCAGGTAGCCGCAGATGCGCACCGTAGCCCCTTCGGGCAGCGGGGTTGCAGATGCCGCAGGAACGGCAGCCTCCTCCCCCGCACGGCTCAGAAGGACCGGGGTTCCCAGGTCCGGTTTACTGAAATGAAGTTCCACCGGGCGACTCTCTTCCGGCACGACATCTTCCACAGTCCCTACCGTGCATCCGGCCAGCAAACCACCGACCAGCAGAACAATCAGATATAACTGTATTCGATCCCGTTTCATTTCGATTTCCTTTGTGTTCTAATTCTTTGTTTCAATAAGTGACAAGACTCACTCCATCGGTACGTCATACGCCCCGCCGTCGTTCCAGGCCGCCACTTTCACTTCCGCTAGCTCTATGCCCTGCGGCTGCATGCGGAGGTTGTAGGTATAGTTGTATCCCTTTTTCCAGTCGGCTGTAAAGCTGCCGGGGCCTTCACCCGTTCCGGACGGTTTCATCGTAAAGGTACGCCCGTCGTCGAAGGTCAGTTCCAATGTCACATTCACGCCACTGACCGGAATCACCAACCCGAAAGCCTGCACCGGAACGTTCGTCGTCGTTTCTCCCGACTCCCCGCCTACCGCACGCATATCCCCGCCCGAGGTAAAGACCAGTTGATCCACCGCTGTCAGCGTCCCTTCCACCTCACCCGTTGCCAGGTTCAGCTTGGCGGACGTGCATTTTTTTAACTCCCCATTGCTTTTGAGCACCACCTTTTCAACATAGCAACCGGCAAAAGCCGAACCCTCTTCCAGTACCCGGAAGCTCACCTTCGAGAGCGCATGCTGCATCTCGAGCGATACTTCCGGATGCCAACGGTCTACCTCAGCCGCAGCCGTGCAATACAGGTAATCCTCCTTGTCGGTTTCCCACTGCACATCGGTGGCGGCATCCACTATATTGTTACCATCCGAAAAGTAGAATTTCTGTTTATCCAACACCTTTATCCCACTCATCAAAGGAGCTTTCGGAGTACCCGTGAGCGAAACACTCTTTTCGGCAGGCACATAGCCGTATACCGTTCCTTTTTCGGTGTACAACAGAAGCGGTTCCTCCCCTTCCGCAGGTTCCCAGGAAGGAGGGGTACTGGCAGCACTATACACGAACTGCTGGCTTTTGATGCTGGTGTTGTACAAACTTACCACACCGCCGCTCTCTTTCGTGACACATACCCCCACCTGTGTCAGCGGGTTCGGGTTTCTATCCGTTTCTCCCGGGCCGCCTGTCACGACACTTCTCGACTCTACCTCCATCCACATGCCCAGGTTCTTCACTCGAAAAGGAACCCCCTCTTCCGCTTCGCCACCACCAGGCACCGGCGAAACGATATCCGCCTCTGTGCAGGCAGCACACAGGAACAAAAACACTGCCACTAAACGCGATAAGAACTGTTTCATGGGATTTGTTTTTTTAGTGATGTATTACAACGGGATATCGTCCGGTTCGTCTTCCTCCCACTCTGTCACCGTTACATCCATTACTGTCAACTTGTTACGGCCGGCTGAGAAGGTATAGATGCAATTGGTTCCCGCCGGCCACTGATAAGCCGGCAGGGTAACGGTATAGTCCACTGCCGTATTTACACCTTCCTGAAGAGTGATGACCACATCTATTTCGTTTTCTCCGAAACTGGTGACCGGATACACGATTGCACTGACTTTTTTGGATACCAACTGTCCGTTGACGGTCGATTTATTCTCGATAAAGGCTTTATCACTTTGTTCTCCGTCTTTGATCTGTTTCATCAGGATGTAGTTTGTGATATTTCGGGTCAGGGTACCGGTTGACGTGTTATCGCTTATTATACCGTCTGACAGCGACATCTTGCCACTTCCGCTCTTGATGTAACTATTGGAACTCCCTTCATGATTCTTTATCACGAACTTTGTAAATTTCACATCATTACTACTCAGATTTCCGCCGTCGTACACGCGGAAGGAAACCATCGCCATCGCATGCTTCATATCCAGGTTGATCAGATAACCGGGATTGGCGACATCGGTATTTTTCGAACCTTGCTCCGGATCGAAAGGTGTCTGATTTTTGGCACGACCATTGTTCACATAACGGCCACCTCCTTCAGCCGCAAAATACAGGTAATCTTTTTCGCCCGTATCAGACAGGTTTATCGCCTTGTTTGCCGCGTTATTATTACCCCAGGAGCCATTACTACTATTCCATATTTTATTCGCATTATTTGTCGCAGCATCTATATCGCCGCTAGCCAATACGCTTACCGGGATTTTAAGACTGCCTTCACCCGAAATATTTGACAGGCTACTCAGTGCATTTTCATCATACGGATAATAAGCATACACCTTTCCGACCGTTTCCGTCAGATAGTAAGGTTTTTCGTTTTTGGGGTCATAACTAAGACCTTTGCTTTCGATGGAGATCCAGTTCTCCCCTTTGACATCCCCTATATACCATACATGATGGCCTGTATAACCTGAACTCGATACATCGGGAGAATACCAGCCGGTTGCATCCGAACTGGTTACCACGACACCCAGGCCGGGAGCTGTATCATAATCGGTATAGGTAATCGCACTGCCGCTTACCACCGCTTTGGTTGTCGATTTCAGTCCGGCATCCACCTTCAGGTTCGGGTTGATACCCAATGCCACCTGCCCGTTGCCGCCACCCGGTTCCGGGTCTATTCCTGTTTCTGTTTCCGTACAGCTTACCGCTGTCACAAGGGCTATCAGCATGGCCCACTTTGTCATGATCGTTTTCATTTTCATTCGTTTTAAAAGTTTTATTTCCTGTTTAATCATTCGTATTTTATCATATTGGCATCTCCCCTTGTTCATCCTCCATCCACGCTTCCACACTGACATACGTGGTTTGTATGTTGGCTGCTTCGGTGAAAAAGAGTGAGACGATATGGCTTTTGCCGATTTCAAAACCGCCCTCTATACGGACAAAGACGTTCGAGAGGGTTTCTTTCAGGTTGCCATTGCCGTCTTTCGTTGTCGTGATCCGAAGATGGAGCGGATGAGCCGCCGTCCCGTCCACCGGGGATGTCGGAAGAAGGAGATAACCTTGCGCCTCGGGAGGCGATCCGTCGGACGCTACCTGCGGGATTAGCAGACCGGCAATATCCTGCACCGGGAGGTTCCTGATATCTTCCGCCACAGATATATCTGCCAGACGGGGCGTTTCCGCTGACAAATCCAGTTCCTGACGGGTATGTACATCTGCCGCTTCGATTCCTTTTATCGTCCCCCACTCAGCGGGGCGGTCGCTATAACAAACCAGGCGGACCTGGGTCAGCAAATGACGGAACGTACAGGTCGTCACCGGAACATAGCCGTTTCCCACGAGGATTCCCGTGGCCATGATATCCGTCGTTCCGTCTATGCGGAAGGTTACTTTGCCCCCTCCTGCATCGGTTGTCGGCTCCCCCTCCACCGGATAATAACCGTGCAGGCGGATATGACGGCCATCCGCCGGGTACGACTGCGACTCATTAAATACGATCGGACGGTTCCCACTTCCACTCTGACGCACTGCTTTATGCACAGCCCACCCACCGTATGTACCCGTTGAAACCGCCGATTCATCCTGACGGGCAAAGTTCACTTTCAGATCCTGTTCATAGCCCGAGCCGATTACCCCACGCGTCGACGCTCCGATCGCACCTTCCAGGCAAACTACCGTTTCCGGAAGCGGAGGCGGTGTAGGATTGCTGTCCGAACAGGCGGCAAGGCCCCAAAGGATGGCGATGGATATGAATGCTGCTACTATGAAGTTGTTCATGACTCTACGATTATTCTCCGGGGGTTACTATTGTACTGCCATTATTACCCGGCTGCCACTCAGCAATGCCGGATTCTACCGCTATTTTACCGTCCTCCGTAAAGGTGAGCGTGATCAGATGCGAATAGCCAGCTTTCACTCCTTCACCAATATTCGAGACTGTGACGTTCAGGGTTTTCGCACTCCCGTCATATGTTCCTTTTACTTCCAGAGAGACAGGCAGACTCTCCGTTCCCATATTGGCCGTCGGGTAAAGCAGCAGATAACAGGTTGGCGGAGTTTCGGCATCTAAAGCAGAGATCGTAGAAGGACAGTTCTTAACTGTCAGTGTCTGGTCTGTTGTACCCGTGGCCGTTAGTTTAGCTCCGCTTGTTTTATCCAGCGATAGCTTCAATCCCGTGGCTACATTTTTTACTTTAATGGAAGCGACCGCCGTCCATTTGCTGATCGCACCGGCTGAACCCACGCACTTGAACTGCAACTGGGTTAGCAGGTGGCTGAAAGTAAAAGTCTCGAACTTATCGACCAGCGAACCGGTCTGCACACCTGTCGCCATGATGTCCTCGTCACCCGTTATAGTGTAAATGACACTGGCGGGGTTGGTGGTTCCACTCGGTTCCTTGCGGGGATAATAACCAATCAGGACAGACTCTCCCTCTTCTGCCAAATAGGTTTGTTCCGGCTCAAAAGTCAGCGCCGTATTACCCGCACCACCTGTACGGACTGCGTCGATAGAGGTCCACGCAGCGCCAGCTGTACCGGGATTATCCAAACGGACAAACGATACTTCCAGGTCATTCGTATAGCCGCCGCCGATCACCGCACGGGTAGCCTCCGCTATTCCGGCATTCACCTCTATTGCTTCAGCCGTTCCATCCGTCACCGGCTCTTCCGTGTTGGTGCAACTGCCGAAGAAAGCTGTCGCCAACAGACTCATGATCAATAATTTTCCTCTTTCCATATTATACCAGTGTTTTATCGTTATTATTGCTATTACTATCGTTTTCATTTCGGTTCAGGGAGTAACCACACCCGAACCGCCGCTACCCGGTTTCCATTCCTTCAGTGTGATCGTCAAACCGGACATTTCATCATAACGGACAACCAGGTCCAGTATCACATGTGTCGTAACTCCGACGGTGAATGCCTCTTTCACCTCATTCGTTATATCCGTAGATGAAGTGATTTCCTTTCCGTCTGCCAGTGTCATCGTTAGGATCAGGTCGACCATTTCACCACTTTCCTCACCCGAAGACAATCCAAACAGGTTCAAGGTAGATGTATAAATGCCAGGTCCGGTCTCTTCCGGCTCGAACGTCATAAAGGCCCGCGTATCGAACAGCGGCTTGCCGGAAGGTATATGAACCCGTGACGAAACACCAGTCAACCTTCCCGACAAGACCGCCGCAGCGACATCACCCTTATCCCCTCCTATGACTTTTATATTCATTTCCAATGTACAGACAAGGTTCACCGCTGACAATTCCTTTGCCACGACTTCTCTGCCGCCCACCTCGATCAGGTCTAAACCCGCCCCGTACAGGTTACCCGGACAGGCTATCTGCACCGATGAAGATTTCAGAGAAGAAAGCCGCTGCGCCCTTCCGCAAGCCTCCTCATAACCCTTCTCCATTTCAAGCGTAACACCCGTACAGCCCCTGTTGCAGACAGCCACTCGGTAGCAGCCCGAAGGCAGCGTACCCTCATACCCCTTCATGTCTCCCGTACGGATAATGGGGATGTCAGAACCTTCTGCATAGAAATACCATGTCATATTCTCCGGGCAATCACTGTCAGGGCGGCGAAGCAGTAAACGTACTTTTCCGTTCTTCTCCCAATCCTCGTCCGTCATACGGTATGCGCAAGACAAGACCGCCACGGTCCATACGGCATATATCATCCAACCCATCAGTTGTATTATACGATATTTCTTATTTCTTTTATTCCTTTCCATCTTCCTATCTAATTTGAAAACGGTACGACAAACTGATCCGAAGCCCCAACATAAATCCCGTCGAGGCAAAACGGGTTTCCAAATAATTTCGGTCATCCGGCGCATCATAACGGTATTTCTTCCCGTCGAAGACCGAACGGTAACCGGCACGTACACTCAACCCCATCCCCAAACCACCGACCAAAGAGAACCGGTAACCCGCCGACAAGCCTGCCGACCAGAAACAGCCCGTCCGGCCGTAAAGTATATCCTCAGACTTATCGATCGCACCGCCACGTACATCGAAGTCACCGTACTCGGCAAACACCCCGGTATGCAGGCCGGTAAACCTTCCCGAAGGGGATAGCCAGATTCCTGGTTCGAGGGATATTTCAGAGACAGACCAGCTATCGCGTGTCTTGTCTTTATAGGCAAAGTCGGAATACATGCCCGACAGCGCCAGCGACCAACGACCGGCAAAGCTGCATTCCACTTCCAGATTAGGCATAAAGGCGCCTGTTTCTATTTTCGTCTCACCTGTTCCCAAACGGATTGAAGGAACTACGCCAAACCAGGGAAGAAGGTTTGTTTTTACGGCCAGATATACAGGATTGTGTTCGATCGGTGTTGCATTCTTTTTGACAGCGGGAGCAACAGGAGTTATCCCCTCAGGGGTTGCAGTTTCATCCGTTCTCTCTTTATGCTTTGTGACCACCCGTACCACTTCCTTTGTTGTAACGGTCGTTGCCAGATTGACAGCCGGGAGCTCTACTCTCTCGTTACGACGAATCGTATCCGTCACCGATGCCAGCCGGTAATCTTCCAGTTCCGTACGGTCGAAAAGAGGATCGTCGATACGATAGACTTCGCGGTCGTAACCACCAGCTTCTCCACGACGGTACAAATCAACATAAGGGATTGCGCCATACTCACCGATAGCTGCCTTTACGGCTATCGGATAACGGCTCTCACTGTAATGGATCGAGATGTTGGCAAACCACGGAAGCGGACGGTATACATTATATATATGTATCTGGTCGCGATAGCTGCCGCTACGGTCGATGTAAAAAGCGACACAGTCATGAGGGATATCGAAACGGGTTTTCAGATAGGCACGAATACGACTGGCACGCAGCGAGGCTTCGTTCACCACCGCATCCTCTTCATAGCCATAAGCATCCACATGTGAAACGATCAAGAGGTGGTTGTCTCCTTTCAGCAGACGGTTGCGGGAGGCGTCCAGAAGTTGCCCCATACGCTCTAATTGGTAAGCGTTATCGCCGTAATCAGCCAGGAACAGGTCGCTGTTCTCTTTGAAAGAGAATAAAAAAGATTCCGCCTTATGATAGGTCGTTGTCTGCGCAGTTACACCCGTTTTCAGCAAACTGAAAACCAATAACAGAAAGATTCCTTTCAACGGGAAATGACAATATGGTATTTTTATCCTATACATTATTATATTAATACTAGCTTTTGATTATCAGATCAACCTATAAAAAACACCTTATTTATATAATAAGGAGAAAAGGCAAACGATACTTCAAGAACAAGGGGAATTTCAGGGATTTTCTCCCCGGATAATTTGGGATTGATGTCTTATTTAGGTATTTCGTAGAGTAAAAACTTGTAAAAATGATAACAGTTTTTTTCAAACGGATATTTATAAGACAGTAGTCTCCACCCGCCTCATGTCTTATTCTTTGAAATTTATGATTTTAAGGTCACAAGCAGGAATCTTATATTAATTAATATGAATTTCATATATTTTTTTTAGGATTTTGTCCAAAAGCTTTGTTTTTCCATAAGATTCTTCCTATGTTTGCAGAGTATTCAAATTCTTTTGCAAAATCCATTAGTCGTAAAGGATTGGATATGAGTGAAAAAAGAAGGATATGACCTTATTATATAAATAAGGTAGATTAAGCAGCCATCAGTTCCTTTATACCTTCAGAAACCTTTTTATTAGCTTCCCCTACCTTACCGGCATCAAAAGCAGATAAATAGATACGTGTCATTTTTTCTGAAGAATGTCCCAATGCCTGGCTGATGACAGCAATCGGTATACCCAGGTGATAAGCCGCAGAGGCCCAGCTATGCCGGAAGACATAAGTCGTTAACCTGGCAGATAAACCCAATAAAACCTGTACCTCTGCCAGATACTGATTTTCCTGTGCCAGGCAATGTTTATACTGTTCATGCGTGGCTCTCTCCTCCAGCACAGGGAAAAGATATTTGGAATCTTCCCGCCTGTAACGATCGATCAGCAGCTGCATTGACTCCGATACTTCCATTTCGATCAGTGCACCTGTTTTTTGCCGGCGATACGACAACACTTTTCCTTCTTCAACCAGGTTCTCCCCGCTCAGACGAACGATATCCGTAAAGGGCATGCCGCAGGCAAAAAAAGAAAACAGGGCCATATCCACCGCCAGCTTTTTCTCCGGTTCCTCTTCCAGATCGAGCGCAGCCATCTGCTTAATCACTTCCACCGGAACCGCCCGCTTAACAGTCTCCTCCCGTTGTAACAGCATCCCCTCGAACGGCCGTTCCTCAGGCCGCCCTTTCCACCCCCGACAGGCACGGTTGTACATCGCACGCAAATTGCTGATATAACTATTCACCGAATTCACACGTAGTTTCTTTCCTTTCAGATACCGAATAAACTCCTGCACCACATCCTGTGTCACATCTCCCAACAATCCGCTCTTACCTCTCTCACGAACGAATGCGGCAAAATGATTACGGCTGGCACGGTACAGGTCGGCCGTACTTTCATCCCCGTTACTGCGCTTCTGGTTTTCCTGCTCGAGCATCAGTATGCAAAAATCTTTATTTCTCATAACTTATTCCTTCTTTATCGTTATTAATCAAAAAGATAAAGATAAACATTCCCGGCTTGCAGATTGTTCGGTTTTCACGGTTTTCACTAACGGCAGCATCTCTAAAAAAGCATGTTTTAGAAAGAAAATCACATCTTTCACCATCATTTACGACCTTCATTTCCACCTTTACACAAATTCATCACAATGATTCTTCCCAATCATCACAATACCTTGTGGAAGTCATCACAATGACTCCAGGTACTTATCACAATGAACCGGACTGGTCATTGCAATGATTTTTTTAACATTACAGAATATCAGGAAATTTACTTCGTGATTATCTCATAAAACGGGGGTAATACACCTTTCAGAAAGCTGGAAGCTCTTTCCGGACAGGCCGTTTTCAGGTGACAGATTGTAACTGGTTTTGTCTTATTTCTGCCACTAGCTCTAAAATCATTACGATGATTTTATTATTACCTACTTAAATGTACATTTTATCTTCTACAAATATCTCTACGTCAAACCTTAACTCTTGCAGAAACACAAAAAAATATCCCCTACATTCCTGTTTCCAAATAGAGCCGGGAATGTAAGGGATAATTATCAAAATGACAATTTTCTATTTTGCGAATAACGATAATCGAAACTCTCTAAAAAATTATCGTCATTTCGTTAATTATTGCTAGCAATCCGAATAAAATCCGAACCTATAAAGAATTAGTAATGTTTAAATTATACACCCAGTCAATTCTATTTGGCAATTGATATTTTTTTTATTCAACCTGTATTAATATTAAATGTATATATGTATGGAAACATTCACAAAACAGTCGTCCGTGAAACTATTGGATTCAGAAACCTGTATAGATAACAAGGTAGTTATATATAAATCCAGAAGTAAGGCCATTCTATTTATTTTAGTTAGTTTGCTACTGGCAATTGCCGGTAAACTTTTCCTTCACCATCCCGATTATTATGTGGTGGGCTGGAGTTTTATTATCTTGTCCGTTCTATGTCTGATTTTCGGTATCGGCACTTACTTCGACAGAAAACCTTACATTATTCTGACAGAAAACGGTATCACGGAAATGTCCGATATACGTGAAGAAATCGAATGGGACGCAATCCTCAGAGCAGATGAATTCTATTACAGGGGACAATATTTTATACGTCTTCTGATAGACAGGGATTATAAACCGGCCACCGTCCGTCCCACGTGGTTTTGGCGCTTTGACAAACTGTATGAGAAAAACGGAATCAAAGCTATATTTATACGCATAGGCTTTTATGAAGTCAGTGCTATGAAACTAACCGGGTTTATAAAGAAGATGATCAGAGCCAATGCAGAAAAAAGAGAGGAATTGTTGAACGAAAAACATTTATAACAGTTAATATTCAGACCTTAAACAGAACTTTCCACTTATCAGTTCTGTTTTATAAAAACTAGTATTAATTAAATACCAATTAAACAAATGAGAAAGTTAGTTTTAGCAGCAATAGCAGGCACAGTCGTCCTGCTATTAGCATCCTGCGGTAACAAGACAACCCAGGATAAAGTAAATCACAAAGTAGAAAATGCCAAAGAATCTGTCGACCATGCGATGGACAAAGCTGCGGACAAGATCGACAAAGGGGCTGACAAAGTGAAAGATGCCTGGAACGACACCAAAGAAGATGTCAAAGAAAATGCACAAGAGGCGAAAAAGAATATCAAGGAGGGTTACGACAAAACCAAAAAGGATATAAAAGAAAAACTCGACTGATCTCGCCGGATTACCAAAGTAAAAGGGGGAAGAAAACTTAATTTCTTCTCCCTTTTTGTGTGATCCCCATAACAGATCAAATTCAAGTGAGTACCCCTAAAAAAGTGCTTAATTTGCAAGAGGTCTCTGATTAATCGAGGTACTCCTTTTTTCAGAAAAGGTTACGGTTTAGAGATATACGATTATTCAACATACAATATGACCGCACGGTTCCATTCAGGCTTATCGAAAGGAGGTTCACGGTCCCCTACCCATTCCACTATCACTCGATCGCGGCTGATGTTATATTCATCGATCAATATTCTGGCCACGTTCTGAGCACGTTCGGCAGACAACTTTTCGTTGATTGTGGCAGTGCCGGTCTTCTTATCCGTATAACCAACGACTTTCACCTTCAACTGAGGGTTATCTTTCAGATATTGAGCTATATTATAAATGTTCACTCCCTGGTACGGATCGACTTTCGTCTGGTTGATCTTAAACAGGACAACATTGTTTATCAAAGGATTGGTTTCCACAATCTTTTCAGTAATAATCTTCGACGGCGGACATTCCGGACAACTTACCGGACGCTGCGCCAGTAACTGGTTCTGCTGATGCAACTCATTGATCGTATTATTTAACGCTTCGATCTCAAGCGGGTTTCTCAGTTCCGCTTCCGAGAATGTAGCAGTCTTTCCCAGGTTAAATATCAGACCAGCGGAAGCCGTACCCAATATATCGTAATTACCGCTGGTTTTTACCTGGTTGAATCCACTTTTCAAAGCTGTCGCGGCAAATTCGATAGACAAGGTAACCCGATTGGACAATTTGAAATTATTGATAATACCGGCATTCAGTGTCATACTGTTATCGCGGGTATGTCCCATCGCATATTCGGGCTGGTTCGCATAATCCCAACCGAAAGCCCAGCCGAATCCGACATAAGGGATCAGGCGATAAACACGGTCGGAACTGTATTTCATGAAATAGTCCGTAATGCTCCACATCAGGTTCGCCTGAAAACTGGCATACCGGTTACGTGACATGATACTTGCGTTATCATTGAAAGTATGCAGATTGGTCAGTCCGGCAGCCTTGATACGGGTACCCAGATAAGGGCTGATCCATTTGCCGACCTGGAATTCGGGCGTTACCGTAAAACGGTTGAAAAAGTCGGCATCCTTATTATTGTCGCCGAAATAGATATTCGCACCGGCACCGGCTCCGATAAACCAATTATCCCAAAACCCGTTCTTAAGGAAGGTGGCACTATGTGCCGGTTCCGTACTGTAGCCCTCTTTTTCCTGGGCATAAGAAATCTGCATGACGCCTAAAAGCGCCATAGATATAATTATTTTATTCATAACTTTTTCTATTTGTTTAAAACGATAGTTGTCTTTTTACTAGAAACGGTATCCCCAACCAAATGCGATAACGGAGTTGTTATCTTTGCCGAATACATATTTATACTCGACATTCAGGAAGTTGCGTTTATCTAAATTATAGGTAAGGCCGGCACCCAGGTTAAACCCGAAATTGGTAGAACTATGTGAATCGAGCGTAGTTTCTTTACCATCATCCCCCTTGATGGTTTGTTTGCCCTGGAAATTATTCTGTAGATTAAAACCGGCTAACGGATAGAGCGACAAGTTATCTTCATGCAAGTTGAAGACATAATGAGCGTTCACATCGATATCGAACCCTGTCACCTTATTCTTCGGAAAGAAAAACATCAAATCGGGAGCCAGACGTACATGGTTCGTCAGGTTATAACGCCCCTGGGCACCGATCATAACACGTTTGAAATCGGTTTGATAACCGAAATTTCCCAATAATGAGAAATCTCCCTTTTGCGCAAATGAACTTAATGAGATTGTCAATAAGACAACTAAACCTATAAACTTTTTCATGATCATTCAATTTAATTAAAAAACTTATTCCTATAAAAGATCACCCTGGTACATACCGCCAGCTTCCTTATGACAACCGATAGATGAAATCCAGGGTAATCGGATTTTAAACATGTTCAGACTTCCTAGTTGGAATGTTTATTCGTTTTAGAATTCTTCTTCATGTTTCCGTCAGGCTGATAATGGCTCCACTGCATATCCTTTGCCGGAGTTTTGGAAAGAATCATTTTCTTCCGTTCCTTGGCAAGTTTCTCATCCTTTTCTTTTACCATCTCTTCAGTCCGGTCGGTTCCTTTAGGAGTTACGTTGGTCAACCCGTCGGTGGAAGTAACATATTCCTGGGGTTTATCGATATATTGCCACTCCTCTTTCAACTGGGTACTACTTCCTTCATTCCACGGTCCGCGTGTTTCTTCCTCCTTCGACATATCAAAATACAGATTGCTATATTTCGGATTAGTCTGGAAAATACCCGGCGGGAAATTGGGTTTAATAGAATCCAAAGCAGCTTCGAATTGCTGATAATGAGCAACTTCACGGGTCATCAGGAAATCGAGAGTTTCCTTCACATACGGATCATCCGTAAACGGAATAAGATATTCATACATGATCTTTGCACGAGACTCAGCTGCCAGATTCGACCGTAAATCGACCGTCGGTTCGGCATTGGCTGTGACGTAAGTGGCACTCCAGGGATTCCCGTTACTGTCGGTCAGCGCCGGGCTACCGGGGGCCAAAACCAGGAAATGAGGATTTGTATAAGCCTGGTGGATAAAATCTTCTTTCGTTGCTCTACCATTCATCATCTTATTAATTTCCATATTCTCAACCACATCTTTCATCTCACCGTTGACCGGTCCCAGCAACATCTGGATGGTTGCACCTACAATCTCCAAATGGCCCAACTCTTCAGTCGCGATATCCATCAGCATATCGTACTTTTCCGGGAAAGGATTACGGCAACTGAATGCCTGTACAAAATACTGCATAGCGGCTTTCAACTCACCATTCGACCCGCCGAACTGCTCTAATAACAAACGTGCAAAACGTGGATCGGGGGCAGATACTCTGGCGTTATATTGCAAATCTTTTACATGATAAAACATAACTCAATATTTTAAATTACACATTATCATTTCTTCGCATTATCTGCAAAAGCATGTACTTTATTCTTCACCTCATCGGCTTTTTCCGCAAGATTAAAAGTACCGTCGGCTACCTTATCCGCTACTTTTGTTCCGGTTTGCAATGCTTTGTCTTTTGCTTCATCCACTAATTCTTCGGCGTTATCACCGGCCTTATGAAAGGCATGACGTACTTTTTCTTTCAGTTGTTTGCCTCTTGAAGAGCAAGAGAAATGATAGACAACTGCACCGATAATCGAGCCCAAACCCAGGCCCATCCAAAATTTTGAATGATTAGTTTCCATAAATCTGATAAGTTTAAAACGATTAATACTAGAACGATAAATTAAATATCTGCTTTGTGAGGTTTCCTGAAGAAAGAAACGATCCACAGCAGTAAGACAGCCCCTATAACAGAAGTAATAAGACTGCCCAGGATACCGGCAGTTGCAATACCTAACAGGCCGAATACCCAACCTCCTAATACGCCACCGATGATTCCCACCAACAAATTAATGAGGAGCCCGAAACCTCCACCATTCATGATCTTTCCGGCAAGAAATCCGGAAACGATCCCAATAATAATATACCAAATAAAATTCATAATAAAAAATTTAGGATGTAAATAAAATAATTAAATAAATCACCGAGTAGAAGCGTCAGGCCTGACAAAAACTCTACTTATCACCATACACGAGAAAAAACAGGATCTGTAAAAATATGGTTCGGAAAGAGCTATGTTAATTAACGACTTTTTCGAAAGTAGAAACATATATACCTTTATTAGTCTAAAATTGTATATAGCTGTCAATACATCTGCAACAAACCCGATAATCAGATGCTTCAAGATTATCGTTATTTGACTGAACATAATATAGTACTAGTAAAAAGCAGACTGTAAGGTATAATTCGGGACTAAGCCCAACTAAAATTACCTTAATAAATCTTTTTATTTTCATAAATACTCCTTTTCGAACCGGACATTTTAATCTTTCAATTGTTTTTAAAAAGTCGAGGGAATAAGTAGATTCTATTCAGCTAAAACAGTATAGTTTAGGCAGTATTAATATTAAATTTATATATATGGAGACTTTAACAGATCATCCGTCTACGGAACGATTGGATTCGTATGACAAGTATCCGTCTTATTATGGGAGTGACCTGGAACTGGTTTATACACCCGAACAATCTGTTTTCACTTTATGGGCACCGTCTGCAGACCGTGTCCGGCTGAACCTGTATGCGTCCGGTGAGGGAGGCGACCCGGAAGAACATGTAGAAATGGAAAAAGCCGGCTATGGAACCTGGCGAATCCATATCGACCGTGACCTGAAAGGTTCTTTCTACACCTTTCAGATAGAAAAAAACGGAAAATGGTTGAACGAAACACCCGGTATCTGGGCAAAAGCCGTCGGTATCAATGGGAACCGTGCCGCTGTGATCGATTGGAATGAAACGAATCCGGAAGGTTGGGAATCGGACCGGTCGCCGGAACTGAAAATGTATTCCGACATTATTCTTTACGAGTTGCATCACCGGGATTTCAGTATTGCGCCTGATTCAGGAATAGAGAATAAAGGGAAGTTTCTGGCTCTGACGGAGACAGGGACAAAGACTCCCGAAGGAGAAGCTACCGGTTTGGATCATTTGAAAGAGCTCGGTGTAACTCATATCCATATCCTGCCTTCGTTCGATTTTGCCACTGTAGATGAAACAAGACTGGACGAGAATCGTTACAACTGGGGATATGACCCTAAGAATTACAATGTTCCCGATGGAAGTTATTCTACAGATCCGGCTAATCCGGTCGTCCGTATCCGCGAATTTAAAGAGATGGTGAAAAGCCTGCATCAAAACGGTTTCCGCATTGTACTTGATGTGGTCTATAACCACACGGCATCGACCGACCATTCGAATTTCGACCTGACTGTCCCCGGATATTTTTATCGGCAAAACGCCGACGGTTCTTATTCCAACGCTTCCGGTTGCGGAAACGAGACGGCCTCGGAACGCGAAATGGTGAGGCATTATATCATCGAATCGGTCAAATTCTGGGCCAGGGAATATCATATCGACGGCTTCCGTTTCGACCTGATGGGCATACATGATATCGAGACGATGAACCGCTTGAGAAGTGAACTCCTGGAGATCGATCCGACCATCTTCGTATACGGCGAAGGCTGGGTAGCAGCCGACTCGCCCCTCCCCTTCGAACAACGGGCAGTAAAAGAAAATGTCGAGCAGATGGAAGGTATCGGCGTATTCAACGATGAATTTCGTGACGGGTTGAAAGGCAGTACCTTCGACGAACAGGAGCCCGGTTATGCTTCCGGAAATATTAACGGTCATTTCGAACCGGTCAAGTATGGTATCGTCGGCGGAACCGATCATCCGCAAGTCGACTATGGCGGATTGCTCTATTGCAATGCACCTTATGCAGGTGCTCCTTCGCAAATGATCAATTTCGTCTCCTGCCACGATGGTTATACGCTGGTCGACAAGCTGAAATTATCCGTTCAAGGCGACCATGCGGCGGATGAACTCATCCCGATCGACAAACTAGTACATACCGTGTTACTGACAGCACAGGGAATCCCTTTCATCCGCAGCGGTGAAGAGATCATGCAGGATAAACAAGGGGAACCGAACAGTTACAAATCACCCGATTCCATCAACCGGATCGACTGGTCGTTAAAAGCTAAAAACCGGGAGGTATTCGACTTTATCAGAGGGTTGATCGCACTCCGTAAGGCGCACCCGGCTTTCCGCATTCCCACAGTCGAAGGTCTGCAACAATGGCTTCGTTTTATGGACACCGGTGATTCGGGAGTAATAGCCTATACGCTGGGAGAATATGCCAATAACGATGAATGGAAAGAAATCCTTGTCGCTTACAATGGCAATCGCCATGAAGTAGAGATCGGCATTCCCGAAGGCGAATGGAATGTTGTTTGCCGCAACGGACAGATCGACCCGGAGGGCAAGGATCGTTTACCGGGAGGAAGTGTAAAGATTGCAGCTTCATCGGCTCTTATACTCTATCGGCAATAAATGATTCATAGAATTTTATCAAATCAATTTAAATACAAAACAAATAAAAAAAGAAAGATTATGGAAAATGGTGTAATGATGCAGTATTTTGAATGGAATCTCCCCAATGACGGGAAACTGTGGAAGCAATTAAAGGAAGAGGCTGCGCACTTGCATGACATCGGTGTGACGGCTGTATGGATTCCACCGGCATACAAAGCAGACGAACAACAGGATGAAGGTTATGCTACCTATGACTTATATGACCTGGGAGAATTTGAACAGAAAGGGACCGTACGAACAAAATACGGCACGAAAGACGAACTGAAAGAAATGATCGACGAACTGCATAAAAATCATATTTCAGTCTACCTCGATGTGGTATTGAACCATAAAGCAGGCGGCGACTTCACCGAAAAGTTCATGGTTGTGGAAGTCGACCCAAACCAAAGAAACAAAGCATTGGGCGAACCGTTCGAGATACAGGGCTGGACCGGTTACAGTTTTCATGGTCGTAAAGATAAATATTCCGATTTCAAATGGCATTGGTATCATTTCTCCGGTACAGGCTTCGACGATGCACAGAAGCGTAGCGGCATCTTCCAGATTCAGGGTGAAGGGAAAGCATGGAGCGACGGAGTAGACGGCGAGAATGGTAATTACGATTTCCTGCTGTGCAACGACCTCGACCTCGACCATCCGGAAGTGATCGCCGAATTGAACCGATGGGGAAAATGGGTCTCCACCGAACTGAACCTCAATGGCATGCGCCTGGACGCTATCAAACATATGAAAGATCAATTTATCGCCCAGTTCCTCGATGCCGTACGAAGCGAGAAAGGCGATGACTTCTACGCTGTCGGCGAATACTGGAACGGGGATATGGAAACGCTGGACAACTATGTGGAAGCTGTCGGTCATAAAGTCAACTTGTTCGATGTGCCCCTACATTATAATATGTTTCAGGCATCACAGGAAGGAAAAGATTACGACCTGCAGAATATTCTCAAAAATACTTTGGTCGAACATCATTGTGAACTGGCCGTCACTTTCGTAGATAACCATGATTCGCAACACGGAAGTTCTTTGGAATCACAGATCGAGGATTGGTTCAAACCGTTAGCTTACGGACTGATCTTCCTGATGGAAAACGGCTATCCATGCCTGTTCTATGGTGACTACTACGGTATTAAAGGAGAGAAATCTCCTCATACCCGAATCATCGATATCCTGTTGGATGCAAGACGTAAATACGCCTACGGCGACCAGATCGACTATTTCGACCATCCGTCGACCGTTGGGTTTGTGCGCACAGGTGATGAAGAACATCCCGGCTCCGGTCTGGTATTCCTAATGTCGAACGATGAAGCCGGTAGTAAAACGATGAGCCTGGGGAAAGAACATCAGGGTGAAGTATGGCATGAAATAACCGGAAGCATCCCGGAAGAAGTTACGCTGGATAAAGAAGGTAACGGAGAGTTTTCTGTGCAAGGACGGAACCTGGCGGTTTGGATCAAGAAATAAGCCTGCTGCATTATGGATAACATATCGAAAAGTAAAAAGAAACTCACCCTGTCCTTACTGGTTAAAATCATCATGGATATGGTTCGGGGATTTATGGATGACAGCGTACTTCGGTTAAGTGCCTCGTTGGCATATGCCACTTTGTTCTCTATCATTCCCTTTCTTTCTCTTTTAATTACCATAGGAGTGTTTATCCACATGGATTTAACCCATCAACTATATGTGCAGTTGGAGCCGATCCTGGGAAAAGAGGTAGTCGAGACGCTTCGTGGCATTATTGAGAATGCAGCCCGGACCGACTCATCCGCATTTGCCAGCATCGTCAGCCTGGGAGTTTCCATTTTCGGTGCGACTACCATTTTTGCAGAAATACAAAGTTCGCTGAATACGATCTGGGGGATCAAGGCTGTTCCGAAGAAAAGCTGGTTGAAGTATCTGAAGAACAGGCTACTCTCCTTCTCGATCATTCTTATTTTTGCATTTATCCTACTCGTTACGTTCGCTATTTCCAATATTATTTCGGAACTCAGCGCACGTTTCATCAGCAATTATCCGGACGTGGCGAAGTCGCTGGTCAAGACAGTAGGCGTTTTATTGAATATAGGTGTGACCACTACTATATTTACACTAATATTCAAGATGTTGCCGGATGCAAAAATAAAAAGCAAGGATATCTTTATCGGCGCATTCGTAACGACCTTGCTCCTGTTGGCGGGACAGTGGGGAATATCGCTCTATATCGGAATTGCAAATGTCGGAACCGTTTACGGAGCGGCTGCATTCATGGCCGTGACCATCACCTGGATTTATTATTCCGCCATCATTATCTATACCGGCGCAGAGTTCACCAAAGCGTGGGCCAACGAAATGGGTGGAAAAATTTTTCCTGATGAATATGCAGTAGCGACCAAAACGATAGAGATACCTTTAGGAGAACCTGCAGGTGAATTAAAAAAGAATAGATTATAGATATCAATAGAAATGTTTCATTTTTAAATAGTATAAGAATATGTTAGAATATGAATTATGGGGGAATACGCTGGAAAGCTGGGGTATCTCCATCCTTATTATTGTAGGAGCTGTTGTAGTTGTCAAGCTGATCTCGTTGTTCAGCAGGAAAGTGCTTAAGCCTTTCATCACCCGTACGCCAAACCATCTGGATAATGTTATTTATTATTCCCTCGAATCACCCATAAAGTTTGCCGTTATGCTGTTGGGTATCTGGATCGCGATCCACCGGCTGGTATATCCGGACAATTTCGTGAAGACGATCGACAATGCTTACCGTATCCTGATCGTTCTGGATATCACCTGGGTCTTTGCCCGCCTGATTGGTGGCCTGCTTGAGATCTACCTGAGAAAAGAATCGACCGGACAGACCCACAAAATGATGCCGATCATCAAACGAACAGCACTTGTTCTCGTCTGGATCATTGGTATTGTGATGGCATTAAGTAATATCGGGGTGAATATCAGTGCTCTGTTAGGTACGCTGGGTATCGGTGGTATTGCATTCGCCCTGGCAGCACAGGATACGGTGAAAAATATTTTCGGCGCTTTCACTATTTTTACAGACAAGCCGTTCAATATCGGTGATACGATCCGTGTAGACAGTTTCGAAGGGACTGTGATCGATGTGGGTGCCCGAAGTACGAAGATTATGGACTATGACAAACGTATCATCACTTTTCCGAATTATAAGATCACTGATGCCAACATCATCAATATATCTTCCGAACCGAGGCGCCGCGTAGTTTTAAATCTCGGACTGACATACGACACGACACCTGAAAAAATGAAAGAGGCATTGGATATATTGAAAGCCATTCCCGAAAGAGTCGAAAACGTATCTTCCAACCCTTCGGATACAACTGCTGTTTTCACAAATTATGCGGATTCGGCATTGGTTATCATGTATATTTATTTCATTGAAAAGCAGGGAGACATATTAGGTGTAACTTCCAATATGAACATGGAAATACTGTCCTCCTTCAATAAAGCTGGCCTAGAATTTGCCTTCCCGACCCAAACGGTTTATATACAGAAAGATGAAATTGAATAAACTCAAAGTAAGTGCAAGATACTCTTAAATATCTTGCACCTAAAAATATATCTATTCAGGATAAATTATGAATAGCAAGACTTCCTGAAACAAATTATCTGCATTCTGTTTGTCTATATGAATTATTGTGCATATGTTTGCCACTAAATACATAATACTTATACGTCATGAAAAAGCTCATCTTAGCGGTAATTTTCTGTTTTTGTTTTTCACTCCAGCAGCAACAAGCTTGTACCTCTGTTATTATCTCAGGGAAAGCGACACCCGACGGACGCCCTTTGATGTGGAAACACCGGGACACCGAAGCTCCTTACAACCATATCGCCTATATCGATGAAGGTGGTTACCGTTTCCTGGGACTGGTAAACAGCGACGATCCGAACGGAGCCGTCTGGACAGGCAGCAACGAAGCCGGCTTCTCCATTATGAATACAGCTTCGTTCAATCTAAAGGATGATGATGTAAAAGAGATGGATCACGAAGGACTGTTGATGCGGCAGGCACTGAAAACATGTAAGACTATACAGGACTTCGAACATCTGCTCGATACCTTACAGCGTCCTTTACGGGTGGAAGCCAACTTCGGAGTGATCGATGCGTATGGTGGTGCGGCATATTACGAAACGAACAATGAACGTTACTATAAAAAAGACGTCAACGATACCGGTTTAGCTCCAAACGGTTACCTCGTCTATACGAACTTTTCTTTCGAAGGCCGTACGGATGAAGGTTTGGGGTATATCCGTTACGATAGTGCACGGAAAATATTCAAACAAATGGAAAAGAAAGGATTTACACCGGAACGCATCTTTCAGGAAGCCTCACGCTCATTCTATAATAGTTTACTGGATATAGACCTGAAAAATCCGGATGAAAGCCCGAACAAACATTCCGGTTGGTTCGTAGAACAGGATTTCATTCCCCGTTCAGAAAGTACGGCTTCTATCGTAATACAGGGAGTAAAACCAGGCATGTCGCCGGAACATACGGTTATGTGGACTATGCTAGGATATCCGCCGACCTCTATCGCTTTGCCGTTATGGGTAAAAACGGGGAAAGACCAGCCTTCCTTCATACAGTACGATACCGCTTTACAGACTGCCCCGCTCTGCTATTATGCATCCCGCCTGAAAGACAAGGTTTACTCCATACACCGCGGTAACGGACAGAAATATCTCCATTGGCAACTTCTATGGAATGATGAAAACACCGGCTATATCCAACAATTGCAGGATGCGGAAACTCAGATCTTCCGGTTATTTGAAACAATATCTTCTACTAACGACAAACAGTTTCCGGATACGGAAAAAATAAAAGCATCCTACAAACAGGCTGAATCCATTATCACGACTACCTACCGGCAACTGGATGCTTTGTAAGAAGCTATCCGCAAAGGATCAGTTAGAAAGTAATTGAAAACAGCATTTCCGCCTGGAACTTGCCATAATCGATCGTTTCAACAAGAATCAACCTATTCCGGTTGTTTTTCCCAAATCAACCCAAACAGGTTGTTTTTATTAAATCAACCCAAATAGGTTGTTCTTTTAATAAATATCAGTATATTTGCTTCCAGATAAAACCTTTCCATAAATATATGAAAATAAAAGGAGTAATTACAGGAGATATCATTCAGTCTACTCACATAAATCCAGCAGACAGAAATCTATTGCTGGACACTATTCAGGGTATTGTACAATGCACCCGAAAATGGGGAGAGAACCGACTGGATATCTATCGCGGCGACAGCTTTCAAATACTAGTGGACAACCCCATACAAGCTTTAAGGATTACTCTGTTGATACGAGCCGGATTGCAGGCTAAGTCACCCACCGCTTTCCGATGGGATGCGCGGGTTGCATTAGGTCTGGGAACAATCGACTTTGAAAAAGAACAAAGTGTAATCGAATCCGATGGAGAAGCTTTCCGTAACTCAGGTTGGGAATTTGATAAATTAGGCCGTTCAAAAAAGCTGGCAATCAGAACTCCCTGGGAAAACTTCAATGAAGAATTTATAGTCAGTACCGCTTTGGTCGACGATATTGTTTCGAATTGGACGATCACACAGGCTCAGGCAATATTTTTGTTTCTATCAACCGGCAAAACGCAAAAAGAGATTGCCGATGATTTACGAAAATCATCACAAGCAATCAGCAAACTATTAATAGGGGGAAAAGTAAACTTAATAGAACTTTACCTGAATCGCTATGAACAATTGACAACAACCTTAATACAATAATAATTATGGAATTAACAGACCTGAATCTTTTACTAAAACTATTATTCTCTCATTTGATTGTAGATTTCATTTTACAAACAAATAATATTGTTAGAAAAAAACGGGAAGGTAAATACCAATATCATATCATCCACAGCCTGACACAAGCCTTAGTTACTTATATTGTTGCAGGACTATGGAATTGTTGGTTCATTATTCCTGTTATTTTCATAACACATTTCGCCATTGACTTATGGAAAATCACTCAGAAAGAGAAACTATATTCATTTATCATAGATCAGGTCTTACACATCCTGGTACTTTGTTCGTTATGGATGGTAATAACCAAACAATATGCAGCTGTCGGAGATATACTTCAAAGCATTATGAAATGTGACAAATGTTGGATATATCTGATCGGTTATCTGCTTATACTAAAACCTGCATCTATATTCCTCGGACTGTTCACCAAAAGATGGAGAGAGAAAGGTAACGTATCTGAAAGTCTTCAAAATGCAGGTCAATGGATTGGTTATCTCGAACGAATATTGATTATAACTTTTATATTGATTGGAAAAATTGAAGCAATAGGATTTCTTTTAGCGGCCAAATCTATTTTCCGATTTGGAGAATTGAATAAAAGTAAAGAAATCAAAACGACTGAGTATGTTCTGATCGGGACACTTGCCAGTTTCACCATTGCCATAATTATAGGGCTTATTATGAATTGGCTTTCTATTCATCCGGGAAGTGTTATTTAGTCTTATCATACCCCCGAAACTCCCGAACTTATCCATTACTTTTGTCTGAAAGAAGAGGTTTTAGACATGAAAACAAAATTAAGCTTCAAGATTATAGCCGCATTGATCAGTATATCACTGGCGGCACTATTGTTCTCGCAGGGATATTGGCTGAAAGGATTGTATGACTCGACCTGGATGCAAATCAATGGTAACATAGAGGAAGCTATGCGTATGGCTGATTATAAGGAAATATTTATCCGCATCGACGAATTGACCCAAGGAGAAACCCATGGAGAGATAAGTCAAAGTTTTACCTTTTCAAAAGAAGAAGATGAAGAAACTGAAAAAGTAGGGATGATGGATACTTTTGCCGTCCATACGGATAAGAATCCATTCAAAAATGAGGATATATCTAAATCGCTGAATGAATATCTTAGTTTGCTTACCGACCTGGAAGGGCAAATACAACAAGCCCTCCACATGAAAATAGATTCACTCATGCCAGTCAACTATAATAAATACGACAGCCTCCTTTCCATAGAACTCAAACAGCATGATATTTTTGTACCTCACAAGCTGGAAGTCGTACAATTGGTCGACAGCTTGCCGGAGGTAGTAATGAGCATCCAGTCCACCGACTCTGTTATTGCGACAGAGAACTGGAATAAAGCCTCCCAATTCAACTATCCGATCTCTACACAATCGGAGCAATATTACCGGTTAACATTAAAGACGCCTTCCCAGTTGGTATTCAAGCAGATATCCGGAATACTCATCTCCTCCCTCCTGCTCGTGATCCTGATCCTGATAGCTTTCATCTATCTGATCCATACTATTCTCCGACAAAAAACCGTAGAAGAATTGAAAACGGACTTCACCAACAATATGACACACGAACTGAAAACACCGATCTCCGTTGCTTACGCGGCCAACGACGTATTACTCAATTACGACAACAACGTCAGCGAGAAACAAAAGAAATACCTGGGGATTGTCCGCGAACAATTGACCCAGTTAAGCGGCCTGGTCGAACAGATCCTTACGCTTTCGGTAGAGAATCGTAATACGTTCCGTCTGAAACAGGAATCGATTCCTATCACGGATATCATTCCCCCACTCATTGAACAACACAAGTTGAAAGCCGGTAAGCCTGTCAACTTCACCGTAAATATCCCGGACAACATTGCAGTATTTGCAGACCGTACGCATTTCTATAATATGTTGGGAAACCTGATCGATAATGCAGTGAAATATTCGGGAGACAAACCTTGTGATATCTCCATACAGGCAGAGACACAGGCAAACGGGATCCGTATCTCCGTTACCGACAACGGAATCGGTATCAGTGAAGCCAGCCTGCCACATATATTCGATAAGTTCTACCGGGTACCCAGCGGTAACCTGCATAATGTAAAAGGATTCGGTCTGGGACTCTATTACGTAAAGGACATGATGAGCAAACACGGAGGATCGGTATCTGTAAAAAGCCAACCGGGCAAAGGAACCACATTTACCCTCCATTTTAAAAACTGAAAAAGAAAAGAAAGACTATGGCAAAGATAAAAGTATTACTGGTTGAAGACGAACCGACCCTTGCAATGATCATCAAAGATACATTGGATGGTGAAGAGTTCGACATCGTATTGGCTGCCGACGGCGAAGAAGGCCTGGCTCTTTACAAAGAAGTAAAACCGGATATCATTGTAACAGATATCATGATGCCGAAGATAGACGGTTTCACCCTGATACGTCATATCCGCAAGACCGACAGCCAGATCCCAGTCCTTTTCCTTTCGGCCCGTTCAGCAGCGAATGATGTGGTCGAAGGTTTCGAACTGGGCGGTAACGATTATCTCAAAAAGCCCTTCGGCATGGCCGAGCTGATCATCCGTATCAAAGCCCTGCTGAATAAGATCACGGTCCGTAAAGAAGAAAAGTCGACCTTCAGCCTCGGACAATACACATTCGACTCCATCACGCAAACCCTGCAATATTGTGGAGAAAAGCAACTGTTAAGCAACCGCGAGTCGGAAATACTCAAACGTCTTTGCGAAAACAAGGATCATGTATTACCGATGAAAGATGTCCTGCTCGACCTTTGGGGCGACGACTCTTTCTTTAATGCCCGCAGCCTTCATGTTTTCATTACAAAGCTGCGTCATAAATTATCGGACGATCCCAGTATAAAGATACTGAATGTACGGGGAATCGGTTACAAACTTATCATTGACTAATGAATATGAAAATACTGATAAGCTTGTTACTTCTCTGCTGTACCTCATGGCTAACAGCAAACGACCGGTACGTAATACAAGCGCATATAACAGGCGTAAAAGACGGTACTGTCTTCTTTCTGAAACAATTCGATAACCAGCGGATCATCAACTCCATGCGGATCGAAAAAGGAGAATTCACCATGAAAGGAACCCTGCCCGATATTCCTCAACATTTATGGTTATGCACTACGATAGACGACGAATTCTATTATTGCGACCTGCTTATCGACCGGGACACCCTGTTCATCAAAGGCGACTTATCCGATTTCCCGAACGGATTACATTTCAAAGGAGCCGCCACCCACATGGGATATGCCGTCTATCTGGAAAACACCCACGACCTGAATATAAAAATAGACAGTCTCAGCACCGTCTCCATGTTTTTGCACGACTTGGGTGCCACCGGCAAGAAAAAGGATGATGACAAAAAGAAAAAGACACTCAAGCTATCCTTCGGCGGTGGAAGCCCCAGGCCGGTACGGGGAAGCCAGGAGCTGGAAGTCGATATCGAATTACATGCCGCCCAGCAGGAACGCGATTCCATCCGCATTGACTTTATTGAAAGCAATATGGACAAATATGCCGGCCAATTCCTCCTTACCCGTATCATGAAAAAGTTATCGCCGGACTCATTACGTCAGTTCTATCGCCTGATCCCGGTAGAGATGAAAAAGACGAAATTCGCCCGCCTCATCAGTAACCAGATCAATCCCTATGCAGATGACTGTATCCGGCAGGCAGACAACCTGCTATCATTAAGCGGCAGTGCTATTCAAATCAATAAATATACGGAAGAAGCATATAAACTATATGAACAGGGAGTGCGCCTGGACCCGGAACGAACCGACGGATATATTGCCCTGTCAACGATGTACGAACGCCTGCTCCCGCTAAAAGGGGATGAAGCATACGACATATCCATCTCCTACCTCAACAAATTCATCGAAAGTGATGTCAGGGAGGAAGATCGCGAAGAAGCCCGAAAACGGATAAAAGATATAGAATTTCGCAAATGGCTGTCGACCAATATCAATCCGGAAATGATTGAAGTGAAAGGCAGTACATTTATAATGGGATCGACCTATAAAGAAGACAATAATCCACCCCATAAAGTAACGGTTAAAAGCTTCTCCATCAGCAAATACGAAATAACCAATTTCCAGTTTGCCGCTTTTTTGAAAGCCTACGGAAGTCAGGTGGTAAAAGAAGGGCCGAATGCAGGACAACCCTTATATTATGAATGTAACTGGGGCATCGGACAAGGGATACCGATCCACGGTTATGAAGCACACCCGGCCATTTATATTACCTGGTACGGAGCACAGGCTTATTGCCAATGGGCGGGCGGACGTCTGCCCACAGAAGAAGAATGGGAATATGCTGCCCGCGGCGGATTATACGGTAAACGCGATCATCTGTACAGCGGAGGAATGGAACTCGACAGTCTGGGATGGTATGCCGGAAACTCGGAAGGCAAACCGCATCCGGTCGGCATGAAGAAACCGAATGAACTGGGCATCCATGATATGAGCGGAAATGTATGGGAATGGTGTTCCGACAGTTTTGAAAAGGATGGCAAACTATATGCTGTCGTACGGGGAGGCACCTGGTTCAACGAACGGGCGAGCTGCCGTCCTACCTGTCATTATTATATTTACCCGGGAAGTAAACATTTCAACAACGGATTCAGGATCGTGAAAGATATCCCTTAATCCGTCGGAAATAAAACCTGGCAGCAGGGTTCAACTCAATTTCTTTAGAGCCTGTGCCAGTTGGTCCGGGCAAGAGGTACCCCGTTCACGGCAATCGATGCCCTCCAATCGTTGTATGGCGTCCTGTACTTCCATACCGACCAGTAATTTTGATAAACCTTGTGTGTTTCCTTGGCATCCGCCCACGATCTGAACTCCGGTAATCATATTGTCTTCAGCCTCAACAATCATCATTTTAGAACATACCCCACCTATAGGAGTGTAAGCTATACGTTGTTTACTCATCTCTTTGTACTTTTATATTCACGGGGTGCAAAGGTATAAATAAAATTAAGTACTTTTGCCAATTATAAAAAACTAACAGCATGACTTACGAAGAAACGCTTCACTATCTATATACAAGCATTCCGGTATTTCAACACAGCGGAGCATCCGCTTACAAGCCGGGACTGGACACCAGTATTGCACTGGACAACTATCTGGAGAATCCCCATAAAGCCTATAAAACAATCCACGTAGCAGGGACAAACGGAAAAGGTTCCGTCAGTCATTTACTGGCAGCGATCCTTCATCAGGCGGGATATAAAGTCGGACTTTTCACATCTCCCCACCTGATCGATTTCCGTGAACGCATCCGTGTCAACGGTAAAATGATACCCAAAGAATATGTAATAGATTTTGTAGAGCGCCATCGCACCACTTTCGAACCACTTCACCCTTCCTTCTTCGAACTGACTTCTACCATGGCTTTCGATTATTTCCGTGCTGAAGAAGTTGATTTTGCCATTATTGAAGTAGGCATGGGCGGTCGGTTGGACAGTACCAACATTATCACTCCTATCCTAAGTATTATCACGAATATCAGTCTCGACCATACCCAGTTCCTGGGCGATACGGTAGAAAAGATCGCCTTTGAAAAAGCGGGGATCATCAAACCCAAAGTTCCGGCACTGGTAGGTGAAATATATACCCAAAGCGTTGCACAGGTATTTGCCGATGCAGCTCACAGGAATGAGACACTGGTTTATTTTGCTTCACAGGCAGACCTGCTAAACGAATCATATCTGATGGATACCGGCGAATGGTATTTCGATTCCGTCGAGTACGGACAACTATTCGGTGAATTGGGCGGAGTGGCACAAGTAAGAAATGCCAAAACCGTACTGGCTGCCCTCAATCTGCTTTACACTCAGGGTATCGATATACCTCAGGAAGCTGTACGCGAAGGATTCGAGCATGTCGTTGAATTCACCGGACTAATGGGACGCTGGCAGGTTTTGCAGGAAAAACCGAAAGTGATATGCGATACAGGCCACAACACCGGCGGATGGCAATATCTGAACATGCAGCTGAAAGAAGTAATGAAGCGTTCCCGCCATACTTATATGATCATCGGCATGGTAAACGACAAAGATATTAACGGTGTGCTGGACCTGATGCCCCAGGATGCTTTCTACTTTTTTACACAGGCATCCGTTCCACGGGCAATGCCGGCAGCCGAAATTGCCGCCATGGGTATGATGCACGGCCTTAGCGGCGTCACATGCGACTCCGTCGCCATTGCTGTTGAACGGGCGTTAGCCAGAGCCGGCGAAGAAGATACGATCTTTATCGGAGGAAGCACATTCATCGTAGCCGATGCCCTCCCCCTTTTCATGAAAGAAGACAAATAATACAACTTAATAAAAACAAATATCATGGTAAAACAAATTCAAATGAAATTAAGCGAATCCAAAACGGCACGATGGTCGGTTTTGGCACTCGTTGCATTTACAATGCTTTGCGGTTACTTCATCACGGATATGATGGCTCCGCTTCAGGATTTATTACAAACCCCCGTTATGAGCGGCGGCCTTGGATGGAGTGGCGATGACTACGGTAAATTTACAAGTGCATACGGCTGGTTCAATGTATTCCTGTTAATGCTTATTTTCGGTGGTATGATCCTTGATAAGATGGGAGTACGTTTCACCGGTTTAATGGCCACTGGTATCATGCTGGTCGGTGTTTTCATTAAATGGTTCGGTATCTCTCATGATTTCGGTGGTGAAACAGTTTCAATCTTCGGAACCGAATGGGGATATCCTCTACTCATAGCCTCTTTAGGTTATGCACTCTTTGGCGTAGGCATCGAGATTGCCGGTATAACCGTATCGAAAATCATTGTCAAATGGTTTAAAGGTAAGGAAATGGCATTAGCAATGGGACTTGAAATGGCGTGTGCCCGTATCGGAACAGGTTTGGCAATCGGTATAACGCCTATTCTGAGCCGAGCTTTCAATAATTCTATCAGTATACCTATTTTTATCGGACTAATCTTATTATGCATCGGATTCCTGTCATTCATCGTATTCGTTGTAATGGATAAAAAACGGGATCAGGAAATTCTCGACGAAGGTGAAGAAGAGGAAGAAGCTCCTTTCCGTGCCAAAGATATCCTGGATATTATTACCCTTAAAGGCTTTTGGTATGTCGCCCTTTTATGCGTGTTGTTCTATTCCGCCGTATTCCCGTTTCTGAAATACGCCCCCAGCCTGATGATTAATAAATTCGGTATTGAACCTACTCTTTCCGGAATCATCCCCTCGATCCTGCCGTTTGGTACTATCCTGCTGACTCCATTCTTCGGCAACCTGTACGACCGGAAAGGAAAAGGTGCCACCATCATGATGATCGGTGCAATCATGCTTGTATGCATTCATTTCACATTCTCTTTACCATTCCTGGATAATTGGTTGGTAGCGCTTGCATTGGTTATCCTGTTAGGAATTGCTTTCTCGCTTGTACCTTCAGCCATGTGGCCTTCTGTTCCGAAAATTATTCCGGAAAATAAGTTAGGAACAGCATATGCCCTTATTTTTTGGGTACAAAACTGGGGATTAATGGGTGTGCCTTACCTCATAGGTAAAGTACTCGATAAATACTGCATAACCGGCTATGTCAATGAAAAACCGACTTACGATTATACCATTCCAATGATTATCTTTACCTGTTTTGGTATACTTGCACTTCTCATTTCATATCTCCTGAAAAGAGAAGACCGTATAAAAGGTTACGGTTTGGAATTACCCAATATCCAAAAAGATGCAGATAAATATCTGGCTGAAGAAATGATTGGTGAAGGTCAGAGATAAATTCATTATATAAAAAGACAATCATAAGGAGAACGGTGTCAGTAATTTATGTAATTTACTGACACCGTTCTCTTTATTTATAAAAAGCTGCATCCGGTCAACTCCTGTTTCTTTTAATGATAACTACTATTCTTATCCGACAATTTTCCATATTCGTATCGATTGCTCAAGGTTTATTTTATCTCTTGTTGAATAAATCAACACCGAACTTGTAAATGTTAGACATATACAAGCTGAAAACTTGTAAATCCTACTCAGTATCAGACACTTTTAGCCTATAAATATTAAGATTGAGTGTTAAGTATTAATATTATGCAAAGAATTAGTTCCATTGATTTAAATTACATATTTTTGTATTGTGCTTCAGTATTGAAATACAGCACATAACCGACAATAAACATTCAAAAAGTAAGTAATATGAATGGGATACAATTTCAACAAAAATTATTGAGCTTGCAAGAAAACATGATGAATTTTGCACTTATGCTCACTGCAAACCGGGACGATGCTCAGGATTTGCTACAGGATACTACATTAAAGGTACTAGATAATCAGGATAAATTCGTTGACAACGTTAATTTCAAAGGATGGGTTTTAACTGTCATGCGTAATATTTTCATAAACAATTATCATAAGATTGTACGTGTACAGACAGTTGTTGACTCAAGTGCAGATTTATATAATCTGGATGTTGTCAATGATTCCGGATTTGATTCACCGGATAAAGCATATCAAATCAAAGAGATCACTAAAGCGATCAACGGCTTGAACGATGATCTGAAGGTTCCCTTCTCTATGTTTTTAAGTGGCTATAAGTATAACGAAATAGCAGAAAAACTAAATGTGCCCTTAGGAACTGTGAAGAGTCGTATCTTCTTTGCTCGTCAAGAATTACAGAAAAGGTTAAAGGACTTCCAAAATATGTAATCCCTCTTCCCTTTCCCAGTATAACATAAAAGCGACTACTATTCATTTGGTAGTCGCTTTTGCTATTTTCAAACAAATGTTAGTTACCGATAAATTACATGACAACTATTTATTTGAAAAATAAATAAGTTCTTTTCTTTAGATTTATGACAGCTTCGATTATACAAGCTATACGTTACGTTTGTTTATCCTAATTATTTTGCCTACGTTTGTCTAAAAAACATAATTTAAAGGATCTATTCTATGATTTGTTTTCCTAATGCCAAAATAAACCTGGGACTAAACGTTGTTAGTAAACGGATAGACGGTTATCATAACATCGAGACTGTGTTCTATCCTATCCCTGTGAAAGATGCACTTGAAATAGTGAATGCAGAAAAACTATCTTTCACCCAGACAGGAATACAGGTGGATGCTCCCATGGAAAAAAACCTTGTGATAAAAGCACTGAACCTGCTGAAAACACAATATGAAATACCGTCTCTGGAAATCCATCTCCTTAAAGCGATCCCTTTCGGAGCCGGACTGGGTGGAGGATCGGCTGATGCCGCTTTCATGCTGAAACTGCTGAATGATTTCTGCAAACTGGATATCCACGCAGACGAACTGGAAAAAATTGCAGCTTCCATCGGTGCTGACTGTCCGTTCTTTATCCGCAATACACCTGTATTCGCTACCGGAACAGGGAATATATTCGAACCAGTCGAATTATCATTAAAAGGCTATCATTTCTGCCTGATAAAACCGGATGTAGCCGTTTCCACTCCGGAGGCCTATTCATTAGTCACCCCGAAAGTTCCGGCAATCTCACTAAAAGAGATTATAAACAAACCGGTTTCCGAATGGAAAAACTTAATGATAAATGATTTCGAAAAAAGCGTCTTCAGCAAACATCCGGTTATCGGCCGGATCAAAGAAACACTCTATCAGGCAGGAGCTGTCTACGCTTCTATGTCGGGGTCAGGTTCCTCCGTATTCGGATTGTTCGAAGCACCGACTCAGTTAAAAGAGCAATTCACCGATTGTTTTGTATGGGAGGGACAATTACCATGAATGTTATAGCCGGTTTCTTTGATGCATTAGCAGATCGCTGGGACGAACTTTGCTATCATGCACCAGAAAAAATCAATCAGATACTGGAACAGACCACTCTGCACAAAGGACTTCGCATATTGGATGTCGGATGCGGAACTGGTGTACTCGAACAGTATCTGTTAACTTATTCACCAGCCCATATCACAGGAATAGACATTTCGCCACGGATGATTGAAGCAGCACAAAACAAATATGCTACCCCGATAGTCGATTTCCGTTGCATAGATGTTATGGAACTGAAAGACGAACAGTTCGATTTTATTATTGCCTATAGTGTTTTTCCTCATTTCGAACATCCGGATAAGGTAATCGGCCATCTGGCAGAATTACTTATCCCGGGAGGCGAACTTGTGATCTGTCACAGCGAAGGGAGGGAAAACATAAACGGACATCACAATAAACAAGCTAACAAAATATCGTTCGGCCTGCCTACAGCCAGGGAAGTTGCCGCCTTAATGGAACCTTATTTTCATATCGAGGCAATGGAAGATACCGACGAACTTTATATGGTCAGCGGAATTCGCTATTAATTAATACAAGATAACATGAATAAATGTACCTATTTACTTTCTGCATTACTTCTCTCCGCCTTTACTCTACAGGCAGCAGAAGATATAAAAGTGATGCAATTTCTGCATACCGGTCCTGTTCCGGTTAATAAACCGATCATGGCAGACAGCCTGAATGTAAACGGAAAACCTTTCGAGATCAAAAATCTGTTGAAATCGACAGTCCCTTTCGACAAAGTATTCGCCAACGCGACCATTCTGGATGCAGATACAGCTGGAATGATCAGTTTTCAGGCTCCGGAAAAAGGATATGCCCTGCATCTTTTCTCCTTTTATTTGAACAGTGACCGTTATACCAAAGGAACTTTAGAAGTTTCCGGACCTGGTTCTTTCGATGTGTATGTAAATAACAAACCGGTGAGTGCAACTTCTGAACTGACAATGGAACCACACCGGTATGAAGTGGTTGTGAAATACCTGACAGCCGACAGCGATACCTGTCCGCCTACATTAAAGGCAATCTATAAAAGTAAGGAAGATGCAAAAGTCGTTGCTTCACTTAATCCGGATAAAAGATATACCTCACGGGATATTCTGGAAGGAACAAACTTTCGTGGCGTCAGCCTGTCCCCCAACGGCAAATATGTATTAGTGAAATATTATACACGCCTGGAAGGTGGAAAAAGCGAATCATACGCTCAATTGCGTGAAGCCGCCAGCGGACGTATCCTTTTGCAGGATAAAGGGTTTATCATGAGTGCCAGCTGGATGCCGACCAGTAATAAAATGTATTTCACCCGTACCGGCATGAATGGAAAGGAACTGGTGACAGTCGATCCGACCAACATGCAGGAAGAGATACTGGCAGATAACCTGCCGGAAGGTAGCTTCAATTTTACCCCGGATGAAAAAACACTCCTTTTCACCATACAGGAGGAAGGTCCGAAGGATGGTCCTGACATGCTCCGTATCCTCGAACCGAACGACCGTCTGCCGGGATTCCGTAACCGTTATTTCATTTGGCGCTACGATCTGCAATCCGGACTATACGAACAACTGACATTCGGACATAACAGTACATATATTAATGATGTCAGCCCGGATAGCCGTTACCTGTTGTTCAGTACCAGTGAAACGGATTATACATCTCTACCTCATTCCAGCAACTCGTTATACAAACTCGACTTGCAAACGATGGCAGTCGATACCCTTTGGGAACATGCCAAATATGTGAACGGCGGAACTTTCTCTCCCGACGGAAAACAATTACTGGTTAGCGGATCGGGAAATGCTTTCGGTGGAATCGGTTTAAATATCAGGGAAGGACAAATCTCAAATACATACGACGGCCAGTTGTTCCTGTATGATCCGGCTACCCGGAAAGCAACGGCACTAACCAAGGATTTCAATCCGAATGTAACTGGTGCACTCTGGAACAAATACGACGGTCAGATTTATATGATGACGGAAGACCAGGACTATCTGCGTATCTATACCTGTAATCCGGCAAACGGGAAAATCAAACAGATCAATGCTTCTGAAGACGTCGTTTATAATTACTCATTGGCAGAAACAGCTCCGGTAATGTATTATTACGGACAAAGTACTTCAAACGCAAACCGTTTGTATGCTTACGACCTGAAAAGTGGAAAGAACCGTCTGATCTACGACCTGTCTGCTGAAAAACTGAAAGATGTTAAACTTGGAGAAGTTCATGACTGGAACTTCACGGCAGAAGGCGGAACAACCATACAGGGACGTTATTACCTGCCACCTAATTTCGATCCGGACAAAAAATACCCGATGATCGTCTATTACTATGGAGGAACTTCGCCGACGAACCGTGCTTTGGAATTCAGCTACTCCATGCATATGTATGCCGCCCAGGGATATGTAGTCTATACGCTCAATCCCAGCGGGACAACCGGATTCGGACAAGAATTTGCTGCCCGCCACGTAAATGCCTGGGGAGAACCGACTGCCGATGAAATCATCCGCGGCACAGAATTGTTCTGTAAAGAACATTCCTTTGTAAATCCTAAAAAGATCGGTTGTGCAGGTGCCAGCTACGGAGGGTTTATGACACAATATCTGCAAACCCGCACCGATTTATTTGCTGCTGCTGTCAGCCATGCCGGTATCAGTGCATTGAGCAGTTATTGGGGAGAAGGATATTGGGGATATGGTTACTGTTCGGTAGCCAATACCGGAACTTATCCCTGGAATAACCCCGAGTTCTTCACTAAACACAGTCCGTTGTTCAACGCTGACAAGATCAAAACTCCGTTATTGCTGTTGCATGGCAATGCCGATACAAATGTTCCGGTTGGAGAAAGTATCCAGATGTTCCTGGCATTGAAACTACTCGGCAAGACAGTGGAATTTATCCAGGTTGACGGAGAAAACCACGGTGTAGCTGATTATAAGAAACGCCTGGAATGGCAGAACACGATCTTTGCCTGGTTTGCCAAATGGCTGAAAGATGAACCGGAATGGTGGGATGCCCTGTATCCGGAAAGAACATTATAAATAAAATTGCAAAGAAAGAAAGGGAGTGCCGATTAACGGTCGCTCCCTTCTTCGTATATAACATATAAGAAACGGCTTATTTCATGTGCGGATTCAATGTATGCCACAGATGGATTTCAGGAATAATACCCATGCTGATCACTTCATCACGCAGTTTGCTCAGATGAACATAACTTTCTGCCAGTTCTGCATTTTCTTTCGGTGTTCCTTCTACTTCTTTATAGAAAATACCATCTTTAGTGATTTCTGTTTCCATAGCCATCATGATATGGTCGAATTTACCGGAGTGAACATATGTTCCGGCAGGCCAGCGGAATGCTTCGCCACCCATAGCGGCACGGATCATTTCGATTGACAGGTAAGACGGACTCTGGAAAGAAGAACGACCGCGAAGTTCGATGATACGTTTTCCACCCTGTATAACTTTCACTTTCAAGTCCTCCCATTGTTCGTCTGTCAGTTCCGGAGTACCGATCAAATCCAATAACGGTTTACCGTCGACAGTTGCAGTAGAAGCAAAAACAGCCATCTGTTCGCCATGCCCTCCATAAGTACGACAACCTTTTACCAGGTTCTGACGGATTCCGAAGTGCTGTGCCAAAGCTGTTTGCAGACGGGTGCTGTCAAGTGCAGCCAAAGTACTTACCTGGGAAGGTTTCAATCCGGAATACAGCAATGTGATCAATCCGGTAATATCGGCGGGATTAAAAATAACTACCACATGTTTTACATCCGGACAATAAGCACGGAGATCCTTTCCGAACTGAGCAGCAATCTCAGCATTACCTTTCAATAAGTCCTCACGTGTCATACCGGCTTTACGGGCTGCACCACCGGATGAAACAACATATTTGGCACCTCTCAGCGCTTCGCTGATATCAGATGTAAAAGTTATGTTTGCATATTCAAATCCGGACTGGAACATTTCTTCTGCAACACCTTCCAAAGCCGGAGCAAAAGGGTCGTAAAGACAAATATTAGAAGTTAACCCCATCATTAAAGCTGTCTGGGCCATGTTAGAACCGATCATACCTGCTGCACCTACGATAGTGAGCTTTTCGTCTGTTAATGCTTTCATACTGTATTATTTTTTAATAATTGTGTTTGTTAAGAGAACACATATCTTATTGATAATGTTTGCCGTTTCGCCTATATTTTTCTTTTCGGTTACAAAGGTAAAACATCCTTTCCTTATATGCCAATCATTAAATTCTATCCCCTATAAGCTAAAGTTATAGCTCAAATTCCTACCTTTGCAACATGAAAACATTCAGACCGGAAGCATGGTTGCCCACCACCAAGAAAGAAGTTGAAGCGCGTGGATGGGATTATATAGATGTAATTCTTTTCAGTGGGGATGCCTATGTGGATCATCCTTCGTTTGGTGCTGCCGTTATCGGGCGTACCTTGGAAGCCTTGGGACTGCGGGTGGCTATTGTTCCGCAGCCGGACTGGCGCGGTGATTATCGCGATTTTAAGAAACTGGGAACTCCCCGCTTCTTCTTCGGAGTCTCACCCGGAGCGATGGATTCGATGATCAATCATTATACGGCCAATAAGCGGTTACGTAGCGATGATGCCTATACTCCGGATCGCCGGGCAGGAATGCGCCCGGATTATCCCAGCATTGTCTATACCAAAATACTGAAAGAACTTTATCCCGACGTACCGGTCGTACTCGGTGGAATCGAGGCTTCTTTACGCAGGCTGTCTCATTATGATTACTGGCAGGACAGACTCCGGCCGGGTATTCTGGCAGACAGTCCGGCCGATCTTCTGATCTACGGTATGGGGGAACTTCCCATGAAGGAATTGGTTACCCGCTTACAGGCCGGAGAATCTTTTAATTCATTAAAAGATATTCGCCAAACAGTTTATCTGACAGGAAAAGAAGAGATAAAGCCCGATGACATCGTACTTTTTTCACATGAAGAGTGTCTTCGCGATAAATTAAAACAGGCTAAGAACTTCCGTCATATCGAAGAAGAATCGAACAAATATAATGCATCGCGTATTCTTCAGCAGGTTGGAAAGCAGACTATTGTAGTGAATCCTCCTTTCCCTCCTATGACGGAAACCGAAGTCGATGCTTCGTTCGATCTGCCTTACACCCGCTTGCCGCATCCCAAATATAAGGGAAAAGTCATACCGGCATTCGAGATGATCAAGTTTTCAGTAAATATGCACCGGGGATGCTTTGGTGGCTGTGCATTCTGTACAATCTCCGCCCACCAGGGAAAGTTCATCGCTTCCCGGAGCAAAGAGTCTATCCTGAAAGAAGTAAAGGCTATCACGGAAATGCCAGATTTCAAAGGATACCTGAGTGATTTGGGAGGTCCTTCCGCCAATATGTACCGGATGAAAGGCAAAGATCAAAGTATTTGTGCCAAATGTAAAAAACCGTCCTGCATCTCTCCTGCCATCTGTAAGAATCTGAATGCGGACCATACTCCGTTACTGGACATTTATAAAGCAGTAGACAGTATGCCACAGATCAAACGCTCATTTATCGGTAGTGGCGTACGTTATGATCTGCTGTTGCACCGTTACGACGATGAAATCGTGAATAAGTCGGCTCAGAGCTACACGGAAGAGTTGATCGCCCGGCATGTATCGGGACGTCTGAAAGTGGCTCCCGAACATACGGAAGACAATGTTCTGAAAATGATGCGCAAACCTTCTTTCGATCAATTCGGACAATTCAAAAAAATATTCGACCGTATCAACAAGCAGCAGGGACTTAACCAACAATTAATTCCATACTTCATTTCCAGCCATCCCGGCTGTACGGAAGAAGATATGGCAAAACTGGCTATCGAGACCAAGAAACTGCATTTCCAACTGGAACAGGTACAGGATTTCACTCCTACACCAATGACACTGGCTACGGAGATATATTACACAGGTTATCATCCTTATACATTAGAAAAAGTATATACAGCCCGTACAAAAGAACAGAAACTGGCACAACGGCAATTCTTCTTCTGGTATAAACCGGAATTTCGCAGGCAGATAACCCAGGCGTTACAAAAAATAGGAAAAAAAGACCTGCTTACTAAATTATTCGGCCGGTAAACAATAATATTTCACCTATCCTGCTTGTTAATTACGAAAAAATCGTAATATTGCATTTACTTAATTCATATAAATATGGTAAAAGCACTTTTAGCAGGTATATCGCTTATATTCATTATATCTGCACAAGCACAAAACGAATTCACGATAAAAGGCAAAATCTCCGGACTGGAGGACAGTACCCGGATTGTCCTTTATCGTAGTGACGGACAAGTCATGAGCCAGATCGCTCAGGATACGGTCATCAATGAATGTTTTACCTTCAAAGGTGAAACCGTCGACAATGCTCCCGAAGCATTAATGGTCTCCAGCCATGACAAAGGGTTTCCAAACACCTGGCTGGATGTATGGGTGGCTCCCGGCAAAGAGACAACCGTTACCGGTAATAATAAACTTATCAGGACATGGAATGTATCGGCCGATATCCAGGAACAGCAGGATTTAAACCGGTATGCCGACGCTTGCCGGGAAGAATGTAGTAAAGAACAGGAAATCTATATACAGTTAATGGATTTGTTCTCCAAAGGAAGGACGGGCAATCCTTCCGAAGAAGAAAAGAATGCGATCAGGAATGAAATGAAAGAACTTCAGAAAAAAACGGATTCATTACGACTGATCTCCTCCCAAAAAGAAATCGAAATAATGCAGCAAACTCCTAAAGGAACAGTCTGGATGGATAAATTGCTAGGCCAATGCAAGCAAAGTAAATACATGGAGAACTATCCTTATAAGGAAGATTTGATTGCTTTATACAACAAGTTATCCGATAATGAGAAAAACTCTCAGGCAGGTAAGGAAATCACGGTATGTCTTTATCCTCCCGTTACAGTGAAAGAAGGCGATGAAATGGCGGATACCGACCTTTACGACCTGCAAGGCAATATTCATCATCTGGCCGACTATAAAGGTAAATATCTCCTGGTCGATTTTTGGAGCCGCGGTTGTGGTCCTTGTATGATGGCTTTGCCGGAAATGAAAGAAATATCCGAAACCTGGAAAGACAAAGTAACTGTCATAAGTCTGAGCACAGACACAGAAAAAGGATGGAAAGAGATTTCTAAAACGAAAGATATGTCATGGGTAAACCTGAATGATTTTGGAGGAATGAGCGGACTGGCAGCTAAATATAATGTAAGAGGAATACCTCATTACGTCATTATCTCACCGGAAGGAATCATCCTGCATAGCTGGAGCGGATACGGAAAAGGATTACTTAAACGTAAGCTAAACAAATGGGTAAACAAATCAGACCGTGTTATGTCTGTGAAAAAGGAAGGAAACACAACCATTGTTGATTTTCCTATTGAAAAATCAAGCAATACGGAAACTGTAGAGATCAACAGAATAGAGTTGACTGGTTCTGAAACGATTTTCCATATGAAAGCCTTTAATTCTCCCGGATACTGGGTAAGTATCGGCAAGGATACTTTCCTGAAAACAGAAGACGGTACTCATTATCCGCTAACATCAGCAGACGGCATCACACCGGACGAACGCTTCACAATGCCGGAATCAGGTGAATATTCCTTTAAACTGCACTTCCCCGCTTTGCCGGCCGGAACAAAAACAGTCGATTTCATCGAAGGTGATTGCGATTCCTGTTTCAAAATAGTAGGTTTGTCACTGACTCAAGAATAAAGATACGGACTTACCTGAAAAAAATAAGGGACTTTTGAAATGTTAAGACAGGACTTTTAAAAACGAAAGTCCTGACTTTTAACTTCAAAAGTCCCTTATTTTTTTGACAGTGATTATCAAGCCTTTACAGCGATCACTTCAATCTCTACCAAACCATTCTTCGGCAAAGTCTTTACAGCAACAGCCGAACGTGCTGGAAAAGCACCTTCAAACTGAGAGGCGTATACTTCGTTCATCGCTCCGAAATCACCCATATCAGCAAGAAAAACAGTAGTTTTGACTACGTCGCTGATATCAAGACCGGCTTCTGCCAGGATAGCCTTCACATTCTTGAAAGCCTGAGCTGTCTGTTCCTTTACAGCTCCTTCTACGAAATTACCGGTTGCCGGATCGATACCCAGCTGTCCGGAAGCGAAAAGCATATTTCCTACTTGTATGGCCTGGCTGTAAGGACCGATGGCGGCCGGTGCATTTGTTGTTGCAATAACTTTTTTCATTGTGTTTATCTTTTTAGTTGTTTTGTTCTTCATTCATACGCTGGCGGACAACCTCATAAATCAGGATGGAGCTGGCTACCGAGACGTTCAGGGAACCGATCGTTCCGAACTGCGGTATTTTCACCATGCTGTCGCAGATTCGCAGGTTATCCATAGAAACTCCTTTATCCTCTGCTCCCATTACGATAGCAACCGGACCGTCATATTTGATAGAAGTATAGTTCTCATAAGCTTTTTCGCTGGCTGCATAGACCTTGACTCCGCTAGCCTGTAAAAAACGAATGGATTCTTCAATGCTTTTCTCTTTACAAACAGGCAATACATGCAACGCTCCGGCAGATGTTTTGATAGCATCCGCATTCACTGTCACGCTTCCTTTAGCCGGAATAACAATAGCATCCACACCGGCACATTCGCAGGTACGGGCAATTGCCCCGAAATTACGGACATCGGTTATGCCGTCCAAAAGTACGATGAAAGGATTCTTTCCCTGTTCATAAACGAAAGGAATAATATCTTCCAGACGCTGATAAGTAACAGCCGGAATAAAGGCGATCACTCCTTGATGATTCTTCCGAGTCAGGCGGTCAAGACGTTCGGCCGGTACACGCTGTACAGGAATATCGCGTCCTTTCAGCACCTCGAACAATTCACGGGAAAGTTCTCCCTGCAACTCACGCTTAACAAGTATTTTATCTATTTCCTTATCGGCCTGGATAGCCTCGATTACGGCACGTATGCCGAATACCATTTCGTTTTCCTTCATATTCCTTATTATCAGCAGTTTATTATATAAATTGCAAATATATAACCACTATACAACTACAATCTATGCTTATTTTACTGCAAAGATAAGAATATTATATCAACCAGCAGTCATCTGATTATGGCAAGCGGATAAAAACAAGCTATATATCAGACAACCCACCCGGGGCATATATCAGCCCTTTAGACTTTGGCTCTACTTTATCATTGCCTTTTGTTCGAATAAGAATCGCTCCGGCAAAGCCTAAGGAAGTATACCGTAATGCCTGTACCGGTGTAAGTCTTTCGATAGAACAAATATCCGCAGGATGTAGGGATTCCAAGGCCCAGGTTGTATCGACTACGTATCCGTCAAGCAAAACAACCAACGTATTCCCATTCCGGGTAATTGAATTACCAATTAAAGCCGCTCCCCGCGTCGTTCGTATCTCATATTTTTCATTTACAGACATTTTTTCATCTTCTCCCTGCTGAATCTCACATATTTCAAATCCGATCATTCGTTCCAGGTAAGGGATTATGTTAGGATACAACGGATTTTCAAATTCTTTTTCACCCAAATAATTTACGCCATAAAATTCTTTTGTAGAGGGAATATCTTCCTTTATACGAGCCGTAACAGTGATAGAAGGCAGATGGTAGATTGAAAAAGAATCAATATAGGCAGAAGAAGCAGGCTCCTTTATGCCCATAGAAAATTCTTTATACAAATTTACCACACCCGGAAAAGTATCATTATCCATTATTATCTTATAATCATAACTTTTCCCTTTCTCATTATAGGCTTGCAAAAAGAAACTCTCTCCCTCTTTAAAATCATCAACACCGATAACAAAACGTCCATTTAGAATATCTGCATCATAAGTAAAGCCTTTATTATTATTAATGGCAATCAGATGTCCTTTTTTAAGAGGGCGACCGGATTCTGTTTCAACATATCCTGATAAAGCCAATACATCCTCCGGTTTATAAAGATAATCATAAGAATCCTGCAATATATCCTGCCACATAAAGCGTCCCCATTTTCTGGTTAGCAAATATGTCCTCAATTTATTCGTTGAGTCCATACAAAGTGCCAGATCAGGAATGGGTCGGGACAAATCACTGTTAAGTAATGCTGCCTTTTCTTCTGTTGTAAATTGATTGGCAGAACTGCGCCGGGAATCATAATAAATTAATGTTTCTGAAACCACCCGGTTCTTTTTGTCCAATAAGATACCGGCTATCAACCCCGACGTATAATCTGTAAACGGAATAACACCACTTCTATGTGCTGTATCGATCTTTTGTTGCAAACAGACCGCTCCCCTGTGGAAAAGCATAAAAGAGTAGGTATCGGTATCATCACCGGAGAAAAGTATATTATAACAAATTCGTTCCCTGTTCTGATTTAATTGCAACACAGGTACTGAGGTTACAGACGGACAAGGAAAACGATGTGACCCTATCCGGATATAATATAAAGACGAAGAATCAGGAATAAAAGAAAAAGAACCGATCCCATAGCTATCTGTAACCAAATTGGAATAAACCGTATCAGACGAGCCTTTGCACAGAGAAGCAGTTGTTTGTACCGGCAATCCATTTTCATCTTTTACTTCAAAAGCTACATTTTGTAAACTGCCGGATAACAAATGACCGCCTTCAGGGTAAAAATAAACATGGCTGGGAATGTTACCGCTATACCGGGTAGTCGATAGGTTATCGACCGGTATTGTTATTAGGGTAAAAGCTGTTGGAGAAAAATTTTGCATCAAACGAGTATAAGCACGCAGATAATAATTACCGGAAGGCAAATCTGTTTCGAGAAATAACTCTCCCTTAAAACAAGCGGAGTCACACTTATATTTCTGTCGGCACAAAACAGAATCTTCCCTATTTATTAATTCTATATAAACATATTTACTATAAGTTGAGGGTTCTAAAGTAGTCGCTTCCAGTAAGGTTCCGGAAAAAGAAATAGTATCTCCCTGTCTGTAATCAGAATGATCGGTATGCAATAAAATCTTTTCACTCCGCAAAAAAGTAAACGAAGCAAGAATATTTGTTATACAAACCAATAATAAGAAACAGAAAGTTTTCATATTTCTATCCGACAAAAGTTTAGTAACAAATATAATAATAAAATCGGCAATAAACAATTGAAAAACATGTTTTACATTACTTTTATCACAGATTCTTATTAATTTGAAACAAAACAATTTTCTTTATTGCTGTTTTTTCCCTTGAATAAGAAATAATACTCCTGTTATAATCAGTGCAGATGACAAACCTGTATAAAAAACGGAAATAAAAGAGTCCGGCAATAAACGGGAATGACGAATTCCCACTCCTAAAGTGATCATAAAAATCATCACAATCCAACCTTTGGCATCAAAGAAAGAGAAAGGACAATTCTTTTCTCCTTTTTGGGCAATACGACGGCTATGCTTTCTGAACAAACGTAAAAATACAAAATTAAGGAATAACAGAAACACAATAACTGCTTCTCCCACCTTTAACACCGAGTAATGGGCATCATGCATCCACGTAAGAATTCCGATCCGGAGAATATTGACTCCGGCTATAATCCATACGCAACCTGCTATAAATAATAATATCTGCTTATTAACTCTGAACATCCGTCTACTTTTACTAAAATGCAAAAGTACGATTTTTAACGACATATCCTAATCCTGACAGTTCATGAAGCCTCCTTTTCATTATCCAACTCTTTAATCTCCTTATTCAGAAAAACGGAAAGGATGGTCCTTAAAACAACAATACCGCCAAGGATAGCCAGTTCGTCCAAACTGGGTTCCAAGACGGTTTTAAGAATATCTGAAGCGATCAGCAACTCCAATCCCAATAATAAATAAGTACCTAATTCCGCTCGCAGCCGACGGATATTGACTGTTGAATATTGTCCGGTAAATCGCTTGAGTTCGTTTCCCAGAAAAGAGATAAAAGCGACCAGTGCCCCATAAGTAACGATCAGCAGGCTTACCACACTGATAACCGTAGCCAGAATATTTAGAAAATGCGTGAACATGAGTTTATTCTTTATACTAGGAACAAACTCATGTTCCGGAAAGTTCAATCAGTATTTTCAGCTTCTGCGGTAAACTTCAGAGCGTTTACTTTCCTGCCGTTTATTGTCTTTTTCCTTTTTATCCTTTTCTTTTCTGTCTTTGTCTTTCCTGTCTCTATCACGGTCGCGGTCTCTCCGGTTGTCCGGTCTTTTATCCTTATCGTACCGATCATTTCCCGGTCTGGACGGTTTATTGAAATGCTGGTTATTATTGGGACGATTATGATTGTCCGGACGCCACTGTCCGTTATCATGATGATTGGGACGATCGTATTTACCCCGATACCACTTACCGTCATCAAAACGCCCATGCCATCGTCCGTTTGAATATTCCCATTGATTATGCCAGTAATGGTCTTCATAACGCCAGCAAATATCAGAGGGACGATAATTCGGATAGTGGGGGTTATTATACCATCCCTGATAATCATGGATACGCTGCGGACGTTCGCGAACAAAACGAACATACAGACGGAACTGCGAAGGAGAAAGAACTCGTTGCAACTTACGGTCACGTTCCATACGCAGATTAAATATCTTCTTGGCAGACTGGTCCCAATAGCGGTAATGCTTACGGGCTTCCTTTTCTATTCTCTGACCGTACTTATGTACGATATTATGATAATCGGCGGCCTGTCTTCCGTTCAGGCGCATGGCCTGTTCCATCCAGAGACAACTCTGGCAATGTGGCTCATTCCAACCAAAACTGATCCAAAACTGAGCTTGTCCCGGCAAACTGCACAATAAAATCAACAAACATATAAAGCTAATCCGTTTCATGACTGTTCATTTTTAGTTAGTAATTACATCTATGACCGTTCTAGATATAAAAGGTTTAATAGACATATCAGCGTTTAGTTTTCAATAACTCTTTTGCATTGGCTATCGAAGCGCCGGTTAGTGACGCACCGCTCAACATGCGGGCAACCTCTTTAACACGTTCTTCTTTATTCAATTTTTTAATGCGGGTTATCGTACGTTCCGTTGTATCTTCCTTATAGACAAAGAAATGATCTTTACCTTTCGCAGCAATCTGTGGCAAATGGGTAATGGTTATCACTTGCATCTTTGTACCCAGATCCTGCATAATATCCCCCATTTTATCGGCGATATCACCGGAAACTCCTGTATCCACTTCATCAAAAATAATAGCGGGAAGAGCTGTGAAGCCGGCAATCATTGCCTTGATGCATAACATAAGACGGGATATTTCACCACCGGAAGCAGTTTGGGCAACCGGTTGCAGTTCGCCACTCTTATTGGCAGAGAAAAGGAAACGAATATCGTCCATTCCATCGCTTTCCGGCTCCGAACGAGTAACAAAGTCTACGGCAAACCTCACATTTGGCATCCCCAGCGGAATAACCATTTTTACCAGTTGAGAGGCAATAGCTTTGGAGGCGATCTTACGTTGCTCACTCAAAACAGCGGCCTGCTGAAGTAATTCCTGATATGATATTTCCAACTGGGCTTTTATCCCCTCGATCTGCTCGTCGAAAGAGTCTATATCATGTAGCTGTTCCGTATATTTATCCTGAATGGCAATCAACTCTTCCACTGTCGGAACCCGGTGTTTCTGTTCCAATGTGTACAAAGTGTTCAGGCGTTCGTTCACCCATTCGAGACGTTCAGGATTGAACTCGACATCTTCTTTAAGAACATCGGTTTCTGAGGCCAGGTCGTTCAGATCAATATAGGCAGAACGCAGACGTTCGGCAATCTCCCTGGCTTTTGGATAAAACCTTTCCAACGAATCGGCGGTCGAAAGGGCCTCTTTGATAAGCTGTACGCTTCCCTGCTCTTCGCCATTCAACAATTCTGTTATTTTATATAAGGATCCTTTAATATCTTCGGCATGCGACAATGTCTCCAACTCCTGCTCCAGTTCTTCCTGTTCACCGGCAACCAGATGAGCATCCGTCAGTTGTTCCAGTTGGAAACGGATATAATCCTCTTCCTGCCGATTCTGGTCAGCCTTCTCCGTCAAATCTTTCAACTCCCGTTTCAAAGAGAGATAACGCTGGTATTCTTTACGATACAGGATCAGAAGGATTTCGTTTTCCGCCATTACATCGATTACCTTCATCTGGAAGCGATTATCTCCGAGCAACAGGTTCTGATGTTGCGAATGTATATCGATCAGTCGGCTTCCCAGTTCCTTCATGACGGTAAGCGGCACAGGTGAATCGTTAACGAAAGCACGCGACTTGCCGGATGCAAACAGTTCCCTGCGAAGAATACATATTTCCGGATCATACTCCAGATCATTCACATGAAAAAATTCTTCCAGTTGATATTTGGAAACATCAAATGTTGCTTCGATCACACATTTATCCGAACCACTCTTGATACTTTTCCCGTCAGCTCGTTGGCCCAATACCAGCGACAAAGCCCCTAAAATAATAGACTTCCCGGCTCCCGTTTCACCGGTTATCACCGAAAAGCCGTTATCAAACTGAATATCCAGACTATCTATTAAGACAAAATTCTGTATGAATAAAGATCTCAGCATAATTCTCTTTTACTTTTTAAGTGGCTCCAAACGGGTTGTCATTGCCGGATACAGGTTAGAAAGCATTTTGTATCCTTCCTGCTTTTCGGTCGTAGTTGCTTTAGAATATATGGCAACAACTTCATCCAATTTGGAATCGGCAAACATTTGTAACAGGACAGATGTCGGACGGGTTTTCTTCAATTCCTCCAATGTCGGCAATAAAGACAGGATCGTAGTACGTCCACGATCCACATTAGCAGCCATTTCATCGAGACCTTTCCGGTGATAATTATACCACATGTCACGATATCCTTCCGAAGCATTTTCATTCAATGCTGTTGCTATTGCGTGCCGGTTACGGTCACTGTCAAAGGCTTTCCAACCGTTCCACGACATTTGAGACTGCGCCAGGGTGACAACCTGTTGCGCTTGTTGGAAAAAAGCTGTTCCGCCTCTAGGTGAAAAGCTGTCGAAATCGAGTCCCAGAATCGTATATAAATAGAAAACAACAGTAGCGATCAGGTTACTGTTTAACGTATTCTCCGTATATTCCAACTGTTCGAACTCTGTGTAATCAAAGTCTAATTGTGTATCACGGAAATTCAGCAAAGTCGTTACATAACTTGAGTTGTACACCGGACGGCTAGCCTGAATCTGCAATTCAGCCTTATAACTGTTATCAGTAGCCTCGTTGATAATGATATTAAAAGTACAGTCAATCCGTTCGTTGATACCAAAGGTTGCATCCGTCCATTTCCGGGTATTGATAAACTGAGTCAAAGCGTCCTGCAAAGTAGTATATACCTGCTTATTAGTCCCCTGGATCTTATCACTGTTGATTTTGACCTGGGCATTAAACTCGTTTGCTCTATCTTGCGCATAACCGATAAAGGATGTAGTTCCCAACAGGAACAGGAATAACAGTCTTTTAATCATTTTCATTTCAATAATGTTGCCAACTTGTTTACGATATCAACAGCTACCCCTTGTTTTGATTTCAACGGATAACCGGTTGTTTCTCCCTGACGGTCGATAATGGATATCTTATTGGTATCACAACGGAAACCAGCACCTGCGTCACGAAGCGAGTTCAACACGATGAAATCGAGATTTTTCCGCTTCAATTTGCTTTCGGCATTCGTTGCTTCGTTATTTGTCTCCAAAGCAAAACCGACCAGAACCTGTCCTTCCCGTTTAATTGCCCCTAAGGAGGCAGCAATATCTTTGTTCGGAACCAGGTGAAGCATCATTTCCCCTTTACTTTCGCGTTTGATCTTTTCGTCTGCTTGTATCTCCGGACGATAATCGGCTACAGCCGCACATAATATACCGGCATCCGCTTCGGGAAAAGCCGTCATGGCCGCCTGATACATTTCTTCGGCAGATTCCACATCAATCCGTTGTATATTCGGATGCGTGGTCGTCAACGATACCGGGCCGGCTATCAATGTAACTTCGGCCCCTTGCTGTGCACAGGCCTCTGCCAGTGCAAATCCCATCTTCCCGGAAGAATAGTTACCTATAAAACGTACGGGATCAATCTTTTCGTACGTCGGACCGGCTGTTATTACAATCTTTTTTTTTTCAAGGACGGTGCGGGAAGCGAAAAACTCTTCCAGAACAGCTATAATCTTGTCCGGTTCCTCCATCCTGCCTTTACCTACCAGATGGCTTGCCAATTCACCTTCAGCTGGTTCGATGATATGGTTTCCGAATGAACGGAGACGGTCCAGATTCTGTTGTGTAGAAGGATGGGCAAACATATCCAGGTCCATTGCCGGAGCGATGAAAACGGGTGCTTTGCAAGACAGGTAAGTTGTCACCAGCATGTTATCGGCTATTCCATTAGCCATCTTGCCGATTGTCGACGCTGTTGCCGGAGCAATCAGCATGGCATCTGCCCACAGTCCCAAATCGACATGGCTGTGCCACGAGCCGTCGCGGTTAGAGAAAAACTCACTGATAACGGGATTACTACTTAAGGCAGAGAGTGTTATCGGTGTAATAAACTCTTTCCCAGCAGGTGTTATTACAACCTGTACCTCGGCACCTTTCTTTACCAATGCACGGATAATATAAGCAGCTTTATAAGCAGCTATACTTCCTGTAATTCCTAATATGATATGTTTACCTTTCAGCATCATTCTTATTCATTCAAATAAATATTCATCCGAAAGGGATTTTAGTTTCATCCGGGAGAAATTTGACTTTCTCCCGGATGGAATTAATTTTCCTCCCGGATGTATCTTTTTCCTTATAAACGCAACAATAAGATATCGCGCGTTACCTTACTGTCAATATTGTGATGTTCACCCAGATGCCAGCCTTGTTTATCCACAGGAGCAGCCAATGCATCCAAGTCGTTTTCTGTAATGCCACATTCACTCAAACGGGTATTCAACCCCATCCGGCGGAAAAAATCTTCGCAGGCCGTGATTGTTTGACGGGCACGTTCTTCTTCCGTTCCGCCGGTTATACCGAAAACTACTTCACCCATACGGGCCAGTTTTACTTGTTTCTCCTTAAACATATATGTCATAACGCCCGGCAAAAGTATTGCCAACGTCTGTGCATGGTCCAGGCCGAATTGGGCAGTCAGTGCATATCCCATACGGTGAGACGACCAATCCTGAGGAACCCCTTGTCCGATCCATACGTTCAAAGCATTGGTAGCGGCCCACATCAGATTGGCACGGATATCATAATCATGCGGATTATCCAACACCTTGAGACCTTCCTCATAGATCACTTTCATCAGTCCTTCGGAAAAAGCATCCTGTACCTTGGCATTAACCGGATAAGTAAGATATTGCTCTACGACATGAATAAATGAATCGACAACACCATTGGCTACCTGTCTCGCCGGTAATGAATAAGTTACTTCCGGATCAAGTATTGCAAACTGCGGAAATACCAACGGAGATGCAAAATTCAGTTTCTCACGGGTTTCGGCACGTGAAATAACAGAACGCTCATTCATTTCGGAACCGGTAGCCGATAATGTCAATACGACACCCAGTGGCAATGCTTTCTTAATCACACCGCCTTTGGATAAAATATCCCAAGGTTCGCCTTCATAATAATAAGCTGCGGCAATGAACTTGGTGGCATCTATAACCGAACCGCCTCCTACTGCCAGCAGGAAATCAATATTTTTCTCTTTAACGACATCAACGGCTTTCATGCAGGTTTCATAATGCGGATTGGCTTCGATTCCTGAAAATTCAGTCACTTCAAAACCGTTCAATGCATTTGTCACCTGGTCATAGATTCCGTTTTTCTTAATACTTCCGCCTCCATAGACCATTAACACTCTACTTCCGGCAGGAATCAAGGCTGATAAACGTGCAATTGTACCTTTCCCGAATACAACTTTTACAGGATTAGCAAACTCAAAGTTATTCATTGCGTTATTTCGAATTAAAACCTCTCAATTTGATTTCGGTAAGAATCTTCTTCGTATTCAGCGGGAAGTCTCCATTCATAATCCAGGAATAATATCCGGGGTCTGTTTTCAGAACTTCTTCCACCAACTTTCCCTTGTATTTACCAAAGTTAATGACCTCTTTACCATCTTCATTGTAGATCATACGACCGGCAAAATCGACATTGTTAGTAAAACTGGAATATTTGGATAAGAAGTCGATATCATTCTGCAAATCGTCCGGATAACGGTCTAACTGAGCTTTCAGAATCTCATAAGTCGCCATTGTATCGGCCTCTGCCGTGTGAGCATTTTCGAGGCTTTTGTCACAATAAAACTTATAGGCAGCCGATAATGTACGTTGCTCCATCTTATGAAAAATGGTCTGCACATCGACAAATTTACGTTTGTTCAAATCAATATCTACCCCGGCACGAAGGAATTCTTCTGCCAGCAGAGGGATATCAAAACGGTTGGAATTATATCCGGCCAGATCACAGCCTTCAATCTGTGCCGCCAGCGATTTGGCTATTTCTTTAAAGGTCGGGCAATCTTTTACATCTTCGTCCGTAATACCGTGAATCGCTGTCGACTCCGGTGGAATGGGCATTTCCGGATTGATCCGTCTCGTCTTTGATTCTTCCTTGCCGTTAGGGTGAACTTTCACAAAAGAGATTTCAACGATACGGTCTTTTACTATATTTATACCCGTAGTCTCTAGGTCGAAGAAGACTATCGGGTTTTTCAGGTTTAATTGCATTTCTTATTTATTAGTCATTCAACATCATTGGCATAAGCAGCATCAGCTGGTCCTCGTTCTCTTCGTTTTCAGCAGGAACAATTAAGCCGGCACGTGAGGGGTCTGCCAATTCGAGAATTACTTCTTCCGAATTGATGTTACTTAATATTTCAATCAGATAAGTTGCCTTGAAACCGATATTCAATTCTGTTCCGTCAAACTGGCAAACAATCTTTTCTTCAGCAGAAGTGGAGAAGTCGATATCCTGTGCGGAAACCACCATTTCACTTTCCTTCAACTGCAATTTAACCAGGCTGCTTGCCGGATTAGAGAAAACAGATACACGTTTCAATGCATTCAGGAAAGAGATGCGGTCAATAGTAACCTTAAACGGATTTTCCTGTGGAATAACGCTGTTATAATTCGGATAACGGCCTTCGATCAGACGGCAAACCATTTCAAAGTTCGCACAGTTCACATAAGCATTGTTATCATCAAACTTGATATTAACCATTTCTGTTTCCTTACCCAGCAGGTTCTTCAGTAGGTTAGCCGGCTTTTTAGGCAAAATGAAAGAAGCTCTTTCCGGTGATTTCACTGAAAGGTTACGCAAACGAACCAGTTTATGTCCGTCTGATGCGACAAACGTCAAATCGTCTGTATGAATATCAAAATAGATACCGTTCATCACCGGACGAAGTTCGTCGTCAGCAGTTGCGAAAAGCGAGCGGCTGATGCCGTTCAGCAACATTTGTGAATCCACAATGATTGCAATTGCATTATCATTCAACGGCTTTTGGAGCGGATAAGTATCCCCTTTCTGTCCGATAAAATTATATTTACCGTTCTGGAAATGGATAAAGATTTCCAGGTTTTCGTCATTGATATCAAAAGTAAGCGGTTGTTCCGGCAGTTCCTTCAACGGATCGAGCAGAATCTTGGCAGAAACAGCGAAAAGTCCGGTACCTTTTGAATTCATCACCTCAACAGAAGTAACCAGACGTGTTTCAGCATCCGAAGCTGTTATAGTCAGTTTATTACCATCAAGGTCGAACAGGAAGCTGTCGAGGATCGGTAAAGAGTTCTTAGACGCAATAACTTTGCTGATAGACTGCAAACGGGATAACAGCGCAGTGCTGGATACATCAAATCTCATGGTTCTTAATTGTTTATATTATTAATTTTATTATTTGACAATATAGTCAGAGCATATCACAAACGCCCATACAAAAGTAAAAAAATATTTGATTAGTGAGGCTATCTTTTATGTTCTTTTCAGCAGAAAGGAAAGAACAAAAAAAGAGGCCCTTCATATCGAAGAACCTCTTTTCTATATCTTTATTAGGAAAGATTATTTCGCGAAATAATCTTTTACAGCTTCATTAGGAATCATTTCTTCCTGGAAGATGTAAGCACCAGTCTTCGGAGACTTAACCATCTTAATTACTTTTGAGTAAGTACGACCGTCACCTTTCTTAAATGTTGCAACTGCTTTTTTTGCCATCGTTTAAAATCTCCTATTACTTAATTTCTTTGTGTAAAGTCATCTTCTTCAGGATCGGGTTGTATTTCATCAACTCCAATCTCTGAGTAGTATTTTTTCTATTCTTAGTAGTGATGTATCTGGATGTACCCGGCATACCACTTTCTTTGTGTTCAGTACATTCCATGATTACCTGAACTCTGTTACCTTTTGCTTTCTTTGCCATTTCTTATTTTCCTCCAAATTAAGCGTTTAAATAACCTTTTTCAGCTGCTTTTTTAATTGCTGCATCTAAGCCCAGCTTATTGATAGTACGCAAGCCTGCGGCTGAAATATTCAGGCTAACCCAACAATCCTGTTCTACCCAGTAGAACTTTTTAGTAAACAGGTTAACATCAAACTTACGTTTCGTTCTTCTCTTAGAGTGAGAAACGTTGTTGCCAACCATTGCTTTCTTTCCGGTAATTTGACAAATTTTAGACATTGCTATCTTCTTTTTTTATTAACGCAATAAATTAATTACAACTCCTGCTATCTGTCTTCCCTTTCCGAACTAGCATCATGATCAGAACGAAGATTCTAATAGAGTTTCTCTCTTTACAGGGCGCAAAGGTAAAAATTATTTTTGATTATTCCACACAAAACGCCAATAAATTTCACTTATAAATACATACAAGCTTCCGTACAACAAAAATACAACTTTATTGGTTCTAGTAATAATAATAAACATAAATACTTACGTAAAAATTATGACTAGAAACTTTAAAGAAGCAGTAGAACACAGGAGAACCTACTATAACATCACCAACAGCTCTCCTATTTCGGACCATGAGATTAAAGAACTCATCGCATTCGCAGTGAAAAACGTACCTTCTGCCTTCAACTCGCAGTCGACACGAATCGTTCTTCTTTTGGGCAAAAATCATAAGAAGTTCTGGGACATCACCAAAGAAGCATTGAAAGCTATCGTTCCGGCAGAAGCTTTTGAAAAGACACTTGCCAAAATAAATACCAGTTTCGATTGCGGATATGGCACCGTCTTGTTCTTTGAAGATATGGAAGTGGTTGAAAATTTACAGAAAGCATTTCCCAGCTACAAGGATAATTTCCCTGTCTGGTCGCAACAGACTTCTGCCATGCACCAGTTCGCTATCTGGACGATGCTGGAGGATGCCGGTTTAGGCGCTTCTCTTCAACATTACAATCCTTTAATCGATGAAAAGGTGCAAAATGAATGGAAACTCAATCCGAACTGGAAGCTTATCGCACAAATGCCGTTCGGAACACCGACCCAAAAGCCGGGAGAAAAAGAATTCAATCCCATCCAGGAACGTTTCTTTACTTTTGAATAATTTAATTTGCAGGTTATGAAATATGACATAGCCATTATCGGAGGAGGACCGGCCGGCTATACAGCCGGTGAACGGGCCGCCGAAAATGGATTAAAAACAATCCTCTTTGAGAAGAATGCCATTGGCGGGGTTTGCCTGAACGAAGGCTGTATTCCGACTAAGACATTATTATATTCAGCCAAAATACTGGATAGCATAAAGAGCGCCGCCAAATACGGAATTCAGGCAGACAATGCCCCGGGCTTCGACCTAAGCAAAATTATCGCACGTAAAAACAAGACCGTCAAAAAACTGACACTGGGTGTCAAAGCCAAGCTGAACGGCAACGGCGTGACAATCATACAGGGAGAAGCTGTAATCCGGGGAGAGGAAGACGGATATATATTGATTCAGTGCGGCGAGGAAGTTTTTGCGGTAAAGAATATCTTGCTTTGTACCGGTTCGGAAACCGTCATTCCACCGATAAAAGGATTGTCGGAGATTGCTTACTGGACTTCGAAAGAAGCACTGGATGTGAAAGAACTTCCCCGGTCGATTGCTATTATCGGTGGCGGAGTAATCGGAATCGAATTCGCCTCTTTCTTCAACAGCATGGGGGTTAAAGTGAAGGTTATCGAGATGATGCCCGAGATACTCGGTACGATGGATAAAGAGATATCAGCAATGCTGCGGTCCGAATATACCAAAAAGGGCGTCGAATTCTTTCTTGAAACCAAAGTCATCGAAGTCACACCCGACAGCGTGATTGTGGAAAAGGACGGAAAGACTGAGACAATTGAGGCCAACAAGATACTGGTCAGTGTCGGACGAAAAGCCAACACGAAAAACCTGGGCATCGAAACACTGGGCATCGAACTTCTCCGAAACGGCATAAAGGTAAACGAATACATGCAAACCTCCCACCCTAACGTCTATGCCTGTGGGGACATCACCGGCTTTTCCATGCTGGCCCATACAGCATATCGGGAAGCGGAAGTCGCCATCAACCACTTACTGGGACACGATGACCGGATGAGTTATAAGGCTGTCCCGGCCGTGGTCTACACCAATCCGGAAGTTGCCGGCGTAGGAAAGACGGAAGAGGAGTTACAGGCTGCCGGTATTATATATAATGTAGTAAAGATACCGATGACCTACTCCGGACGCTTTATGGCCGAGAACGAATCGTTCGCCGGACTGTGCAAACTAATAACGGATACCGACGACCGTATCATCGGTTGCCACCTTCTGGGAAATCCGGCTTCCGAAATCATCATCGCAGCCGGCATCGCCATCGGGAACGGCTTTACCACCGAAGAATTCAAAAAGAACATCTTCCCCCACCCGACAGTCGGGGAAGTCATCCACGAAAGCTTATATTTATAATGCTTTGCATTCATAACACCCATACAGACGCCTGGTTCAATCTTGCCGCAGAAGAATACCTCCTAAAGAATTTCTCAGAAGATATCTTTATGTTGTGGCAGAATGAACCGGCTGTCGTTATCGGCAAATACCAGAATATACGGGCAGAAACGGATATCGAATATGCCCGGCAAAAACGAATCAGGCTGGCACGCCGTTATTCCGGTGGCGGTGCCGTTTATCACGATATGGGAAACCTGAACCTCACTTTCATCGAAAACAGCAATCAGATACGCTCTTCCGTATTTACCGAAAGTATTATCTGCTTTCTGAAACATTACGGACTACATGCCCGTTCCGACGAAAGGCAGGGGCTGACAATCGACGGCCTGAAAATTTCGGGCAGCGCGCAAGCTATCCATAAACAGAGAATGCTGCATCATGCCACGCTCCTTTTCTCCACAGATTTGGAGATACTCGACCGGGCCCTTCAGCCTTCTCCCGAATATACCGGCGGGGAAGTTACGGCACATCCTTATTACGTTCCATCAGTAAAAAGTCCGGTAACCAACCTGGCGGACAAGCTGCCTGTTTCCGTTTCCATCGACGAATTCAAACAGTCTTTGTCCGATTATTTCTCCAACGAAAACACCTCCAGCGAACCATACGAATTCACCTGCCACGACCTGGAAGAAATCCGGTTGTTAAGGAATAAAAAATATGCAGACGTAAACTGGATTTTCAATACTTACACCCTGTAATATAGAACTTTCACCTTCCCTTCCTTGTTCCATTATAACAATAGAATAAACCCGGACACGTCCGTTTGATTTATTCATCCGGCGGTAAACAAAAAGATAAAAGTTAATTACATTATGGCTACATTTGAAATAAAAATGCCCAAACTGGGCGAAAGCATTACAGAAGGAACGATTATCTCCTGGTCTGTAAACACCGGCGACTCAATCAATGAGGACGACGTACTCTTTGAAGTAAGCACAGCCAAAGTCAGCGCGGAAATCCCCTCTCCCGTTACCGGGAAAGTCCTTGAAATATTATTCCAGGAAGGTGATACTGTTGCGGTTGGCACAACCGTTGCTATCATCGGACTCGAAGGCTCGGAAGATGATACGGATAATGATACAGCCGTCCATACGGACATTCCCGAAAAAGAATCTATCGAAACACCGGCAAACGACAAGAACATTCCCTCCGCCACACCCGTCCCTAAAGCACAGGCCGTCACAGAAGACGAAAGATGGTATTCACCCGTCGTACTTCAGATGGCCCGCGACGCTAATCTGTCGCAGGATGAACTGGACCGGATTCCAGGAACCGGCTATATGGGGCGCCTGAGTAAAAAAGATATGAAAGATTATCTCTCGGGAAAGAGAGATGCGACAATGATAACGCAATCCCAACCAGCCTCACAGACTGTAACTGAAAGTAAACTGGCTCCGGCTTCACAGACCAAACCGGCACAGACAAGTCCGGCACCTTCCGCTCCCGCTTCACAAGTAATATCTTCCGCCCCGGTATCAGCCGGCAGCGAAGACAAGGTGATGGAAATGGACCGTGTAGGCAAGATTATCGCCGACCATATGGTTATGTCGAAGAACGTATCGCCCCATGTGACAACTGTCGTGGAAGTAGATGTCACCAAACTGGTTCAATGGCGCTCACGCAACAAGGAAGCATTCCGGAAACGGGAAGGTGTCAGCCTGACTTATATGCCGGCCATTACGGAGGCTACAGCAAAAGCCTTGTCCGAATTTCCCCAGGTAAACGCCTCCGTCAACGGCTACCAAATCATTCTGAAGAAACATATCAATGTAGGAATCGCAGTCTCGCTGGATGACGGAAATCTGATTGTCCCGGTTGTTCGCGACGCCGACAAGCTGAACCTGAACGGCCTGGCTGTCGCCATAGACACCCTGGCAAACAAGGCACGCGACAACAAGCTCGCACCGGACGATATTCAGGGAGGCACCTTCACAATCACGAACTTCGGTACATTCAAGAACCTGTTCGCTACACCAATCATCAACCAACCACAGGTTGCCATCCTGGGAGTCGGTTATATAGAGAAAAAGCCGGCGGTCATCGAAACACCGGAAGGCGACACCATCGGAATCCGGCATAAAATGTATCTGTCCCTGTCATACGACCACCGTCTTATAAACGGTGCCCTGGGAGGTGCTTTCCTCCGCCGCATTGCCGATTATCTGGAAAACTGGAGTCTTTAATAAGTAAATCAATTAAACATGAAAAAGTACGATATAAAAAATACGGACAAAGAAACACTGCAAAAGTGGTTCTATCTGATGACACTCGGCCGGGCTCTCGACGAAAAGGCCCCTGCCTACCTGCTGCAATCGCTGGGCTGGTCGTATCATGCTCCCTACGCCGGACATGATGGGATTCAGCTTGCGGTCGGGCAGGTTTTCAAAAAGGGAGAAGATTTCCTGTTCCCTTATTACCGGGACATGCTCACCGTCCTGTCGGCAGGAATGACTCCCGAAGAAATTATACTCAACGGCATCTCCAAGGCGACCGACCTGACTGGCGGAGGCCGCCACATGTCCAACCATTTTGCAAAAACAGAATGGAACATCGAAAATATATCCTCCGCAACCGGCACACATGATTTGCATGCTGCCGGCGTCGGGCGTGCCATGGTTTACTACGGGCACAAGGGAGTTGCCATCACTTCCCACGGTGAATCGGCCACTTCCGAAGGCTTCGTCTACGAAGCAATCAACGGTGCCAGCACTGAACGCCTGCCTGTCATCTTCGTCATCCAGGATAACGGATATGGCATTTCCGTCCCAAAAGAAGACCAGACCGCCAACCGCAAGGTTGCCGACAACTTCTCGGGGTTCAAGAACCTGAAGATTATCCATTGCAACGGCAAAGACGTCTTCGACTCCATGAACGCCATGACAGAGGCCAAAGAGTATGCCCTCAACCGTACGCCGGTCATCGTACAGGCTAACTGCGTACGCATCGGCTCTCATTCAAACTCGGACAAACATACGTTATACCGCGATGAAAACGAGCTGAATTATGTAAAGGCGGCAGACCCTTTGTATAAGTTCCGCCGCATGCTTCTCCGCTATAAACGTTTCACCGAAGAAGAGTTAAAGGAGATAGAAGACAAAGCAAAGAAAGACCTGTCCGCAGCCAACCGGAAAGCGCTTGCCGCTCCCGACCCCGACCCTGCCACGGTTACCGATTTCGTCTTGCCCGAACCTTATATTCCCCGGAAGTATACAGATGGCATACCACACGATGAAAAGGGAGAAAAAGAGACATTGGTCACTGCCATCAACAAGACGCTGAAAGCGGAGTTCCGGTATAATCCGGACACCTTCATTTGGGGACAGGATATTGCCAATAAAGAAAAAGGCGGCGTCTTCAACATCTCGAAAGGGATGCAGCAGGAGTTTGGCGACGCCCGTGTCTTCAACGCTCCGATTGCCGAAGACTATATCGTCGGTACGGCCAACGGCATGTGCCGTTTCGATCCTAAAATACATGTCGTGATAGAAGGCGCCGAGTTTGCCGATTATTTCTGGCCGGCAGTCGAGCAATATGTGGAATGTACCCATGAATACTGGAGAAGCTACGGACAGTTCACGCCCAACATCACGCTCCGTCTGGCTTCGGGCGGATACATCGGCGGCGGCCTGTATCATTCGCAAACGATAGAAGGGGCACTGACGACCTTGCCCGGTGCACGAATCGTTTACCCTTCATTTGCCGATGATGCCGCGGGCCTGCTCCGGACAAGCATGCGTTCGAAAGGGTTTACCCTCTTCCTTGAACCGAAAGCTTTATATAATGCGGTGGAAGCCTCGGCCGTGGTTCCCGATGACTTCGAGGTTCCTTTCGGCAAGGCACGCATCCGCCGTCCGGGAGACGATATGAGCATTATCACTTACGGTAATACCACGCATCTTTGCCTGAACGTTGCCGAACGGTTACAACGGGAACATAATCGGAATGTCGAAGTTATCGACCTCCGCTCCCTGATACCGTTAGATAAAGAGACTATTTTCGACTCTGTCAGAAAGACAAGCAAAGTCCTGATTGTGCATGAAGACAAAGTCTTCTCCGGTTTCGGGGCGGAAATTGCCAGTATGATTGGTGCCGAACTGTTCCAATACCTGGACGCTCCGATACAGCGCGTCGGCTCCCTCTTCACCCCCGTCGGATTCAACCCGATACTCGAAAAGGCAATCCTGCCGAATGAAGAGAAGATTTATAAGGCGGCAAAAGAATTGTTGGATTACTAAAAAAGCAAACGAATAATGAAAAAAATAGGATTATTTTACGGAACCGCGACAGCTAAGACTGCTGCTGTCGCCAAAAAGATAAAGGAAGCGTTCGGAGAAGATATCGTCGATATCATTCCTGTCGAACAATCCGATGAAAAGGAGTTTAATGCATATGAATATATCATCGCTGGCTCTTCCACTTGGTTCGACGGCGAATTGCCGACCTACTGGGACGAGACGCTCCCCGAACTTACCGGTCTCGACCTGACCGGCAAGAAAGTCGCCCTCTTCGGATTGGGAGACCAGAAGAAGTATCCGGATAATTTCGCCGATGGAATCGGCATTCTGGCAAAGGCCTTCACCGACCGGGGAGCCACCCTGGTTGGAAGGACGTCGCCGGAAGGATACCATTTCAACCGATCCGGTGCACTGCAAAACGGGCAATTCCTCGGATTGATACTGGACATAGAGAACCAGTCCGATAAAACCGATGAAAGAGTCCGGAAATGGGTCGGACAGCTAAAAACCGAGTTTGAGAAGGGTGCCCCTTCTTCCGACGAAGAATTTAACTGCTGATCGTTCCTCGTCAAGAAATACGATAGTTCCACCGCCAATCTTCCGGCGACATCTTAAAGCGTCGCCGGAAAACCCGGAACAGGCCGCTGGGACTATAACCACAACGCTGTGCCACCGCCCGTATTTCAGATTTACTATGCGCTAGCATGTATTTGGCCATCTCCAGCGAATAGTCTTCGATAAACTTCGCGACCGACGTACCGGCCAGCACCTTTATTGCACCGTTTAAATCGGAGACGCTCACTTCAAGTTCCTTGGCATAATACTCCACCGGAAGCGCCCCTCCGGCATGAAGCAACGGCATAAAATGATCGATAAACGTATTGCCGCTCGGACGATAACCGGGAACGATAGCAGGAAGGCCCATCCAGCGCTCTTCTTCGGTTGCCGGACGAGGATCGATGCTTACAAACAGTTTGGTGACTGATATGGTAGGAAATTTATGGCTCATGCGTTGTTCTTTTAAAGTTACGCAGGTAAAGATAAGGGATAAAAAGCGGAGAAACAAGTCCGGACAAATAAAAATATTGCCAGGCTGATTAGCGCGGCAATTTCGGAGTCCAACAATAGTGCCAGCTTATTTAAAAAGGCATTTCCTCCAACTGCAAAAATGCCAGACTATTTAGCGAGGCACTGCCGTAGACCTTCAATATTGCCGCGCTAATCAGCCTGGCATTATATACATTATATTTCTTCTTCTGAAGCCTTATAAAAGCCTATCTCCGATAGTTGCGGAACATCCCTTGCCCCGTTTATAATAATCCGGGCCTTGTTGCAACGTACGGGAGCAAAGCGGAGAATCAGGGAAGAAATATCGTTTTCGTGGATCAAACCGCGTTTATCGGGAGGTAGATTCAGGAGCAACAGTGAGTTCTTCCCGACCGAACGGACAAGGTCTCCTTTCCCCTCTTTCCAGGGAGTGGAGGCCACCGAAAAATCGGTATAGGCCGAGGGCCACAGGCAGAGACTATTATTGTATAATCTTATCACTGAAAGGCATAAAAACGGGCTGCCCTAAAATCACTTTCCAGGCAACCCCTCCTTTGTTGTACGAAAAATAAAAAACAGTGGGCTATTCTCTTCCGCCCCCCAAAGCCCTGTAGAGATTAATCACGCTTTGTATCTCAGTAAAACGGTTGGCGGTACGGGTTAGTTGTGCGCTGAGCAGACTCTGCCTGGCGGTCAACACTTCCAGATAAGTGGTCGTGCCGTGCTCCATCAACAGAGAAGTGCTTTTTAATGCTGCTTCCAGGGACGTGATTTGCTTGTCCAGCAAGAAACTCTTTTCACGGCTGGTTTGACAAGCAGTCAGGGCGTCATTCACCTCGCTTCCGGCATTCAGCAATGATTGCTGGAAGGCAAGGGCCGCCTCTTCCTGTTGCAGCTTGGTAATCTTGTACTGGGCGATAATCTCCCCACGGGCAAACAGTGGCTGTGTCAGTGAACCGACTGCCGAAGCCAGGAACTTGCCCGGGTTTACAATCATCGAACCGGCGTTGTTCGTCCATCCCGCGCTACCGCTCAATGTTATCGAGGGATAGAAAGCGGAACGCGCCTGGTTGGTTCCGTAGAAAGCGGCTTCCAACGTCCTTTCGGCCGAACGGACATCGGGACGGTTTGCCAGCATCTGCATGGGAACACCGAGGGAGAAGTTGTCGGGGAACTGTTGTACTCCCAACTCTCCCCGTTCATAATATCGCGGAGTCTCTGCCAACAAAAGGGCGAGACTGTTTTCCACCTGGTTTATCTGCTCCTTCAGGTCCAGCACGGAGGACTGCACCTGGTAATATGCCGCTTCCATCTGCGATACGGCTGATTCGTTGGACAAGCCGGCTTTCATCAGGGCACGGGTGGAAGCAACGGTTTCTTTCCATGCTTCCTCCGTCTGGCGCGTGATGTAAAGCTGCTCGTCCAACATCAGCAAAGTATAGTAGGTGTTGGCTATACCGGCTATCAGCTGGGTGCGGACCGCCTGCTGATAGTCACGGCTTTGGGCAAATAGTGCTTTAGCTTGTTCTTTCGCATTACGCATACGTCCGAAGATATCCAGTTCCCAGCTGGCGGTGATAGGCAACGAGTAAGTCTGCGTTGCCTTACGACCGTCGAAACTACTCACAGATCCCTGCGGCGTAAAGGCGAAAGAAGGAAGAAATGCCAGTTTTGCAGACATCAAAGTCGCTTCGGCCTGCTCCACACGGAGTTGGGCCGACTGGTAATCGGTGTTGTTCTGCAAACCATGTTCGATAAGTTGTTGCAGCTGCGGGTCAGTGAAGAGTTCACGCCATTCCATGTTACCGAAGCTGGCGGTATCTTCTGCCACCACTTCCTCGCCATAGAGATGGTCGGGGACGGTGGTAGCGGGTTTATATTTGCTGTATATGCCGCAACTGCTTAACAAGACAGATACAGTCGTTAACAGAATTATCTTTTTCATATTCCTTTTATTTATTGATTATTCAACGCCGCCACGTTCGGCTGCACTTCTCTCCTGTTCCAGCAACACCTGCACGTCGGCTTCTTCTTCCATCGGTTTACGTATCTTTTCCTGTAGATATTCAAAGATGATATAGAATACCGGAACTACAAACAGCAACGCCAGTGTTCCGACAGCCATACCGCCAACGACACCCGTACCCAACGAACTGTTTCCGTTGGCACCTGCACCGCTGGAGAACATCAACGGCAGCATACCGAAAATCATTGTCAATACCGTCATCAGGATAGGACGCAGACGAACCTGTGCGGCTGAATAAGCCGATTCGACGATCCCCATTCCTTTGCGGCGGCGTTCGATGGCGTACTCCGTAATCAAGATAGCCGTCTTTGCCAGCAAACCAATCAACATAATCACACCTGTCTGCAAGTAAATGTTATTTTCCAATCCGAATATCTTGGCGAACAGGAAGCTACCCATCAACCCGAACGGCACGGAGAAGATAACGGCAAACGGAACCAGGAAGCTCTCATAAAGACAAGCCAGAATCAGATAAATAAGGAATATACAAATAGCATAAATGAAAACCGTCTGTGCACCGCTACTGCTGGCCTCTTCGCGGGCCATACCGCCGTATTCATATCCATATCCTGCCGGCAGACTCTGTGCTGCCACCTCTTCGATAGCCTTCTGCACCTCACCGGATGAATATCCTTCGGCCGGGTTCACATTCGCTGTAATGGTGCTATACAGATTGAAACGGTTGGACGTTTCCGGTCCGAGCACTTCCGTCAATGTCACGAACTGGCTGATAGGAGCCATTTCCGCTCCGTTACGCACGAACATATTATCCAAAGACTGCTGGTCCAGGCGATACTCGGGCGAAGCCTGCATCATTACGCGGTATACTTTACCGAACTGGTTGAAGTTCGAGATATAAGCGCCACCGCAATAACTGCCCAAGGCATCGAGTACGGTGCTTGGTGAGATACCTGCACGTTTACATTTTGCCGCATCGACATCTACCGATATCTGCGGGAAGTTCATCGCATAAGAAGTATAGGCCATCGTTATTTCCGGACGCTGATTGAGCGCACCGAGAAACTGCATCGACGAATTATAGAATGTAGCCATATCGCCACCAGTTCTGTCCTGAAGGTTCAGTTCAAGGGAATTACCCATACCGTACCCCGGAATCATGGCGAGCTGGAAACTGAATATCTGTGCTTCCTTTATACCGTAGAACTGTGCATTGAGGCGTGCAGCCACAGCATCGGAGTTATGCTCCTTCCCTTTTCGCTCGCTCCAGTCTTTCAAACGGACGATAATTGTTCCGTAAGAAGTACCCTGCCCGGACATAAGTCCATATCCGGCAACACGGGCATAGTGTTCTATTTCAGGAGTATTATTCAAAATATCTTCCAGCTTGTTCATTACCTTGTTTGTTTCTTCCAGCGTGCTTCCCGGCGAAGTACTTACGTTCACCATGATAACGCCCTGGTCTTCCTGCGGCACGAGCCCCGTCTTAGTGGTATTCATCAGATAAACCAGCAGAACGATGGCAGCCACCAGCGAAGTCCACACCATCCAGCGATGATGGATAAAGAACATTACACCTTTCTTATATTTACCCAGCACAGCATTGAACGAAGCATTATAAGCTGCACGTACCCGTCCGTTGATACTCGTTGCACTCTTCGTTCCGTCCGACGGACGCATCATAATAGCACACAGAGCCGGACAAAGAGTCAACGCCGAAATCATGGAGATACCTACCGCAGTAGCCATCGTGATACCGAACTGTGTATAGAACACACCCGACGTTCCGCCCATAAATGTTACAGGGATAAACACTGCCATAAATACACAGGTACAGGAAACGATAGCCATCGTCACATCGCCCATCGCATCTTTCGTAGCGAGATAAGACGACTTATATCCGGCATCGAACTTCGACTGCACCGCCTCGACCACCACAATGGCATCATCCACCACCGTTCCGATGGCAAGTACCAAGGCAAACAGCGTCAAGATATTCAAACTGAATCCGGCAGCCACAAGGCAGGCAAATGTTCCGACCAGCGACACTATAATAGAAATAGACGGGATAAGCGTACTCTTCAAGTCCTGCAGGAAGAAGTACACCACCAGGATAACCAGGATGATGGCAATAACAAGCGTCTCCACCACATTATGTATGGAAGCGAATAGGAAGTCGTTCGAACTCATCATCGTGACGAACTCCGTCCCTTCCGGTAAGCTCTTCTCCATCTGCTCCATCTGGGCAGTTATTTGTTTGTTGACAGCGGTTGCATTGGAACCTGCTGTCTGGAACATCATGAAAAGAACAGCCGGTTTACCGTCCATCTCGCTACGGAAACTGTACGTCAACGTACCCAGTTCCACATTAGCCACATCTTTCAGGCGAAGTACGGAACCGTCGCTCTGCGAACGGATAACGGTGTTCTGAAACTCTTCCACGCTTTTCAAACGTCCGCGATACTTCATCGTGAACTGGAAAACATTCTCCGAATTTTCTCCCAGCGAACCGGTAGGCGCTTCGATATTCTGTTCGCCCAGCACTGCCGTCACATCCGAAGGGACAAGGCCGTACTGCGCCATCCGTTCCGGACGCAGCCAGATACGCATACTATATGTATCACCCAATTCCATTACATCACCCACACCTTCAATACGTTTAATCTGGGGAATGACATTTATATCCAGGTAATTGGCAAGGAACGTCTGATCGTAGCGTCCATCGGTACAAACCATTGCCCCGATTTGCAGGAAGCTGGTCTGGCGTTTCTGTGTAGTCACACCGATCCTTGTTACCTCTGCCGGTAAAAGTCCCTGCGCCTTGGATACACGGTTCTGCACGTTTACGGCTGCCATATCCGGGTCTGTCCCTTGTTTAAAATATACTTGTATGACTGCCGAACCTGCATTCGTGGCAGTGGAACTGATATACATCATATTCTCCACCCCGTTAATACTTTCTTCCAGCGGCATGACAACACTGTTCATCACAGCATCGGCATCGGCTCCCGTATAAGAAGCGGTCACATAAACCGTAGGCGGCGCAATGTCGGGATACTGTTCCACCGGCAACGTAAAGAGCGAAATAAGCCCTATCACCAAAATCAGCACGGAGATACAGATAGCCATCACCGGCCGTTTTATAAATATGTTTCCTTTCATATTCTTTTTCTCCTTGTTTTATTTTACGACAGTACCTTCGCGTACCAACCCGACACCTTCCGATACAATTTCATCACCGGCTTTCAACCCGTCGAGCACGACATACTCGCGCCCGTCGTTAATACCGGCTACGGTTATCAGGGTGGAGACAGCCTTGCCGTCCACAACCTTATAGACAACAGTCTTATCCTGCAACCGGACAGTCGCCCCCTGCGGGACAACGATACAGTCTTTATAAACGCTCGGTATCACTACCGTGCCCGATGCTCCGCTATGAAGCAATCGCGATTCGTTGGGGAATACCACACGTGCCACCACCGTACCTGTCTGCCGGTCGATGACTCCGCTGATGGATTCTATGATTCCTTTTTTGTCGTAAACCGAATTATCGTTCAGCTTCAGTTCCACTTCCGGCATGTTCTTCAATGCGTCGTCCATGCTTCCGTGCTCGCGGGTCAGGGCCAGCAACTGGTTTTCAGTCATGGAGAAATAAACATACATATCGGAATTGTCGCTTACTGTCGTCAACGGTTGCGGTATGCTCGCGCTCACCAATGCACCTGCACGGTAAGGCAATGCGCCCACAACACCATCGCACGGACTTTTCACTTCCGTATAAGAGAGGTTATTGCGTGCATTCAGTTCCTGCGCTTCGGCCTGTGCCAATTGTGCTTTGGCAGAGAGGAAAGTGTTCTCAGCCGTTTGCAGGCTGAAGTCCGAAACGACCTTCTGAGCATTCAGTTCCTTATTACTGTTATAGGTCAATTCTGCTGTTGCCAGTGCGGCACGTGCCGCTTCCACGTTAGCTGTAGCCGTTTTGAGAGCTGCCCTGTAAGGCACCTGGTCAATAACGAACAGCACTTGCCCACGACGTACTTTTTGCCCTTCAGTTACGTAAAGTTTCTCAATTGTACCTGATACCTGAGGATAAATGTCGATATCCTGCCGCCCACGTATCGTCGCCGAATAAGAAGAAGTAAGCTCTTTGTCCGCCGGAGCCACTTTCATAATTGAATAAGAAGATTTCATCTGTGCATCCGGAGCTTGTTTACAGGATGCCATCCACATCGTACAACCGACAATCCCTATCAGCCGTATCCATTTTTTACTTGTTTTATTCATACTATTGCTATTAAAAACTGGGACAAATGTAGACGAAAGGAACATAGCCGTAGTGCCCCATTTCTCTCCAAGGATGTCTTATTTTCCCCCACCATCGCTTTTTTACGCTAATTTTATACACCCATGCGGAATACAGAACATCAAAGTAGTGAAATAGAACATCTTAGTTGTCCGGTTATTCGCCAAATTTGCAAAAACAAAAATAGAGTATATGGAAAATGAAGAAATCAAAACTGTCAGTATAGAAGACTTTAAGACCAACGAGCACATCATCGATTATATAGATGACGATTTTGCAATAGTGAACAGCCTGGAAGGAGCTCCAACCGGTAATGATACGGTACGATTAGATTGTTTTCTCCTGGCTATTTGCGTGGAAGGCTGCATTCAGCTGGATATAAACCGCAAAACTTATCAATTGGAAGATGGCGACCTTTTACTTGGCCTTCCCAACACCATCATCAGCCATATTATGTTAAGTCCCAGGAATAAAATCAGGCTTGCCGGTTTCTCCACCCGCTTCCTGCAGCGTGTCCTCAAAATGGAGAAAGTGACATGGAATACAGCCATCTATATACATAATAATCCGATAAAGCGCGTTGGTGAAAACAAAAATGAAATCTTCTTTTATTACAGGGATTTAATCGTTGCAAAGATAAACGACGATCCTCATCATTATCATAAAGAAGTAATACAGCATCTGTTTTCCGCACTTTTCTGTGAGATGCTGGGGGCTCTCCACAAAGAAGCCATCGAACTGGGAGAGGTCGGACATGCGAAAGAAGGGATTAAACAGGCTGATTATATTTTCCGGAAATTCGCTGAAAAGTTATCGGCAGACAATGGTATGCACCGTTCGGTATCTTATTTTGCCGATGCGCTCTTTTACAGTCCCAAATATCTGTCGAAAGTCGTCAAGAAAACATGTGGAAGGACACCTTTGGAACTAATCAACGAAACAGCCATCGAGCATATCAAACACCGCCTGAAACACTCCGACAAATCCATCAAAGAAATTGCAGAAGAGTTCAACTTCCCCAACCAATCCTTCTTCGGCAAGTTTGTAAAAGCTCACACCGGTATGTCCCCCGCACGTTATCGTGATGCGAGGGTGGAATAGTTTGTTGTTTTTTGCTATATTTGCTGAGTAATAACCTTTGAACACTATTAAACAGAAGATCATGAAAGAATTTGAAGAAGCACTAGTTTGCAAATGTAAGAATGAGAGAATACCTGAAGAATTCAATTACTTCGGAAAAGTCATTGGCGAATGGGACCTCGACTGGAACGACCGACTCAATACCTCCACCCCACGTCGTGTGAAAGGCGAATGGATATTCTCATGGGTACTCGACGGTATGGCCGTACAAGACGTTTTCATTGTCCCTTCAAGAGCAGAGCGGCTCACTGATATTCAGCCCGATGCCGCCTACGGGACCACCATCCGCCTGTTCAACATCGAAAGACAAGTTTGGGAAATATTCTACGGATGCCCCGAAGAATGTGCACGTCTCGAAGCACGCAAGGAAGGTGACGAAATCATCCTCACTGAAATAACCTCAAAAGCTATGAAATGGATTTTCTCCGATATCACCGATAATTCATTCACCTGGCGAAGCATTGCCAAAAGCCCCGCCGGAGATTGGATTACACTCGCAAGAGTCTACGCTACCCGCAAAAAGAAATAAAAACAGCAATCTTTCATAATAACAAATGGCATGCAAATTAAAATTATTTATTCAATCTGCATGCCATTCATTATTTCTCATACTTTAGTTCTGCGCCCGGTACTCGTTCGGAGAAGTTCCTACGCACTTCTTGAAAAGACGGGTGAAATGCTGCGGATACTTAAATCCCATTTCATAAGCTATTTCGCTGATAGAACGGCTGGTGTCGAGCACCTTTTCCTTCGCCATGTCAATCAACATCAACTGTATATGTTCCTGAGCCGATTTGCCTGTTTCCTTTTTAATCAAGTCGCCCAGGTAATTTGCGGAAAGATGTAACTGGTCTGCACAATATTGCACAGACGGCAACCCAATCTCTTGTGGCTTATCCGACAGGAAATAGTCGTTCAATATCTTCTCGAACTTCGACAATGTATCTTTATTTACATTCTCGCGGGTAATAAACTGACGGTCATAGAAGCGCAAGCAGTAGTTGAGCAACAGTTCGATATTGGAAACAATCAGCATCCGGCTGTGTTTATCGATCCCCCTGGACAGTTCCAGTTCTATATTCTTCAGGCAATCGATTACAATTTGCCGCTCCTGTTCCGACAAGTGGAGAGCCTCATATACTTCATAGGAGAAGAAATTATAATTCTTTATATTGCGTCCGAGTGTCGTCCCCCGAATCAAATCCGGATGAAACAACAACGCCCACCCTTTCGGCTTTATCACCTCTCCGTCATTCGACACACCAACCACCTGGCCCGGCCCCGTGAAAACCATCGTACCTTCCTGGTAATCATAATAATTACGCCCGTATTGCAAGTCGCCGCATTTTACCTCTTTCAGGAAGACTGCATAAAAGCCGTAACTCATCCGGGCACGTTTTATGCCCGCTACTTTCGAGAAGTCGATCACGCTAACCAGCGGGTGCAACGTTTCCTGCCCTATCAGGTCATTATACTGGCAGATATGATCCATTTTTTCTATTTCAGCCATAGTCTTTCCTTTTAAATGTTTCAGTACAAAGTTAATAGATTTTTGTTATATCAGTCAAACTTCAACTATTTTACAGCCTCCGTATATTCCTCATCAGTCACTTCCCCAAGCCATTCCGCGCTGTTTTCGCTTACCTTCGGAGTGATTCCGATATGTGTAAAACGGCTGTCGGGTGCAGCACCATGCCAGTGGACAGTATTGGCCGGAATATTTACCACATCGCCCGGTTGCAGGCGTTGGGCCGGTTTGCCTCTTTCCTGGTAATAGCCGACTCCTTCAGTACAAAGCAGGATTTGTCCTACTGCGTGGGAATGCCAGTTGTTGCGGGTGCCGGGAGCGAAAGTTACATTATAAATGTTACAATCATATTCCGGTTGTGTGGAAAGCATCTTCAGCCAGGCATCGCCGCTGAAGTTAGCAGTAATAGGATTGCCCAGTCCCAATACCGGTTCTTTTACCTGAGTTTTATCTTCCATTGTTTCTACTGTTTGATTATTTCCGTTATTGTTTTTACTGTTGCACACATTCACTGCAAAGAGTGCCATGCAAATCAGGATAATTACTGAATTATTTTTCATACGCTTCCTTATTTAATGGTATTTTATCATCTTCCTTTCGATGCTGCAAAAATAAGGAAACAGTGACAACCAGACTGTAGATGGATTACAGATATTTATACCCAAATTACGGATTACCATTGGGATAGTAACACACGTCGACAGATTATTCTACCATCCCCTTGTCGATACCAAACTTCTCATCCGTCTGACATTTCCCGGCAGGTTCCACATGGACTAGAATATCATATACATTATCTATCGAGTTTTCGATACTTTTCTCTACTGCATCGGCTATTTCATGAGCTTGCATAAGAGTCATCTGGGGGTCGACTTCTATATCAAGGGTGATATTATACAGGTTTCCTATCATCCTCGACCTAACCCGGTGAGGATTACCTGCACCGGGCACTTTCTCCACGGCTTCGAATATCTTATTATATATATTGACATCTTTCACGCCGTCCATCAGCTCCACATTCGAATCCATGAAGATGCCGACAGATGATTTTATAATGAAGAGACTTATTATTAACCCGGTAATTGAATCGAGTATCGGCAGTTTAAATATAAAAGTAAATATCAACCCCAATAAAACCCCGGATGAAATAATAACATCATTACGCATATTGATAGCATTTGCCGTCAGCATGGAACTATTGATTTTCTTTCCTTGCTTATACTGATACAACGCCAGCAGGAGCTTGCCGGCAATAGAAAAGACAGTAACATATATAGCAATAGCAGACGGTATCTCTTTTACCTCGTCCGAAAAAATACTTTCCACAGACGACAACAGCATCTGCATACCGGCATAAAATATCACGAGCGACAGAATCTTCGTTGCAATACTCTCCGCTTTTTCATAGCCGAACACATACTTTTTAGAAGGTGGCCGGCTCATAATCCGCGCCGTAAAAATCATCACAACAGAAATAATTACATCTGTCGCCGAATCGATACCGTCCCCCAATACGGCTAAACTGCCAGCCAATAAACCTACAATAATTTTCGATACGGAAAGTACAGCGTTACCAATCGTGCTTATCCATGATGTTCTTATCAATATTTTCTCCCGTGACATATCTTTGCCTTATTAAGTAAATAGATTTTACAAACAGGGGATAAATATAAGCATAATATATCTGCCCGCACAGCCAAACGATACAACTATTTTCCCTTATTGGTTTTAATTTACCCTAATTTTCAACACATCCTGTTTCCCAGCTACTTATCAAGCATAAAACTTTATAAAAGCCCATTCCAACATTCTTTACTTTTACATAGTTATTGTATTTTTTATATCATTATATAAGATAAAAGATTTAAACAAAACCAGCTATAAAACAAATCGAAATATAGAATATAAATAAATAGCTATCAATATATTACAATAAAAACAAATGACTAAAATAATCGATCGTTTATTTTAGTCTGTGCAAAGGTATGAATTATTTTTATATCCACAAGACATATATTTTTTATAAAAATTGATTTTCAAAGTATTAAATATTTTTTAACATAAGGTTAAAAAACACATAATGATGACTAGAAAAAACGATCGTTTTTTCTAGTCATTTTTCGTTAGCACACACATGTGACTGACGAACTTTGTCGTGTCCAATAACTAGTATTAATGTAATGGCTTACCTACTTATTACTTTATCGTTATTCATATCAATAATCCTTTCAAGGCTTATTATTCCGCGTATTCTGGTAGTTGCACACCGAAAAAAACTGTTCGATATACCTGATGAACGAAAAGTCCATAGTGGAATAATTCCCCGATTGGGTGGTGTTTCATTTGTTCCCACCATCCTGTTTTCGTTAGCCTTTGTCACCGGATTAAGGTATATTGTCGGACTTGAAATAGCCATTGACAAGCTTAATTTCATAATTCCCGAATTTTACTTCATGGTCTGTGGTCTGATGTTATTGTATTTATCAGGTATAAAAGACGATTTGGTAGGACTACGCTATCGAAGCAAATTCATCATACAGACCATAGTCGCCTGCTTCATTCCTCTGTCAGGTTTGTGGATCAACAACCTGTACGGCCTTTTCGGTATCCACGAACTTACACCCTGGCTAGGTATCCCCTTCACTATCTTCCTAACCGTATTCATTGTCAATGCCATTAATCTGATAGACGGTATTGACGGTCTGGCATCAGGACTAAGTAGCATATCGTTGCTCGCACTCGGTAGCCTGTACATCTATTACGAACAATGGGTCTATGCCATGTTTGCTTTTTCTACATTGGGGGTGTTACTTCCTTTCTTCTATTATAATGTATTCGGACAGGCCGACCGTTGCAAAAAAATATTCATGGGTGATACCGGTAGCCTGACATTAGGTTATATACTTGCCTTTTTAGCTATCGCTTATACCAACAACAATTCCGAAAGAGCTCCTTATACCGAAGGAGCCATCGTCGTTGCCTTTTCAACATTGATTGTTCCCATATTCGATGTGTTCCGGGTCATATTGGTACGTGCCCGAAATCATAAAGGGTTATTCAATGCAGACAGAAACCATATACATCATAAATTTTTGGATATGGGCTTCAGTCCGCGCAAAGCAATGATCAGCATATTGGCGATGGCATTATCTTTCAGTGTCATCAATATGACATTAATATCCTATGTAAATAACAATGTTTTGTTTATAATGGATATTGTTGTTTGGGTTGGGTTGAATTTGTGGTTTGATCGGATTAGGGACAGGAAGCAAAAACTGAAGAAAAGAATTTAAGCCACCAGAAATTAGTTCGGATAGTAGAAAAACCGAAAAGGTTATGTTGAATGAAATTAGGTGGACATTTATGCGCAAGTTTGGTATACATTATTTATCTTTGCGTCAAGTGAAAAAATATAATGCCATAAAATTTATGAGAACGGATGTGTTAAATCGAATAAAAGAGACCTTGCGTAAGGTCGTACCGACTGGAGGGCATGCTTTTTTGTATGGCTCGCAAGCAAGAAACGAAGCACGTCCGGATTCGGATTGGGATATATTGATCTTGTTGGACAAACCGAAAATCGAGGCGGAGGATTATGACAATGTATCTTATCCTTTGGTGGAGCTAGGCTGGTCGTTAAACGAGTGCGTCAGCCCGGTACTTTACACCTTGAAAGATTGGATGAAATACCACTTCTCCCCCTTTGTTCACAACGTAAAAGATGAGGGAATACGATTACTATGAGCTTAAGTACAGAAGATATAACAGCAGTTGTCGCTTATCGTAAAGAGAAGGCGCACGCAACCTTGCGAGAAGTAGAAGATATGATTGCTACGGAACATTGGAACTTGGCTGTCCAACGAATGTATTACGCTTGTTTTTATATGGCTTCCGCATTGTTGCTCAGCACTGGACTCAAGGCGCAAACCCATAACGGGGTAGTCGGTCAATTAGGATTGAATTATGTTTCTAAAGGCCTATTGACGAAAGATGAAGGTCGATTATATTCTCGTTTGTTGCAATACCGCATTACCGGAGATTATAACGATTTTTTTGATTTTGAGTGTGAGGATGTGTTGCCCTTGTTGGAACCCACACGCAAATTATTAACCAAACTTGAAAGCCTGATTGTTCACCCATAATAAAAAATAGGCTATTGCTTAAAAGATCGATCTTCGCAGTGAATTAAACGCCTTTCCAACATATTAAAGGTATTCTTTGCTAGAGAACGTAGTTGTGATGATGCCGGATTTACTCCGACTTACCACAGTGTGATTGAGACAGTGAAGCTTCATGGCAGTTCTTTTTGGAACTTCATCGGAACTTTTTTCAAAAATATCTTTAACAGGTGCAGGGATTATGTTAACATGGTTCCTAAAAAAATTACTTTGGCTACAAGCTGATGTTAAATTTAATACTAATTAATCAACAAAATTCAGTTTAGGGCACACTTATGTGCCCCTTCAAAGGGTACATCCTAAATTAAGTACATACGAGAGTGAATAAGTTATTAAACAATAAAGTTAAATTGGACTCATAACGAGTCTGGAATCATTGCTTGCATATGAAAAATCTAATAATAATTGGAGCTGGAGGTTATGCGAAATCTGTGCTTGATTCTGTAGACTACATGAATTTCCGAATGATTGGATTTATAGATGATATAAAACGTATAGGATCGGAACATCTTGGATATCCGATTATAGGGAATACTATAGATTGTGTGAATAAGCCCGAAGATTGTGTGTATTTCGTTGCTATAGGAAATAATCGAAAACGAAAAGTCTGGTTTAACAAATTAAAGGAGCGGCAACTGTCCCTTATTAATGTGATTGATAAATCAGCTATTGTATCTCAGTATTCGACCATAGGTGAAGGCAGTTTCATTGGCAAGTTGGCTATTGTAAATCACGGAGCCTCCGTTGGAGATAATTGCGTTATCAATACACGGGCTCTTTTGGAGCATGGTTGTAGAATTGAGAATCACGTCAATATTTCAACTAATTGTACATTAAATGGTGATGTTGTCTGTGAAGAAGGTAGTTTTATCGGATCTGGCGTTGTCTGCAATGGACAACTCACTATTGGTGAATGGGGACTTGTTGGATCTGGTGCTGTTGTCATTAAGGATGTAAGGCCTCATACGACTGTCGTTGGCTGTCCCGCAAAAGAAATCGAATCTAAAAGTCACAAATATAATTGATCGAAAAATGAAACACATTTATATAATTGCAGAAATAGGATGTAACCATTGTGGTGATCCTGTTTGCGCTAAGGTAATGATAGAGAAAGCTAAAGCATGCGGTGTTGATGCGGTCAAATTCCAAACATTTAAAGCGGCAGAACTTATCTCCAAGTATGCCCCTAAGGCTGATTATCAGAAAAAGACTACTGGTAGTGATGAAAATCAATTGGAAATGACTCGTAAACTAGAACTGCCATATGATGAGTTTATAAAACTTCGTGATTATGCCATAAGTATTGGTCTTGATGTTTTCTCGACTCCTTTTGATATGGATTCTATAGACTTTTTGGAGAAAAGTGGACAGGCTATCTGGAAAATACCTTCAGGAGAAGTAACAAATCTTCCTTTTTTAGAACGTATAGCTAAATACAAGATTCAAGGAAAGAAGATCATTCTTTCTACGGGTATGTGTACTATGAAGGAAGTACATCGAGCTGTTGATGTTATATGTAAGTATGAAGATCCTAAAAACCTTGTGGTGCTTCATTGCAATACGGAGTATCCCACTCCTGATGAAGACGTAAATCTCAGTGGCATTGACACGCTTCATGAAGAATTACCGGGGATAGAGATAGGATTCTCTGATCATTCCGTTGGTTATCTTGCAGCTATTGGCGCTTGTATGAAAAATATTGTTCTTATTGAGAAGCATTTTACTTTAGACAGGAATCTTCCGGGACCTGATCATAAAGCTTCAGCGACACCGGAAGAACTTAAAGCTCTTTGTGAGAATGTTCGTAGGATTGAGATTATGGCAGGAACTGGGGGGAAAAGGGTAACTGAATCAGAAAAACGAAACATAAATATAGCCCGTAAGTCTATTGTTGCTCGTAAAATAATCAAGAGGGGGGAAATTTTCACAGAGCAGAATATAACGTGTAAACGTCCGGGGAATGGTATAAGTCCTATGGAATGGTACAATGTGCTTGGTACAATAGCTGTTCGCGATTTTGAAGAGGATGAACTGATAGAAAGATAAAGTAATAAACGTAAATTAGTTCATTGGAGTTCTATACAATTTGTAAATTTCAATTATAGGATATGAAATGAGATGTGGAACTTTTTCAGTAATAATTATTTAAAGATATAACTATGCATAAAAAACTATTTACTATAGCAAAACAATACTTTTTATCGCAATGATAGTAATACTATCTGCCTTATAGGACACTCCCAAATCGATAATTGGGATATTCAAGAAATAGCGGGATATAATGTTCAGAATTGTGGTATTCGTGGAATATCATCTTTTGAGTATGAGGAGTATATTCTTGCAGAGAATATACTCCAATGTAATGCCGAAGTTTATCTTGTTATGCATGGTACTAACGACATCGTGACCGATCATTCTGACAAGGAGATAATCGAAAGTATTTCTCATACTTTCGATTACATAGAGATGCGCCAACCTCGCGCTAAGATTTATTTTCTTTCATGTGCTCATGTTAATGGACACTTGGATAAAAATAATAAAAGAATAACAGAACTAAATGAAAAACTGTTTGACAGTTTCCGGTCGAGAGTCGTCTTCATTAATGTGTGTGATCTAGATGATGAATTCAGAGATTTAAGATCCGAATACACAAAGGATGGATTGCACTTCTCGGATAAGGGATACGTGAAGTTGAAAGATATTGTAGAAAAAGTAATAACTATAAAAGAATGAAAAGGTATAAAGTCGCTTTTGCGGCAGGTTCTCGTGCTGATTACGGAATTGTTCGTAACTATATTAGCAAACTCAATATTGATCCAGAGATTGAATTTTCGGTATTGGCTACAGGCGCTCTACTTGATGATAATTTTGGGAATGCAATAAGGATTGTTGAACAAGACGGTTTTAATATAGAACATATATGTAGGGTAAGCAACAATATGACCGCATTTTCAGATACGATTAGCACTATGGCAACTGTCCTTGGAGATTTTGGTCTTTATTTTCAGAATAATCGTTATGACCTGCTTATTATACTTGGTGATCGTTACGAAATTTATGCGCTTACTATAGCTGCAGCTATGCAACGTATCCCTATATTACATCTACATGGAGGTGAGATAACTCTTTCCAATTATGATGAGTTTATCCGTCATAGCATTACTAAGATGAGCGCATATCATATTACTAGTACAGAAGAATACCGTCATCGTGTTATTCAATTAGGAGAAAGACCTGAAACCGTATTTTATCTTGGAGCTCTTGGTGCCGAGAATTGCTTGAACATTGATATAAACAATGTTCCGGAGGAACTTCGTGATTTCAACAATGGTTTCACAGTCCTTTTCCATCCAGAGACGCTTAATGTAATCTCTCCAGCTGACCAAATAGAGGAAATATTGAATGCTGTCGAATTTTATACTATTGACTACAATTTTGTGTTTATAGGTAGTAATGCAGATACTTATAGTGATCAGATCACACGCCATATTTATGAATTTTGTGAGAAACATGACACTTGCCGTTTTTATAGCAACCTTCATCCAGATGGGTATCATCATGTTGTAAAGCAATCCATTGCTCTTATTGGTAATAGTAGCTCTGGCATCATAGAGGTACCCTCTCTAGGAAGTTATACCATAAACATAGGAGATCGTCAGACAGGTCGGGTAAAGAGTAAAAGCATACTTGATGTTCGTTGTGATGAAATTGAAATAAGAAGAGCGATTGATTATACGATTAATCACAAGGATGAACCTGTTACTGATACACCTTATTACAAGCCAAATACATCTGATGGCTATTATAACATCACAAAACGGATTCTTTTGGATGTTGATAAACTTTGTTATAAGAAGTTTTACGATATCAAATTTTGAGAAACATGAGACGATTAGCAATTATCCCTGCCAGATGTGGATCCAAGGGATTAAAAGATAAGAATATAACGGACCTTTGTGGTAAACCTCTTATTGTTTATAGTATTGAAGCCGCACTTCTGTCTGGAATTTTCAATAAAATTCTTGTTTCTACAGATTCAGAGTATTATGCTGACATCTCACGTCAATATGGTGCAGACGTAATTATGAGGGGAGAAGCACAAAGTAATGATGAAGCTACCACTTTCGATGTGCTTATGGATCTTTTCAATAGATTGGATGAGGAGTATGATTACTTCACATTACTTCAACCGACTTCGCCTTTACGTAATGCGCAACATGTAAAAGAAGCAGCTTGGCTTTTTGAATCACGTATTAAGGAGTTCGATTTCCTTGTGTCAATGAAAGAGTCGGAGCATACAAAAGTGTTGGTAAACCCAATTGGAGAGGACGGCAGCTTAAGATATTTTGATACAGATTTCTCAACCTATCGTCGTCAAGGGTTCAAGGATTATTCCCCCAATGGAGCCATTTTTATTGGAAAACCCTTGGAATATCTTCAACATAGGCATTTCTTTGGAGCAAGGAGTATTGCATACATAATGTCTGCAGAAGACTCTGTAGACATAGATAGTGCTTTAGACTTAGATTTAGCCAAGGTACTAATTACTCGGAAGTGTATAGATAAATTATAAGACTGTAGATAAAGTGATTTTTCTATTTTCGATTTATTTCCTCTGTCAAACTCTTATCCCTGAAATGAAAATAAATCGTTGTATGAGAAAAATGTTATGGCACAATACCTTTACAGATGCCATAGTAGCAAATATAAGTTTGTTGACCAAGTTCTTAATTTGGTGAGACAGTAAAGTTCTGCAATGAGTACTAGATATAATATATTAGCTCTGTTACGTTCTCCTTCATCTGTATATGTAATCTTTCGATATGGAACGTATATAGTTCAATTCTTGAATTCCATATTATTGGCAAAAGCTCTAGGTGATATCAAATATGGTATATATAGTTTTGTCTTTTTGATTATGCAATATATGTCGTATTCAAATCTAGGAATTAGTGAGTCTTTAAATACAGAATATGCGGTAAGTAAAAACGGTGATAGATGTAAAATATGGAATACGTCATGGACATTGAATTTATTGATAAATACTTTTCTGTTCATTGTGTTTGCTTTGTTAATTTCAGTAGTTTCGCTATTTAGTCACTATGAGTTCGATTCATATAGTATGCTATTGCTAATGACATGTATTGTAATTAATCTGTCTCGAATTTATATAACATATTATAGGCTACTGGGAAAGCTGATTAAATTGAATATCCAACAGTTTCTTCCTCATTTTGCACTACTTATATTAGTGTTAATTTTGTGGGATCAACTTACTGTTAGACATATTGTTATTTCTTATTTGGTAAGTAATGTGATAGCATTGATCATTTTTAGAGTGGATTTGCCCAATCCTCCTTCCTTTCAAATTGATCGATCGATTGCATCTGTTTTGCTACGGAGGGGTATTACTCTATTACTTTATAATTTGAGTTTTTATCTTCTTACGTTAGTTGCATCATCTTTAGTAAGTTTTTATTTTTCATTAGAAGAATTTGGATGTTACTCATTTGTTAATACCTTGATTCATGGTGTAATTATGGCTTGTGGAGCATTTTTGTTCATATTCTATCCTAAAATTTTGAACAGACTCTATAGTTGTGATGAAGATAAGGTTTATGAGTTGATAAGTAGAATAAGAAGTATTTATATTCTATTTATAGATTTGGTGTCTTTGTTGTCTATATTTGTTGCAATTGTTTTATCTTATTTGTTACCTCAATATAGAAATGATGTCACTATTATATTCCCTATTCTTATTTTGGGGCAGATGATTATGAGTTCTACTACTGGGCATTCAGCTTATCTGCTATCAAAAAAGAAAGAATTCAAGCTAGTTGTTTTTGGGTTCGAATCTGTTGGGGTGACATTTGTTTTAGGAATCTTATGTGGTGAATATTTTAATTCATTATATGCTTTGTCATTGGTTGTTCCTATTAGTTCTTTGTTTTATACATTCATGACAACTCGAGAATCTTTAGCAACCATGAATAAGAGTCATGCGATAACTGATGTATTGAAGGAAATATTTGCACTGAAAAAATGGTTTTCTTGTGTACTTGTTTTGATTTATGCTTTTGTTATTAACCAGTGGCATGTTATTTTGATTGGAGTAGGTATATATCTTTTTATTAATTATAAAAATCTAAGGAACTCAATCAAGGAAGGTGTGAGAATAATTTCTGATAGAAATTCTCTTCTAGTTTAGAAACTAACTCTCTTTGTGAAATATAAGGTAAGCGTTCGATGAAAGCCGTATTCTTGTCTGTTAGTCAGTTCATCCGTTATCAAAGTAAGCCCATATGAAGATAAGTAAGGTTGGTGTTTTATCCATCGTCTATTTTTTTGTCCTATTTATTTTTGCCCTTTTACCCAAAGGGTTGTCGGATTATAATGGTTATGTGCTTTTATTCATGGCAAGTGTGTATCTATGGCTGGTTCGAAACGTTGATGTTTATCGAGTTTCTTTTCTATTCAGTTTAGTTGTGTTCACCTTTTCTTTGTTTCAATCCCCCAATTTTTTGTTTGTAGTACTCGATTGTGCATTTATCTTCTATGTGATTGGTTCCGTGTATATTGGTTGCTGTTTTCCGGTAAAGGAAAGAGAAATACGTTTCATACGATTGGCTTGTGTGTTTATCTGTCTTCTTTCCGTTTTGGGAATCTTTAATCCGATAATGTATGCTGGAGACGAAGGAGATGAATTTCGGTATTTAGGGATATTTCATGGTATTACCAGTTCGGCCTGTATTTTTTCCATGGTAAGCATTGTTATTTGGGAGTTGGAAAAGAAAGAAAAAAGGCGATTAGGGATACTTGTGTCGTTGATTGTTAGTTTTTTGATTTATATGTGGGCAGCGGGGACTCGTAGTTTGTTATTTATACTACCCTATTGGCTATATCAACTATACACTCAGCGTAAGACAAGAATAATGGTTTTTGTCGCCTTGGGTATTTCCCTACTTTATTTATCCCTGTTCTCGGAACAGATTCTCGAGAAATTCCGCTTAGATGAGAACGAGGCTTCTTTAAATACACGCTCTAGCTTGTATTTACAAATAGGAATGGGAATATTAGATAATTATGTGGTGATACCCCATGGCTCATACACCGCTACTGCTGTGATCAGGCAATTTACAGGTGATTCGAGTTATTCACCTCATAACGATATATTAAAATTTATATATGAATGGGGAATACTTTTTTTCGTATTTTGTATATTACTGATGGTGAAAATCAAGAAACATGTGCGGTTGGATTTGGAATTTGTACTGATACTTGTTGCCCTAATTTCATGTTCTTTACACAATATGTTGTCCACCGTATATTTATGGATCCCATTCCTATTTATCTTGATAGCCCGCAGGAGAATTGACAAAAATGTGTATATGAAAACTAAATTATAATGAGAGAAAGAACTTTATTGGTTTTGGCAAGAAAATTCAATGATATTTTCTATTCAATTTCCACTCCTGAATGGAAAATATTTAATCGACATGTTTTAGTTATTTTTGCAAATGATATATTTGAAAAATATATTCCTTTCAGAGAACTATTCGATGATATAATCGTATTTGATTCTCCAAAAAGACGTATAAATGGAATTAATGTTATTCGGGAAATAAGGGCTAGGAAAGATGCACTAGAATGCGAGGCAGTCATCTTATCAAATATCGTACTGGTTGCAAATCAATATTTGATAAATATATCCAGATGTCGGTATATCTTTTTGCTGGAAGATGGTTTGATGAATTATTCTGATTTTCGTCCTTCTGACAGTCGGATGAAGTCTGTGGTCCAGTGGGTGTTGGGTATAAATCAACGCAAACTTATTGAACGCATTTACCGCACTTATTTATTGATTCCAGATATGGCTAGATTTTATGGAGGAGTACGAGCCATATTAAAACCGATGACAATCCAACCCATAGGAGAAAACATACTATCGAAAATCGAAGGTAAAAAAATATTTGTAGGGCAATGCCTATATCGATTTGGGTATATTTCCATAGGGGAATATAATGAACTAGTGAACAGGATCATTAAAAAGTATGACATAGATTGCTATTTACCTCACGCTTTCGCTCTTGACGAAGAACGAATAGACTGTCCAATCCTTGATCTCGGTCAGTTGGGTATCACCTTGGAATTCTTGGCTCCCCAAACCTCTTTTACGTTATATTCATTTTTCTCTTCCGTGCTCTATACCACCCGAGTTATAAATCCGGATATCAGAACGTATCAGATACATATACCAGAACTATCAATGGTATATGGAATACCTATACTTAAAGAATATTGTAGTGGAATTATAGATCCTAATTTATAGCGAATGTTTTTTAATGGTTTATTATTATGCTTGACATTTCAGTAATCATATTGACTTATAACGAGGAAAAACATATTCGTCGTTGCATTGAAAATGTTATCTCTTTTGCGAAAGAGGTATTTATCATAGACAGTTTTTCTACCGATCGCACGCTTGAAATAGCAAGGGAATACCACAATGTGCATATCTTACAAAATAAGTGGGAAAATAACTATGCCAAGCAGTTCAACTGGGGATTGGAGCATTCCGATATAACAACTCAATGGGTATTGCGACTTGACGCGGATGAATATCTCTTACCAGAATTAATACAAGAATTGTATGAGAAGTTACCGTCATTGACTCCAGACATAACAGGAGTTCTGTTTAACCGTCGCTATATTTTCATGGAAAAATGGATAAAAGGAGGTATATATCCTACGAAACTACTCCGCTTGTTTCGTTCCGGCAAAGGAATATGTGAGCAACGGCTGATGGATGAACATATACAATTATTGGAAGGATATGCTGTAGAATTTAAATATGACATGGTGGACAAAAATCTGAATGACCTTTCGTGGACGCTCCACAAACAGGTCAATTATGCTATACGTGAAGCTATTGATCTTTTAGACATTGAGATAAATCTTACTGGTACAAGGAGAATGGACAAAGACAAATATATTGGTAAGCAGGCTTATTTCAAACGCATGAAAAAACACAAATACGTTTGTCTGCCTCTGTTTTGGAGAGCTTTTGCGTTTTTTTGCTACCGTTACATCTTGCACGGTGGATTCAAGGACGGTAAAATCGGCTTTCTGTTCCATTTTATGTATTCATGGTGGTATCGGATGTTGGTAGATGCCAAGATTTTAGAGATACGGAAAGCGTGTGGCAGAGACAAAGAGAAAATTAGGGAGCATATTCTAACAAATTACAATATAGATATAGACTTTATATAGAACCTTTCTGCTTTCTCGAAATATCACTTCGGGTGTCAAAAGATAAAACTATCTATCCTGTGAATGATGAATAAATAGTCAATTATGTGCTCTGTACAAGATGGACAGATGGGTAGGATAAAGTAATTTTAAGTGATCGATTGGCGGAATATAAATAATTATGATATGCATTAGGTGATTACTAATGCGTTAGAATTAGCAGAAATTTTATTAAAATATGATATGGAAAGAGGATTGGTATCAATCATTACCCCTATGTATAAAGGGGCTAAGTTTGTTGGAGATACGATAGAATCAGTCTTGAAGCAAACTTATGCGAATTGGGAGATGATTATCGTGGATGATTGTTCTCCAGATGACGGTGCTGGTATCGCAGAAGTAAGGAAATATGTGGAGAAAGAGAAGCGCATTAAATTAATAGCTTCTCCTGTGAACAAAGGTTCGTCCGGTGCAAGAAATATAGCATTGCATGAAGCGCAGGGGAGATACATCACTTTCTTGGATTCGGATGATATTTGGTCTTCTGATTTTTTAGAATCCCAATTGAATTTCATGAAAGAAAAAAGTGCAGCATTAGTCACCGCTTCTTATCACCGAATTAACGAACAAGGGATACAAGTATTGCAACCTTTTATTGTTCCAGAGAAAGTAAATTATTGGGATATACTGAAATCTAATCCTATTTCTTGCCTCACTACAATATATGATCGTGAGGTAGTAAGTGAACACTATTTTAGGGAAGAACTGAAAAGTCTACGTGATGATTATGCCTTTTGGTTAGAGATATTGAAGGACAAGGTAGACTATGTTTATGGTAATCCGAAAATCTTGGCATCTTATCGTTTGGTTTCCACTAGCGTTACGCGTAATAGAAAAAAACTGATCAAGCCTCAATTTCTGATTTATTATCAAGTGGAGAAGCTGGGACTATTAAGAAGTATTTATTATTTTATAAATTGGGCTATAAGGAGCGTTTTTAAATATAGTTGATGATGGATTTAATTGTAGGTGCAGGTATATCAGGTATCAGTTATGCCAATTTTACAAAGAATGATTTTTTATTGATAGAAAAAGAAAACGAAGCGGGAGGATATTGCCGTACAATTAAACGAAATGGATATGTGTGGGATTATTCGGGACATTTCTTTCATTTCCAACATCCGGATATCGAAGAATATGTTTGCCGAAATCTATCTCCTTCTTCTTTGTTGAAAGTGGAAAAACACACACAGATTTATTATAAAGGTGATTATATAGATTTTCCTTTCCAGAAAAACATTCATCAATTGGATAAAGAAGATTTAATAGATTGTCTTTATGATTTATTTTCTGCAAATCATGAAAATATACAGTCTTTCAAAGAAATGGTTTATGCTAATTTGGGTAAATCAATTGCTGAAAAGTTCTTGATCCCTTATAATGAGAAATTGTATGCTTGTGATTTGGATAGATTAGATATGAATGCAATGGGACGCTTTTTCCCAAAAGCGAATAAAGAAGATATTATCTTGAACTTTCGTTCGCAAGATAATTCCTCTTATAATAGTTCTTTTACTTATCCTAAAGGCGGTGCGGTGGAATATGTTCGGTCTCTGCTGAAAAATGTAGATAGTACAAAAGTTTGCTTGAATGAAGAGCTATTAGAAATAAATATAGAGGAAAAAGTAGCGACAACTAATAAACGGAAGATAAAGTATGATCGACTGATATCTACTCAACCATTACCCTCTTTGTTAGACCAATGCCACTTGGGGTATGAATCCAATATTTTTTCATGTAACAAGGTTTTGGTATTTAACTTAGGTTTTGATTCTAAAGGCGATGATCAGAAGAATAGTTGGGTGTATGTTCCCGAAAAGGATTATATTTTTTATCGTTTGGGTTATTACGACAATATATTGGGAACAGATAAAATGTCTTTATATGTTGAAATAGGCTTTCCGGAAAACGAGATTTTATACAAAGAAGGCTTATATTTAGATCGTGTGATGAATGATTTAAAGAGGATTGGGGTGGTGACAACACAAAAGTTGGTTGATTATGAAACCGTCTTAATGAAGCCAGCTTATGTACATATTAGCAAGGAAAGCCAAGAGGCCATCTCACATTATAAGAGTATATTGAAAGAAAAAGATGTCTATTCCATAGGACGATATGGCAGTTGGACTTATTGTTCTATAGAAGATAATATACTGGAAGCAAAAGAGATGGCGTCAAAATTATGATTTTCATGTATTTAAGAAGTATAAATCGGATTGAGCCTTTGTAAAGAAAGTGATGTAGTAGTCATAAATAATTTATGACTAAAGATTACTTTAAAATAACTGGAAAAGCCTGTTATCACCCTTCCATACCAAAGAAGATAACAGACTTTTTACATAAGTGATGACGCTTTAGCAGCGCTTATGCAGTAAATAATTTGTACAACCCCCCGATCAGTCCCGCAGCCATCAGGCTGTAACCGGCAATGTCTATGGGTTCAACACGTTGTTTGGTTCCCCAGTCGCCCTGGTGGAGAACGAGAGTATCGCTCCGATCGCTGTTAGCGTCACTTCCGTCTGCTCCATCAGGAGAGACAGCAGGGTGATCGCCATCAGGAACAGGACGAGGATAGGGATGGGGACAAGGACAGTCACCGGTTGCCGGTTTTTGCTTGCGGGGAAAGATGATCCGGGCAAGGCTAGTGAGAAAGGCAAGGATTGTTTCAAGGTACTTCATGTTAATTGAAAATTATGAATTGATAATTATCCTTTCGATCGTCCGGCAAATCGACACCAACATCCTTTGATAGGCAGCACGGTTGTCGCCATTCACTTCGCTGATGTATTTACTGTAAGCGATCTCTTTGGCATAGGCCGAAGGATGGGCACTGAGCGAGGCGGCCACCGGATAAGCAGTGTGGATCAGACGGGCGAAATCCATAAAACTGTCTTTCGCTGATTCGTAAGTGCGGAACCAGAGGGAAGCATGGCCACCGTTTTCAGAAAGATCAGTCTTTTTGCCTTTCCAGAAAGCATTGGGACGTCCGTAAGCGGTGATACCGAAGAAGTTGTTATGCTCCTTTGCCAGGGTACTTTCCCCCCACCCTGTTTCGATGGCCGATTGGGCTAGGATAACAACCGGATTGATTCCGAAACATTCCCCCGCCTTTTGAGCGGGGAAAAGATATTGTTTGATAAATTCCTGTTTTAACATAACGGATAATTGATACGTTACTACTCGATTTCCGGACGGTCCGAACCACCTCCTGTAGGCGGAGTGACCGTTTCGATATCCATCTTTTCATATTTGGCATTCTTGCGGATCTCATTGAGCATGGTGCCCGGTGAGAAGACGATACGAGCCTTGTTGAAGAGGGAGACATTGAAGTCCTTTTCGTTCTCAATACCCTTGCTGCCGGCAACCATACGGAAGTTACCCAGGCGGCCCATCTGGATCACATCGCCTTCTTCCAGGCGTTCTTCCATGACGGAAAGAAGACCTTCGATGACAAGCATCACATCACCGATAAAAGCGGTGCTTCGAACAGCGATCAGATCGCAGAGCTTGTTGAAATCGAGTTTCTTCAATGAACGGACCTGTGCATAAAATAATTTGGAACCTTCGGCAGCGTCTTTGCGCATGTCGGGACGTTTTACTAAGTGAAAACTTAAAGCCATGGGGAATAATTTTTTAATTTGACAATGTGCCAATATGCCAATGGAAATGCTCCGAAAGCTATTGACGGTTAACTGGTTGGTTATCGATAACATGACAAAGATAAGGTACTGGAAAAACGGCCGTGACATGAAATGTCATCATCGGCGACGAAGGGTTTAATAAGTCCGTATAAATATATAAATAATGCGCATAAACTTTGA
>NZ_QTMM01000006.1:294026-318439 GCF_003635445.1 Parabacteroides sp. AF17-3 | reverse complement strand
GAATGGAACGTTAAACAATCACACATAAGACTTACATGTCACAGCCACGCTTCCTCGATTAGTATTAACTTCCTTATTCCCTTTAACTTGCGCATCTTGTTGATAAAGGCTTCCATGATGATGATAGTCGTTATCGGGAATAAAATCTTGTGGTCTTTGATATTGTCCAATTCAAAGACAATGAAGCGTTTATGCAGCAAATCCAGTTCCTTGTCGGAGTTTAGCAAATAGTCATACTCGCCACCCTTGTAATAAGGTTCAAGCACGTTCAGGAAGTTGTCGATGTCAAAATCCTTTTCCCTGACGTTCTTCTGTTCAAGCTGTCGGCGGTAATCATCCCGGACAAACTCGTAGAACGTGTTGAAACAGGGCGTTACAGACTTGTCACCCGTGATACGTTCGATATAGGCACTTACCGCATTGGACAACGCCACTTCTTCCGACCGCTTGGGGGCTTCATCGTCCCGCTTCCATAAAGTAAGGATAAGGGTTTTTATACTCTCTTTCTTCTCGATGTCAAATACCCCGTCCTCGACATAGAACGGGTTGAACGCTATCGGGTTCTCGTTGGTGTAGGTGAAATAAATCCCGTCCTCGCCGTGCGTACGGTTGTGGATAAGCTGGGACAGCCCCAAGTAACTGTTACCCGTATCTACCAGCAACACGTGCGCCCCTTGTTCGTAATACTGGCGCACCATGTGGTTGGTAAAGAAAGACTTACCCGACCCGCTCGGCCCAAGTATGAACTTGTTTCTATTGGTCGTGATGCCTTTCTTCATGGGCAAATCCGATATGTCGATGTGCAGCGGGCGACCGCTCACCCTGTCCACCATTTTAATACCGAACGGGGAAAGCGAACTCTTGTAGTTCGTTTCTTCCACGAACAGGCAGAGAGCCTGCCCCAAGAACGTGTAGAAACTTTCCTCTGCGGGGAAGTCCGCCTCGTTTCCGGGTATGCCCGCCCAAAAGAGCGTGGGCGTATCGACCGTGTTGTGGCGTGGCTTGCACTCCATTAGCGCAAGCTGGCTTCCCACATCGTTGCGTATGCGTTTGAGTTCGTCCCTGTCATCGCTCCATGCCATGACATTGCAGTGGCAACGCACCGAGATAAGCCCCTTGCTGTGAGCTTCGTTCAGGTACTCGTCTATCCACTCCTTGTTCACTTGGTTGGCACGGGAGTAGCGGGAGAGCGATTGCATATTCCGGGCGGTCTGCTCGAAGTTCTTCAGGTTTTCGGCGTGGTCGTCTATGAAGATGAACTGATTATAGACGTGGTTACACGACAATAGCACGCCCACCGGGGCGGCAAAACTTAACCTGCAATCGCTTCTGTCGGTGGAAAGTTTCTCAAATCGGCAGTCCGTCCCGACCTTTCCGGGCAAATCTTCCACGTCCGAGAGCGTATGCAGGCACAGTATATCGTCCCCGACACGCATTTCTTCCGGGTACAGCCCGATGTCTTTCAGGCAGGTGGTATCTGTCTGCGAGAGCGAGAAGTATTTCTCGATGATGCCCGCCTTACCGTCCTGCCCGGTGATTTCCGATGCCGCCAGCCGGGTAAGGGTGACAAAACCGCTGTCGTTCATAATCCTTTCAAACTGCCCGACTGCTTCGATGAACTTTGCAGCCGTTTCCTTGTCGGCTATTTCCTGTGGGACAATCCTGCCCCGGCATAGGGTGGAGAAGTCGCTCTGTCGGCGGCTTCTCTCCCTTGTCGTTTTCGTTAGGAACAGGTAGCAGTAATGGTTCAGGAACGGGCGTTCATTGAAATGCCGTTCAAAGGAGCGGCTTAAAAAACTAAGCTCGTCCCTTTCCGTGTCGGGCTGGTAGTTCTCCTTGATGAAGAAGTCCTGCTTGTGTACTATGGAGTAGTCGGGCAGCACCTTGATTGCCTTGTACCATGCCGAATGTATGGCTTCGTACTCGGCACTGGTGACGGTGAACAGTTCGGGCAGTTCCACCCTGAAAGCCACCGTTATGTCCGCATCCTTTGAAATGATGCAGCCGTTCTCCACCGCCAAAAGTGGAAATTTCCTTTCCAGCGTGGTAGCCTTTAATGTATTCCTCATGTTCTTTCTTCCTTTCTTCTTTTGTAGGTGAATAATCGGGGTAACGCCTTTCGGCTGATAATGAAGCGTGGGTGTCTTTTGCGGGCGGCAGCTTTCATCAGCCCGTGCGTGCCGTACCGTGCGTTGAGCCGGAACGTCTGCCACACGAGCAGCAGCGAAGCCGACACGATGAAACCGATACATAGCCACTGGTTCACGCCTGCCATGAACAGGACGATGAACACCACGAAGACGGCGAGCAAGCCGCCGCAAAAGATAAAGAGGTACTGGCTTTTCAGCCCCTTGAACTCCACCGGCTTTCCGATACCCCTGTTTACCGGATATTCAGACATAGCTGCCGTTTTAGAGGAAGAACGAACGCAGGATAGTGGCGGCGACAATCAGGAAGATGCACGCCCCGAACCAACTGGCGGCGGTCTTTGAGGTGTCGGGGTCGCCGCTTGAAAATTTGTTATATACTTTTACCCCGCCAATCAAGCCGCAGACCGCCCCGATTGCGTACACCAGTTTTGTGCCGGGGTCAAAATACCCGGTGATTAGGTTCGTGGCTTCGGTGATGCCCGCCTGCCCGTTGCCCTGTGCGTAGGCACTTACCACGGCGGCAAGGAGAGCCGCCGACAAAAAGAATTTCTTTTTCATTACGAATAGATTTTTAATGCCGGGGCAGCGGGTGGATAGTCCGCTGTCACCCGGCGGATGAATAATTTGAAATTTTAGTGGTTGCGGCACGGATGCCGTCTGTTGGTTTTCAGGTTGCCAATCAACCGTAGTCACGTTGCTTCATATTGTTATACATTATTATATTATAGGAAATCGTTCATGTCGAACGCTTCGTGTTCCTTGCTTGCATCGCCAGTTCCGGCAGGGACAGCAGCCGTAGCCAGTTCCGCTTCGTTGCGTCCCAGCAGTTCCGCCACCTTTTCCAGCCCGCCGTTGATGTTCTCCACCACCGCATCGTAGAGGTTCGTCCCCTCAATGCTTGCCAGCGTCCCGGCGGCTTGCCGTTTCTCCGCTTCGGTGGGGTTGTCGGCGTTCGCCGTGCGTACCGTTTCGCCCAGTTCGTCAAAGCTCACGCCCGTAGCCCGCCCGGTATCATCGTCACCGTCCATGTACCCGGCTATTTCCTCGTCCTCGTAGTCGGGTTCGTCATTCTCGTAACCGGGCGTTTCTTCCGCTTCGGCTGCTGCTTCCGAAATGTTTTCTTCCGACTGTCCGTCAGCTTGCGGCGCAAAAATAGTATCATTTTCAGCCGCTTGCGGGAGGTGTCCCGATTTGTCCTGCGCTGTCCCAATTAGTCCACCCTTGTATCGGCTTTCACCTATCAACGTGTAGCCGCCCACTTGTTTTTGCGGAAGTGGTGCATCATTCGCCTTGTCCGTTGGTGTATGGTTGTCGGCATGGCGATACCAAATCCATAGGGCGATATAGTACACCGCCAGCCCGGTAAGTATGCAATAGACCACCATAGCTATACGGGTTTTTGGAAGTGACTTTCATACAGGGTGTTTATCTCGTCTTGGTACTGCTCGAAGTGGCGCAGCAGAATGTTCTCCACGTAGCTGCTTACCGTCACCTTTCGCCCGCCTATCACCGTCACGATACGCATCAGCTTCTCGTGCGTGGTGCGGCTCACGTACAAGGGCTGTCGGTCTGCCAGTTCCACTTTCTGAAAGTAGGTTTCCCGGTAGTCACCCGTGCCGCCCTTGCGCTTGCGGTTTGTCGTTTTCTCCACCCGCACCGTTTCAGTCTGCCGTCCCTCGTGGGCGGTTTCCGTTTCGCCGCCGGGCTGCGGTGCATCATCCGGCTGGCTCTCCCGCTTGGCGGGTACGCCCTGCGAGATAAGTTCTTTCATGAAATCCTCGTCTATCTTCGGCATCCCGCCGCTTTGCTTTGCCATATCATTGTAATTTGATGTAGTACGCTATTTCGGTTATCAGTTCTTCCAAGTTGCTTCCCCTTACCAGCGGGCGGCTGGCGGGAAAGAGCGTGGAACGGAACACTGCCTTTTTATCCGCCACCAATTCCTTTTTGTAGCGTTTGGTGTCGGGGATAAAGGTTTTCATCAGCGGCAGTTCCAGTTCCTTAATCGTCTTGTCATAGGCGGCGTAGAGGTCTGTTTTCTCCCGCCCGTCCACCATGTTCCAAAAGAGGTACAGCCCGGCAAGTCGGCAGGCTTCATTCTTCACCAGCAGCTTGTGGATAGCCACCGCAAACGACAGGCTGCTTTCCAGCACCACCTTGTCGGCTGAAATGGGGGTGAAAATGTAGTCCATACCCGCGAGGGAGTTTATCACGCCCTCGCTGTTCACCGTGCCGGGCAGGTCGAAAAACACTATATCCGGCACGTGTCCGGCGGCTATATGTTCATCAGCCGTTGCAATCGCCTTTTCGGGCGAACTGCACAGCACCGGGTAGGCTTTCTTCCCCAGCCGGGTAAACTGTTCATACGCCATGCGCTTGTAATCTTCATCAGCCCCGACCTGCTCGGCATCCCGCTTGCGCATCCCGGCAATGGAGTGTTGCGGGTAGTCGCAATCGACCACCGCCACATCGTAGCCTTTGAGGTAGTATAGGTAACTCGCCGCCAGTACGGTAAAGGTTGTTTTGCCGACCCCGCCCTTTTGGGTGGAAAAGGCGACATAAAGGGGTGTTTTCTCGTTTTCCATATTGCTTTCGTTCATTATTGGTTGATAGATTTATTGTTTTCAATCATTCAGTCTTTCATTCATTCTTTCCATATTGCAATCTTGAAATATTGAAAGACTGTTTTATTTCAATCTTGTTTTCTTGCTTTCATTCTTTCTTGAAATATTGAAATCCTGCAATCATGCTTTCAATCATTCTTTCCTGATTGGAATATTTCTTTCAATCTTGCTTTCAATCTTGAAATCCGATGCAAAAAAAAGGAGAAAAAACGTCCCCTGAAAACCTTGTCCCGATTTGTCCTGCACTGTCCCGATTTGTCCACCAACCACCTATTTTACAGCTTTATAAATCACCGTTACTTTGCAGCGGAGTAACGAACCGCAGGGGGCAGGGGTGTAAAATCAGGCTGGTGCATAACCGGGCTTACCGTTTCACGCTAACCCCAATCCGTCCGTGACGGATTTCGATTTTCGTCAGAAAATAGCAAGGTGTGTTTTGTATGCTACAAAACCGTTTTCCGTGCCTGAAAACGCCTTGCCCCTTGCGGGGGTAAAAATCACTCCGAAGTCGTAATTTTTTAATCCAAAGAAGCATGGAAACAAGAAAACCTAACAAGGGCGGTCGCCCCGCCCTCGCAGACCCGGCGAAGCATCGCCATGTCCTTTACCTGAACGACCGGGAGAATGCCCGCTTCCTCTCGCAATGGGAACAGTCGGGCGTCACGAGCAAGTCCCGTTTCATCGCCGCCCGGTTGTTCGGCGAGCCGTTCCGGGTGGTGAAAGTGGACAAATCGGCGGTCGAGTATTGCGCCCGGCTGACCGAATTTTACGCCCAATTCAGAGCGGTAGCGGTCAATTACAACCAAGTCGTAAAGGCGTTGCACAGCAACTTTTCGGAGAAAAAGGCACTGGCTTTTCTCTATAAACTGGAGAAAGCGACCACCGAACTGGCGATGTTGAACCGTCAGGTTATCGACCTGACAAACGAGTGCAAGGAACTATGGTTGCCAAAATAAGCACGGGCGGCAATATGTTCGGCGCACTGGCGTACAACCAAAACAAGGTGGACAGCGGGGAAGCAAAGGTGCTTTTCTCCAACCGGATGCTGTTAAGCGAGGACGGGAATTTCTCTATCGGCGAGTGTATGCGCAGCTTTGAAATGCAGATGCCCGTCCAGCTATCCACCAAGAAGCCGATACTTCATATTTCCATAAACCCGCACCCGGAAGACGTGCTGACCGACCAGCAGCTTTCCGACATTGCCAAAGAGTATATGCGGAAGTTGGGCTATGGCGACCAGCCCTATTTGGTGTACAAGCATACCGACATCGACCGCCACCACATCCACATCGTGGGGTTGCGGGTGGACGAGAACGGCAAGCCGCTGAATGACAAGTTCGAGCATCGGCGCAGCAAGCAAATCACCCGTGAACTGGAAAAGAAATACGGGCTGCACCCGGCAGAGCGAAAGGAACGTGCCGAACGCCCGGAACTTAAAAAGGTGGACTATGCCGCCGGGGACGTGAAGCACCAAATCGGCAATACCGTGAAAGCGGCTTGCTATGGCTACCGCTTCCAGTCGTTCGGGGAGTACAAGGCTTTGCTTGCCGCTTACAACGTGTGCGCCGAGGAAGTCAAGGGTGAAGTGAACGGCAAGCCCTATCAGGGCATTGTCTATTCCGCCATGAACGACAAGGGAGAAAAGGCGGGCAACCCGGTAAAGGCTTCCCGCATCGGCAAGTCGGTGGGTTATGAAGCGGTGCAGCGCAGAATGGAGAAATCGGGCGAAGCAATCAGGAACGGGAAACTGAAAGAGCGCACCCGGAAGATTGTAGCCACTGCCATGCAGACCGCCCGCAGCCGCAAGGAACTGGAACAACAGCTAAGGAAGCAGGGTATTGACGTGGTATTCCGTCAGAACGACAGCGGGCGCATCTATGGCGTTACGTTCATCGACCACGACAGCCGGGTGGTGCTGAACGGTTCACGCTTGGGCAAGGAGTATTCGGCGAACGTGTTCAACGAACGTTTTTCGGGCGAAACCGGAAAGATGCACCAGTCAGAAGTGGAAACACAACAGCAATACCAGCCCACGCATCAGGAACAACCGGGGTTCATGCCGAAATCCGACATCGTTTCGGGCGTGGCTTCCGTGCTGGGTGCGTTCGGTGGATTGCTGGGCGGCGGTGCATCAGGCGGTGACGAGCCGCAGGACACCGCCCGCCAAAAGAGAAAGAAGAAAAAGAAGCGCACAAGGCGCATCGACTAACTTAAAAAAACATTACAATCATGCAACAGGAAGATGATTTGAGAGGGCTTGCACGGGTCATGGACTTTATGCGGGCTGTCAGTATTCTATTCGTGGGAATAAACGTGTACTGGTTCTGTTACTCCACCCTGAAAGAGTGGGGAGTGACGTTTGAAGTGATAGACAAGATACTGTGGAACTTCCAGCGCACGACCGGGTTGTTCTCGTCCGTCCTTTGGACAAAACTTTTTGCGGTGGTGTTCCTCGCCCTGTCGTGCATCGGCACTAAGGGCGTGAAAGAGGAAAAGATAACGTGGGCGAAGATACATTGCAGCCTTGCGGCGGGTGTCGTGTTGTTTTTCCTGAATTGGTGGCTGCTGGAACTTCCGTTGCCACACACGGCGGATGCCGTGTTTTATATCGCCACGCTGTCGGCGGGCTATATCTGTATGCTCATGGCGGGTACATGGATGTCCCGGCTGTTGAAGAACAACCTAATGGATGATGTCTTTAATACAGAGAACGAAAGTTTCCAGCAGGAAACAAGGCTTATCGAGAACGAGTATTCGGTAAATCTGCCTACCCGGTTCTACTATAAGAAGAAATGGAATAACGGTTGGATAAATGTCGTGAACCCGTTCCGTGCCAGCCTTGTGTTGGGTACGCCGGGTAGTGGCAAATCGTATGCAGTGGTAAACAGTTACATAAAACAGCAAATCGAGAAAGGTTTTGCGCTTTACTGCTATGATTATAAGTTTCCCGATTTGTCGGAAATCGCTTATAATCATTTGCTTAACCACTTGGACGGGTATAAGGTAAAGCCCAAATTCTACATTATCAATTTTGACGACCCCCGCAAGAGCCACCGATGCAACCCGATAAACGCCAGCTTCATGTCGGACATTGCGGATGCCTACGAAGCCAGCTACACGATAATGCTTAACCTCAATCGAAGTTGGATAAGCAAGCAGGGCGACTTCTTCGTGGAAAGCCCGATTATTCTTTTGGCGGCTATAATTTGGTATCTCCGTATCTATCAAGGCGGTAAGTATTGCACGTTCCCCCATGCCATTGAACTATTGAACAAGAAATACGCCGATGTATTCACTATTTTGCGCAGTTATCCCGAACTGGAAAACTACCTTTCGCCGTTCGTGGATGCTTGGGAATCAGACGCTCAAGAGCAGTTGCAGGGGCAGATTGCCAGTGCGAAAATCCCGCTTTCAAGGATGATTTCACCCGCTCTTTACTGGGTAATGACAGGTGATGATTTCTCGCTGGACATCAACAACCCGAAAGAGCCTAAAATCTTGGTTGTCGGCAACAATCCCGACCGTCAGAACATCTATTCGGCGGCACTGGGATTATATAACAGTAGAATAGTGAAGCTGATAAACAAGAAAGGTCAGCTTAAAAGTTCGGTGATAATAGACGAGCTGCCAACGATTTATTTTCGTGGGCTTGACAATCTGATTGCAACCGCCCGAAGCAACAAGGTGGCGGTTCTGTTAGGCTTTCAAGATTACAGCCAGCTTACCCGTGACTACGGGGATAAGGAAAGCAAAGTAATTCAAAATACTGTGGGTAATGTGTTCAGCGGTCAGGTAGTCGGTGAAACGGCGAAAATCCTTTCCGAGCGTTTCGGAAAGGTGTTGCAGAAACGGCAGAGCATGACAATCAACCAGCGGGAGAAGTCCACCTCGATAAGCACCCAAATGGACAGCCTGATACCCGCCAGTAAAATATCCAACCTCACGCAAGGCATGTTCGTGGGGGCAGTAGCAGACAACTTCGATGAACGGATAGAGCAGAAGATTTTCCATTGTGAAATCGTGGTGGACAATGAAAAGGTGAAGCAGGAAACCGCCCGTTACGTGAAGTTGCCGCAGATAATCGACTTCACCGACAAGGACGGCAACGACCGGATGCAGGAGGAGATACAAGCCAATTATGACCGCATCCGTCAGGAAGTCCGGCAGATTGTCGAGGACGAGATAACACGGATTAAGAACGACCCGGAGCTATGCCACTTGATTAAGGAGGAAGAATAGCTGTATATAATAATGTATGGAGTGAAGAACAGCCGATGTAGCTTTACGGTTGTTCTTCATTTTGCTTTTTGGTGCGGTAGGCTTCAAAACGCACTAATATTTCGTGCAGGTTCTTCAATGCTTCCACAGCCTTGCCTATCGGCGGCATCTTGCTTTTGTCGAAAGTCAGTTTCTTCAAATCGGTAGTGTACGCCGTAGCCACTTCGGGCAACGCCATGACCGCTTCGGCATCCTTGAATATCGGTGCATCAGCCAGCGACAAGTGCGAACGGGAGTTTTTGTTTAGTCCGTCCTCTATCGTCACCCGGTACATGGCATCCAAGAAATCTTCCGAATGTAGGTAATCGTTATATTCCTGATTGTGGTAGAGTGCCGACAAGTCGTAAACGTCACGGATATGCTTTGCCAACAGTGCGGCTGCATCCTCATTGTAAGACAGCTTTACCAGCCTTGAAACCTTGTCGCAGATAGTCTTTCGGGGATTGATGCACTGCGTTTCAAAACTTCCCAGCCCGTAGGTGCTTATCAGTTCCTCTTGCCCGATACTTTCAAGAAAGGCGGTCACAATCGGTTTGATAACCTGCTTGTCTGCCGGGTAGAACATCCGTTTTTTGTCCGGCAGGTCACAGGATTTTATCTCTACTTCCAAATGCTCTTTTAGTCCCACACCCTGAAATACATTGTCATACGAGAAATACAGTTTGCGGTAATTACCGCCCGTTTCCGACAAATCTTCCTTGTATATGTCACTGTTAAGTTCGGCTATATATTTGGAAAGTTTCTTGTTCAATGTCTTTTCAGCCTGCTTGGACGCACCTTTGTCACCCGTGAACACGAACAAGTCCAAATCTTCCGAGAAGCGTTCTATCAGCCCGTAGGCTTTGGAAAGTGAAGTCCCGCCTTTGAAGTAGGTCTTATCCGCATATTCGGACATGGAAATATCCCGCAGTATCTTCGATACCCAGTAATCCTTTTCCACGTGCGACTGCTCGTAGCCGAAATGTTCAGCCGCCAGTGCGATGATTTCCTTGAACGCTTCCTTGTCCGAATGTAAATTCATATTTCTGTCCTATGCCGTTTTATAATCCAAGTTGAACCGTGTCGTGGGAAGAATGGTCTTTGCCATTTCTGTTTGCAATACGGTTTGTCTGATGTCGCCCAGTATGTCCGCCACCACCTTTCTGACACGTGGCGGGTAACTTTTCGCCAAAGATACGATTTTTTCCAGTTCCGGCAGGCTGTACCCGTTGAAATATTGGCTTTTGACCCGGTTGTAGATGTCCTGCCCGGTTGTTCCGGGTATGCGCTTCATGTCCTTTATCGCATCGAGCAGCCGCAAGTACGGGACAAGGCTTTCATCCGGGTAGTCCATGCAGTAGGCTTTCACGCACTCTATATCCAAGTTCTTGAAACGGAAACGGCGAACCGGGTTAGGAGTGGCTATCGTTATGGTTGTGGCAACCTGTTCGGTCAGCCCCATTTTGTTATAGATGTAAGCCCCCGTGATATAGCCGTTCAGTTTTTCAGTCAGGTAGCGGAACTGTTCATCCTGATAGACAGGCAGCTTTCCCAGCCCCAGCACTGATTTCTTGGGACGGTAGTACGCCCCCTTTTCAACCCGTACCAGTACCCCTTTGCGGCTCTGTTCGGAGAGCAGCACCGCAACATTGGCGGTCTTTTCCGTTTCAAACGATAAATCCCGGAACGTGAATATACGCCCGGTATCTATCCGTTCAATCTGCCCAAGTATCTCTTTTCTGAATGAAGCCATATTTATGTCCTTTGTTTCTATATGCAAAGATAGTATATTATGTAATCACCTGCAAAAACATAACAAAGATTTTGCCGAAGATGTTTTCTTTTTGTCGTGTCACCTGATAATAGGAGAATAACGGAAACTCAATCAAAGGCTTGCCATACGCTTCATAAACGCTTCACAAATGGCTCACAAGTATAATGCGATTTTTGTAAAACTGTTGATTATAAGCCGAAAACAATATATACAAATGGCTCACAAATGGCTCGTTTAAAGCAAGCGATTAACTTCGGTCTGTACCCGTTTTAAATCTCCAACCAACAGTTGGAGATTTACCGCACCCGGATAATTTCAAGCTCCGCAGGACAGATTCGGGCATCCCTTGCCCCCGTTTTTAGTCGCTATCTGTAGACTGGACTATTATTATACCATTCAATAATCAAATCATTATCGTTATTATGGACATTTAAAGTGAAAAAGATATTCCTATAATGATTAAAGCAATAGATGCAAATATGTATCTATATCTTTTTGTAGAAAACATTGCTCCTATACAAGAGATAGATACAGCAAATTGCATACATTTTAAACTTAACTCTGTAGTCTTAAATATACACATAGACAAAAAAGATAATGCCAAAACAAATAGTATAGCATTCAATATATATTTCAGTTTCATATTCCTTTGATTTACATTGACCTTATTAGCAGTAGCATATAAATTGCTCATCCTAACCCAATAACCAATCCTATACAAAAGAACAAGGTGAATCTCTTTTCCTTGTGTTTCAGCCCATAGACCAGCCCGATAATAGCACATAAAGGAATATTAGATGAATCTGCATTTTTTCCTTTATTTACAAGGTATTTATGACTTTCTTTGCTCAATTTGCAAATCTCACGGTTCTCATTGTTCTGTTGTAGCATACATTTATGCAACTTAATGTTCCCATGATTCAGTTTAATCTATTTTCTCTAATTCAATTGTAGCTACTTTCTCTTTATCTGGACTAATTTCATTCTGTATAATGGTTATATGTTTTTGGGTATAGCTTTTGATAATCCAAGGGGCTCCACCCAAATATAAAGCATTGCTATTAAATGTGATATATTTCCCTTCTATTGTATAAGTAATATCAATTTCATCGTAACCTTCCCAATTTACTTTCCCTTTCCGAGTATCTACAAATTGCATACCGACCCCCATATTTTGTACTGTCCAAGCCTCACAATGCCCTGTTCCACGCCATGAAGTCTGATAAAGTGCTTCGGGGGTTAATTCATTTGTCTGTTCATTATCATCGTCGCAGCTTATAAAGCTGAATGTACAGAGGAATAGCATAAGTATTCCAAGAATTTCTTTTGTTTTCATATTCTTTTTTTTAATCTCTTGTTTAACTCATTCAATCTTTATTTTGTCTCTTCGTTGAACCAACCAAAGATAAGACAAAGATAAAAAGAAGAATTCTTTGGCAGATTAAGATACTCTTGGAATATTGTTATGAATGTAAATTTCTAAACCTATGTTTATTTTTTGTTGTCAAAACTTTGCTTGCGTCTGATTCGGCTCATGTGTATGGGTGTAATTTTAAGGTAGGATGCTATTTCTTTTAGTGATACCATTTGAAGGATTGCAGGGCATTTTTTTAAAAGTTGGAGGTAACGCTCTTCCGGTGTGAATCTGAATAAATCCAAATAACGTGAATATGATTGGAAAAACATCTGTTCGGCTGCAATACGGGCTATCCGTTGGTTTTCATTATTTTCCTTGAATTTTTGCTGTAAGAATGTAGAAGAACAGATGTAAATCTCGCACGGGATTATCGCCTGTATATTCAATTCTGATTTCATGCCATATAAGCAAGTGGGATAATCGGCTATAAATTCATTTGGAAAGGAAAAACCGACATTATACGGCTTGTTTTCTGTCCGGTTGGTGCAACTGTATTTGACTACGCCTGATAAGATAAACCCGAAGAAAGAACAGGCATCACCTTCATGGAGAATAAACTCATTCTTTTTATAATGTCGTAACTCTCCATGTTTCAGACACAACTCCTTGAAGAAGTCTATGTCTATGTTACTCATATATGAATTGAATTCGGCTATCATTTGTATATAAGAGAAATGTATAAAAAATATCTGAATTTCCATGTTTGGAGTTTAGTCTGTTTTTTGTCTATATATCCAAACCGTACTAAACTTTTTTCTGTTGACTGCAAGATATAAGTACTGGCGAAAAGAGTAAGAATAAAAGGTATTTCTTTTTGACAGTATTACTTTTAATAATTTGAGGAGGAAATAATACTCTAAGTAAAGGCTTATTCTACCGTCCGAGAGCTTATTTTGCTCCAGCTTGGGGTTTTCTTTCGTTTTATTTTCTAACATTGCCATTGTTTAGAGGTTTTATCTCGATTTAGGTGCCGTAACCGGGTAATTACACTAAATAGTTGATTTTCTTTTGTTTTCTGCGGATGCAAAGGTACAAAAGAAAATGATATTTCAAAGTGTACTGAATAACAGAAAATGGCAAAAATAGAGAAAAACAGAAAATATTCAAATGACTGATAATAAGAAAGATGAATTATTTTTATTCTATAATCTCCATGTCTTGTATCGGCATTGGCATTGGGTGGTAAAGAAGCAATAGATAACATCCATATTCTAAAAACTATTCCCTACATAGAAATGTCACTCCAATCTATCGGGGATTTGAAACGAGTGCAATAACAGATTACTAACGAAGCGCGATGACGCTTAAACAGTGTTCCCCGCTAATCCATTAAAGGGTTCACATATGGTTCATACTCGAATGATTTTCTTTTGCAAAATATGCAAATTACTTGAGTTTTAGCTATTTCAAAAAACGACCAAAGGGTTCACAAAGGGTTCATCGAAAGAGAGTGAAATCATTCACTCTCTTTTTTTATGCCCTTTTCAATTCTGCAACCAATGGTTGCGGAATTTCATCCCACCCGGACAAATCGGGACACCGCAGGACAAATTCGGACAGCCCTTGCCGCCCGTCCAAATATAGCATATTTAGTCGCTACCTTTGGGCGGGACTATTCCCGTAACCACTAAAATTCCAATTATTTATGGCAAACAGAATGACCCCGCCCGCAGAGGGGCAGGAAAAAGACGTGCTGCTGGTCTTGGATAAACAGCAGGGCAAGGTGAGTGCCGTTAAGGGTATCGACAAGGAGGGCAATTTGCAGACCGTGCCGCCGACACACGGCGGCGAGTTCATGCAGGTGGACAAGAACAGCGATGTGTTCAGCAACTTCATTTCCAACTTCTACCGCAAGTATCAGGACACTTCCGGGCTGGAACTGTTCAGCGTCAAGGCTTCCGAAGCGGAGCGGGACGCAAAGGCAATCGAGGACAACCACCGCAACCCTACACCGGAGGGCAACAAGCGGGCTGAAATGCTTCGAGTTCCGAAGCCCGACTTCCACGAGTTCAAGCAGGGCTACCGCTTCGACCCGTCAAAAATCGACTGGGAGAACCTGAAAAAAGTCGGCATCACCGCCGACACCCTGAAAAACACGAAGGACTTCGACCGGGTGATGCGTGGCTACAAGTCCCGAAATACCTACACCGTTTCGGGGACGGTGGGCGGCTTCTACCTCAAACCTACCGATGTCAAGCTCTCTTTCTATCAGGCAAAGGACGGCACGGTAATACCCAAGCTGCACGGCGTGCAGCAGGACGAAAAGCTGTTGCAACGCCCGTTCCATGAACACGGGTTCACCAAGCAGGAACAGGGCAACTTGCAAGGCACTGGCAACTTGGGCGGCATCGCTGAAATCAAAGACCCGAAAAGCGGCGAGCAAATCCCCGTGTTTGTCAGCCGGGACAGGTACACGCACGAACTGGAATACATGCGGGCTGACAAATGGAAATGCCCCGATACAATCTGTAACGTGCAAGTCAGCCCGGAACAGAAAGCCGCCTTTGAAGCCGGGCAAGCGGTGAAAATGGAAAACCTGCAATTCAGGGACGGCACGAAGCGCAGTGCCTATTTGCAGGTCAGTGCGGTGGAGCGTGGCTTGGAGTTCCTGCCCCGTGCCGCCGTCCAGTTCTTGCAGCAGGGACAGCAGCCCGCAGAACAGCAGGTAGCCGGGATAAAGGACGGAAAGGGCGTTGAGTTCAACGGTCATGTGCAGCCCGGCGTACAGGGCAAATCCCCCGACAAGGTGCAGCCGAAAGACGTTACCCCCGCCGCCGAGAGCCGGACGCAGGTAGCGGTCAATTCGGGGGGCAAGACCAACGAAGCCACCAAGCAGGGCAAAGAGCCGCTGAAACAGGGTCAGGACAAGCCCACCGCCAAGCAGAAAGAGAAGCAGGACAAGGCGCAGGACAAGAGCCTGAAAGCGGACAAGCCCAAGAAGTCCAGAGGAATGAAAATGTAGTACCCACCTTAAAAAGTAAAGAATTATGATTGCATTGATAGCAGAGAAGCCCAGCGTGGCAAAGGACATCGCCCGCATCATCGGTGCGACCGGGCGTAATGACGGTTATCTTTCCGGCAACGGGTATATGGTGACATGGGCGTTCGGCCACTTAATCCAGCTTGCCATGCCGGAAGCCTACGGCGTGGCGAACTTCCGCCGGGAGAGCCTGCCCATACTGCCGCCCGATTTCCAGCTAATCCCCCGTCAGGTGAAAGCGGAGAAAGGCTACAAGGCAGACCCCGGCGTGCTGAAACAGTTGAAAGTGATAAAGGAAGTGTTCGACCAGTGCGACCGGATTATTGTCGCCACCGATGCCGGACGTGAGGGTGAGTTAATCTTCCGCTATATCTTCCATTACCTGAATTGTCGGAAACCATTTGTGCGCCTGTGGATAAGTAGCCTTACCGACAAGGCAATCCGTGAGGGGCTGGATAACTTGCAGCCGGGAGAGCGTTACGATAACCTCTATTTCTCTGCCAAGTCCCGCAGCGAAGCGGACTGGCTGATAGGGATAAACGCCACCCAAGCGTTGAGCGTTGCCGCCGGGCAGGGGGTGTTCTCGCTGGGCAGGGTACAGACACCCACGCTCGTGATGATATGCAGCCGCTATTTGGAGAACAAGAATTTCGTACCCGCCAAGTTTTGGCAACTCAAAGCGGCGACCGCCAGCGGGGGAATAAATTTTACCGCCCAATCGACCGCCAAGTGGGAACAGCAGCCCGAAGCCATAGCCGCCCTGCAACGGGTAAAGGATGCCGGGCAACTTGTGGTTAAATCCGTTGAGAGGAAAGAAGCCTGCCAAGAACCGCCGCTTTTGTACGACCTTACCACGCTGCAAAAGGAAGCGAACACGAAGCTGAACTTCTCGGCTGACAAGACGCTTTCCATAGCGCAAAGCCTGTATGAAAAGAAAGTGATGTCCTACCCGAGAACCGGAAGCCGCTATATATCGGAGGACGTTTTCGATGAAATGCCGGAGCGTGTCGCCCTGCTGGGGCAATACCCCCGCTTTGCCGGGTATGCCGCCGGGCTGGACGGCACACCCCTGAACCGCCGTAGCGTGAATGACGGCAAAGTGACCGACCACCACGCCTTAATCGTTACCGAGAACCTGCCCGGCGAACTCTCCAAAGACGAGCGGGCGGTTTACGAGCTGGTAGCCGGGCGTATGCTGGAAGCCTTTTCGGGCAAGTGCGTGAAAGACGTTACCACCGCCATATTGTCGGCTGGAGATACCGACTTCACGGTAAAAGGGGCTGTGATGAAAGTAGCAGGCTGGCGTGCCGTGTTCGGCGAGCAGGAAACGGGCGGGGACGAAGAAGCCGCCAGCCTGCCGCCACTTCAAGAGGGCGAAAGCCTGCCGATTTTCAACGTGGAACTGTTGGAGAAGCAGACCAAGCCGAAACCGCTGCACACGGAAAGCAGCCTGCTTGCGGCAATGGAAAACGCCGGAAAGGAACTGGAAGATGCCGAACTGAAAGCCAGCCTGAAAGATGCCGGGATAGGCACACCCGCCACCCGTGCGGCGATTATCGAAACGCTGTTCGCCCGCCAGTACATCGTGCGTGAGAAGAAGAACCTTGTGCCTACTGACAAGGGGCTTGCCGTTTACAAGATTGTCAAGGACAAGAAGATTGCCGATGTCGAAATGACGGGTATGTGGGAAACCGCCCTTTCCAAGATAGAAGCGGGCAGCATGGATGCCGATACGTTCCGAAAGGGTATCGAGGTGTACGCCGCCCAAATCACGGCGGAACTGCTTTCGGTACAATTATCTGTTGCGGGCGGTGAAACCTGCCCCTGCCCGAAATGCGGTAGCGGACGCATCCTGTTCTACCCGAAAGTGGCGAAGTGTTCCAACGTGGATTGCACGCTTACCATATTCCGCAACAAGTGCGACAAGCAGCTTTCCGACAAGCAGATTGTCGAGTTGGTGACGAAACGCAAGACCGGGCTAATCAAGGGCTTCAAGGGCAAGAACGGCAAGGCTTTCGATGCTTCGCTGTTGCTGGACGAGCAGTTCAATGTCGGTTTTTCATTCCCCGAAAAGAAAGCGAAACCGAAGAAATAGCCTATCTTTGCCACTGAAATTTCATTGTGATAGGTTTTACAACTTATAATAATTGAAATTTTAGTGGTTGCGCCCGGCGGGAACCGGGCGCATTTTTTTATACGCTCCCGCCAAACAGGTAGGTCGAACAGACCACCCCGTTATCCAGCACCCTGCTTTCCGAGAGTTTCCAATGTGAGCCGAATGTTTCCCCGATAAAGCCGATGCCTTTGCCCGCCATGACCGGGACGGTGTATATTGTCAGGCTGTCCAGCAACCCGGCTTTAATCAATGAAGTAAGCAGCTTACCACCGCCCACCACCAGTATGTCGGTTTCCTGTTTAAGTTCATAGACCCTTTGCAGCGGTTCTTCGGTCAGGAACTCCACGCCGCAGTCCGGCGTCACGTTGGTGTCGTAGTGTGACACCACAAAAGACCGCTTGCTTTTGTGCGGCCACCCGCCCCAGTGTTCAAAGATGTAGTTGTAGGTGTTCGCCCCCATAAGCAGGCAGCTTGCGGCGGCGTGTTCCCTTGCCGCCAGTTCCTTGACCTCACGGGGCATCCAGTCCAGTTCATAGTCCGGTGTGGCGGTATGCCCGTCCAGCGATACGGCGATGTGCGCTTTGATTTGTTCCATATTGTCAGGTATTAAAGTGATATAAATCCCTACTGTCTTTGCACGTTAGCCGCCACCTCAAAAAGAAAGCGTGGCATGACGCTGTTTCAAAGTAGAGGTACTGGCATACCCAAATGTGGAAACAGTGCAGCCACGCTATGACAAACGCATAGCATATCCTGCGCTGAATATCCCCACATTTTGAAAAGTGCCAGTTTTCTACTTTGGGACGTTCGGCGAACGTATATGTTATATATAAAGGCAATATTCCGGCAACCGCCGTCCAACTGCCGTTACTTTTTTCGTGTAACTTCTGCAAAGTTAAGCAAATACCCTGAATTTTCACGTGCAAACAGAAAAAATCCTGCCGTGTTTCACAACAGGGCAGGACACAAGCACATGAATTACACAAGTTTTATCCATACGTTTATGGACAACCTGTGTTCCATCGAAGATTATATGAACCGATGACAAAACAGCTTTGGTTCGCCGTGTCTTTGGTGATGATGTCCCTTTCCCGCATGAAGCGGATATAGCTCTTTGCGGTGCGTTCCTTGATGTCCAAGACCTGCTGCAACTGCTCGCAAAGGTCTATGTAGGTGATGCGTGTCTGCCGCCCGAAGATGTCACGTGCGACATTCACCAGTTCCCTTTCCTTGCGTTTCTCCTTTTCCTCACGGGGCTTCTCGCCCTTGTACACGTGCATCCCGGCTTCCTTGTCCCATGCAAAGAGCATCAGCGGCACGTCCAGCGGGCTTCCGTCCCTTACTTTCAGGGCTTTCACTACCGACTGGGCGGGTTCATCGTCTTTCTCTATCGAAAGGATTGTAGCCGCCTTGCGCTGCAACTCGCTGCCCAAATGTCCCCGCAGCTTCAAACCGTTGGGGACGAAATGCAGCACGCACAGAATACACGTGTTGTAGATGCCAGCCAGCCGATAAAGTTCATCTATCACCGCCACGCTTTCCGCTTCATCGTTGGCACTCTTAACAAGGTCGGCGATGCCGTCAATGACGACCAACTGGATGCCGCCGTACTGGTAGTAGAACTTATCCATGCTCTGCACAATGGCGTTCAAGCGTTCCTTGCGTGACATACCCGTCAGGCAGAACGCTTTCAGCTCATCGGGTTTGTCCGGCTGTTTGGCACGTGCCAGCAGGTTGCTTACATTCTTGAACAGTTGCACTTCCGACTGTTCGGTATCATAGAGCAAGACCGCCTTGTGCCTGCCGTTGGCGGTTATCTGTACGCCCAGTGTATCTACTTCCGCACCAGCCGGGCAGATGCAGCCCGCCACGATTGCGGCTACATAATTGCTCTTGCCCGTTCCCTCGCCCCCGGTGATGCCGAACAGGTTGCCTTGTGTTCCTAACGGAACGTCACCCGCCGAAATAATCTCTTGCGCTTTGGCGGGCGGGTTGTTGAAATCTATCTCGCATGATTTAAGCATAATCAATGTGTCGCTATACAGGTTGTCTAAAAATTCGATAAACAGTTTCAGGAAATCTTCACGGGTGTTCCCGGCTTTGAAGTAGTCGGATATGTCCTTTTCCTCTTTCGTTCCCGGAAGCGGGAGCAGCAGGCGTTTCACGCCAAATTCTTCCAATAGTTTTTCCTGCTTGCGTGAGCTTTCCCTGCCCGTCTTGTCCATGTCAAAGAGCAGGACGATGTGCTTGAAGCGGAACGTCAGCCGATAAACCAGCGTTGGCGGTATCGTCACCGTTTCACTGTTGAAGCAGATAGCGTGAAAACCATGCGCCGCCAGCGAAAGCACGTCTTTCTCGCCGCCCGTGATGAATAGCGTGTCGCCTTTGGCGGGCAGTTGCTCCAGCCCGAAACAGTAGTTTTCGCCGAAGCTGCCGCCATAGAGGAAGCGGGGCGTGGAGAACGGGCGGTACAGCTTGATGTACTGTTTGCCCTTGTAGCCGTACATGGGTTCTGCCACCGATGAAGTGTAGGTGTACGGTTTGCCCTCTGCCGTTTCGCTGTTGTATTCCCGGAGCGAGCAGACCTTGTAATGTTCCAGCAGTTCGGGCGTGATGCCGTACTGTTGCCAGTACACCAGTTCGGCAAGCGGAAATTTCTGTTCCCGGAACTGGTAGGGCTTGACGGGCTTTTCGGGCTTTTCTTCGGGTTTGTCCGGCTCTGCCCGGCGGACGGTTGCCGGGGGAACGGAAACCGGAGTGCCGGAAGCCAGCCCCAAGCCCAAATCCCGGTCGATGATTTCCAGTATCTCCACGAAGTCAGCCGCCCGGTTGCAGTCCAGCCCCTTTAACTGCCCCACGAGGAAGAAGCAGTCGCCGCTGTAACTGTCGTTGCCGAAGTCTTTCATCTTGTAGATACCGCCCCGGCGGTCGAAGTAGATGTTGCAGGAAGCCTTGCTGTCCTCGTACAGCGGGTTAAGGAAGTTGCGACCTATGCGCCAGTTTCCGGGCAGGTAGTGTTTGAATACCGCCAGCCCGTTACTTGTTCTTTCTAAGATTTCCTCTTTCCTTAGCATACAGTTGGTGGTTGGTTATCAGGTTGTCGATGTTCTCTTTGTTGCTCCTAATCAAACGTTCTTCCAGCATCCGGCGTATCTCGCTGACCTTGTAGAAATAACGTCCCCTGATGTTGGAATAGGCGATAGTCCCCGATACCCGCAGGCGTTGCAGGGTCTTTTCGCTTATTTTCAGGAACGTGCAGACCTCGTAGCTGTCCACCCACATATCTTCTTCACTTTGTTTTGCCTTTTCTACATGATTGAATATGTAATCGGCAATGGCAGTAATTTTGTTGTCCAGTTCCTTGTAGGCTTTGGACTCGAATGTTATTATTTCCATAATGGTAACTAATTGATTTGCCGCAAAGTTCGGGTGTCCTGAAAAATAAAACGCCACAGGCGAACCCACCTGTGGCGAAATAAATTTTGTTAAAGAACGGTTGCCTAATCCTGTTCCCTCATGCGCAGCAGCAACCTGTCTTTCAGGGTGGAGAGGAAGCCTGTGCGGTCTTTGGTCTTGGCTTTGAGTTCCATGTAGGTATGGTAGAAGTCGCCGAGGTCGATGTCGAAAACGTATTCAAAATAGGCTACAATCTCCTTAATATCAACCGTTCCCTTGTTCAGACAGCCGCAGGCGTCCAGTGCATAGACAAGCTCCACCAACGCCCTTTTCGTCCCCGTCCAGCGTAGCACCTTTCCTGTGAAGCCGTTCTTCACCCGCTTGCGCTGTTCCCGGCGTTCCAGTTCGTGCAGTCGGTTGGTGAGGTATATTTCCAGCAGTTCGTTGGCTAAAATCTTGGCTACCTTGAAGTCGTGACTGGTGCTGAACTGTGGGTCTGTTTCGTAATAGAAACTGTCCACAATGATTTGTATGTCAGGCTTCCCACGCATGAAATACTGCCTGTCCAAGTAGGTGGCTTTCGTGCGGTGGTACTGGTAGAACGCCAAGTTCCGCTGGAACGACTTTGAAATCCGGTCGGTTTCCGACAGCAGGTAGTCCCGCTGCACGTCCTCGCTGCCGCTGGGGAAGCGCACCTCTATCTTGTAAACGGTGTTGTAATAGATGATTTTGCTCGCTAAAAGCGGTTTCAGTTCCTTGAAGAAGTGTATTTCTTCTTCCGTGCTGGCGAACGGGTAGGAGATTATAAAGGTTTTGAGTTCGCCCAGTATCTCTTGCAGGTAGTCCACGCACAGGCGGCAGAGCGTCAGCGTGTCCGCTGCGGTGTCCTCGTATTCCTGTATCTGCCATTCCACTTTTTGAAGCAGTCCGGCGAAGTATGTTTCCAACGGTATCTTATGTTCCATAATCTTGTGCTTATCTTTTATGAAGCACAAAGTTACGGGCATAAAAAATCTGTTTTATTCTTGATTTTTCACATTACGTTCTTGTAACTGTGCATTTTCTTGTTTCCTGCGCTTTTCTGCGTATTTCTCCGGGGGTATCTAAAAGATACGCCTTGCAGAAGTCGTTCAGGTTCGATGTCGATGCGAACCCGGTGGTGAACGCCACTTCGGTAAGCGTGAGGTTTGTGTTCATCAGGTAGTGTTCCACGTCTTTTACCCGTTCCTTTATCACCCATTCCTTAGCCGTGTACCCGGTCATTTTCTTTACCTTTCGCCGGAACGAGCCGTATTCCATGCCGCATTTGTCCGCCAGTTGCTCGGCATCATAGACCATGTAGCCTTTCAGACGTACCATTTCGGTGAACGTCTGCCTGCCCAGTTCCGGCAGCATCCGTTCGGCGTGGCGCAGCTCCTTTTCCGTCACCAGCAGGCGGTTGTCCCTTACCGGGTTTCTCCGCAGCAGGTGGAAAGCGTGGCATACCGTGTTGTATACGTTGCATAGGTACTGCCGTCCCGGTCGCATCCAGTGGAGCGCATCGCAGTAGGCGGTCAGTTCGGGTATGTCGTCCCGCTTGCGGTGCTGTTCCGCCAGTTCGTCCAGTATGGCGTAATGTGTGGTGGACATACCCAGCAGAATGATGATTGCCTTGTAGTCCTTGTACGCCGCCAGTGTCGGCGTTTCCGGCAGGCTTTTGAGCGTGTCGCACACGTGGGCGCACAGCCGCCCGTCCTTGCTGAACGGTTCAAGTTCCAAGTAGTTGTCCATTTTCCGGCTGTTGTGCAGCAGCCATGTTACCTTTTCGTCCAGTTCCTTGCAGGACGCTTCCAACTCCGCTTCGGGAGTGGGAAGCAATAGTGGTGTAATCCGTTGTTCCATATCTGAATAAATTGATTTGTTTCCTGTACGTTACCCGGTAGCCCATAGCCAGACCTTTTGGATTAGCCGCCAAACCACGTGATAAAGGAACATGGCGGCAAGCATAAGAAAACCTGCCCGCAGGAAATATTCTTCAATGCGTTGCCAAACGCTCGTTTTTCGTTCGGGCATCAGTATGTCCGCCACTTCCTCAAAGGTCTTGCAGGCGAAAATCACTTGCCGGAACTCGTCTGCGCTGTTCCAGCATTCTTCCTTGAACCACCGTGTCTTGGGGTATCGTTCCGCTACCAGTTCTTGCAGTTTCCGTAACGGGAACGGTTCGGGGTTGTCCCCGTACTCGTATTCAATGGAAATCACACGTCCCTGCATCCTGATACAATATCCCAACATCCCTTGCCACTTCACTTTGTGCGCCCCCTTTTCAACATATTTCGTCCCGGTTGCATCCACAACAATGTAGTTCTTCCGCTTCTTCAACAACTTGGTATTGGTCGTTGTGTACAGTTCTTCCTTGCGAAACACGTATATCATGTTGCCTTTGGGGGCAAAGCTGAATATCGGGTATTTTAGTTGGGCTTTCATTGTTAATAGTCTATTGTTTTATAAAAGCAAAATAAAGCAGGGTAACACCTGCCACAACCCCGAAAAAGATACAACCTGTAATAATGAAAGCCCAATCGAGGTAATGGAAATCAAGTTCTTCAAAAGGAATGGCGGCTTTCTTTATATATCTGTTCCATACCCATATTAGAACTTTTCCAAATCTCTTTGCTGTGATAAGGCTACTCATATTGTTCTTTGGTTTTCAAGCCGGATAAGCAGAAAATAACCGCATACTATTATTAATACTCCAATTCCCAAGCCGATAACCCAAAACAACCAACCCGGATATTGGAATATCATATCCTTGTATTTGAATTTCTTCTTTTTAATCAGTCTGTACCAAAGCCAAACTGTAATTTTCCCAAGATTATAAAAGATAGTAGGCGAACTCATTGTTTATTTAATGGTTAGCAGGGAACGACTTGCCGTTATCCTGCGTTGTTAGCTGTATCTATTTTAGAAAATCCAAATCAAAATAATATTGATTGTCATTCTTCGGATTTATGTAAATCGTTGTCATTTCATAGTGTTGCAATAGTATTTCCAATGAAACTTTTTCCTTCAAGATTACATCACTGCGAAATGTTTTTGTCTTTCCATTGTATTTGGTTGTGTACGTTACGGTGTATATTGTAGTGGACACGATTTGTTCACTATGATAAATGTCAGGGAATAAATAGCCACTGACACCATTCCAAAATTGGATTTCCCATGTATGGAATATCCGAAAGATAGGCTCTTGCATCCTTGATTTCTTGGTATTCCATTTCTGTGTAGTGACTTTACATTGGTTTAAATCAACAAATAATTGTATTCCATACCTTTTTATTTGTTTTGTAGCCTGTTTTACTCTATATTTATAAATAGTATCACCAATAAGTCCGGAATTTAACCAAACAACCAATAAGATAGCTCCTGATATTCCAATAGCATACCATTTTGCAGCAAAGCAAATGCCCACACCGAATACATAAATCCAAATAAAAATAAATCCAAGTATTCTCAATATTTTATTCTCATAGATTTTCATGTCATATAATTACATCTAATGGTTTGGAAAGGAACACCATTCAGGGGTTATCTTTCCTTGTTACCAATGAATTTACTTTTATATATAGCGTACTCTACTGTGTAAGTAGCCAGCTTCACGCCCAAGAACATACCTACAAGCAATATATATGCTACTAAGCAATATTGATTATACAAGAGGTCTTT